>JADHWE010000025.1 GCA_016783675.1 Kiritimatiellia bacterium
TCGGAGAGCTCGCCCTACCCAACCCACGACCAGGTAGGGCGAGCTCTCCGAGCGAGCCGAGACTACACCACACTCACATCACGAAAGGCGAGTGCGAGCGTCTCGATGACGTCGCCGGCGGTCAGGCTGGGCTGCGCGCTTTGCCATGCGGCCAGGTCGGCGGCGCGCCCGTGCAGGAAGACGGCCACGCGCGCCGCGTCGGCCGGTGCCATGCCCTGGGCCAGGAACCCGGCGAGGAGTCCGGCCAGCACGTCGCCCATCCCGCCCGAGGCCATGCCGGGGTTACCGGTCGGGTTGATCGCTGCACTACCGTCCGGTTCGGCCACGATGGTGCCGTGGCCTTTCAGTGCGACGGTAGCGCCGGTCTGCGCCGCCGCACGTCGGGCCGTCTGCAACCGGTCGGCCTGGACGGTCCCCGTATCGCAGCCCAGAAGACGCGCCATCTCCCCGGGATGCGGGGTCAGCACCAACGGTGCGCGTGCGGTGGACAACAGGCCCGCGTTGTCCGCGTCGGGCAACGCGTCGGCATCGAGCACCAGCGGTACGGTAGCCGCCTCAATCACAGTGCGGCACAAGCCCTGGGCATCCAGTGAGCGGGTAAGACCGGGACCGATGAGAATGGCATCAAAATCGCTCAGTTCGTGCGGCCAGTTGGTCAGCGCTTCGGCGGCAAGCGAACCGTCGACCCGATCGGTGGCGCCATGCACCATGGCTTCCGGCACAAGCGTGGCTACGGTAGCGGCGATGTCGGAGGGGGTCAGAACGGTAACCAGGCCGACCCCGGACCGCACGGCGCTCATGGCCGCCATCGCGATGGCGCCCGAGAACTCGCGGCTACCGCCAATCAACAGCGCGTGACCGTAGGTGCCCTTGTGTGACGCGCGCGTCCTGCGTGGGGAAAGATGACGCAAATCAGTGGGGGTGATGAGTTCGGTCTCACCGGGCAGCTCCGCAATGTAGTCGGAGGGGATGCCGATATCGACGACCTCGATGTTGCCTACGGCATCGGCTGCCTGCAGCGAGACAAGTCCGGTCTTGGGCAGCCCCATCGAGACCGTCAGGTCGGCCCGCACGACCGCTCCTTCCGCCGCGCCCGTATCGCTGTTGAGACCGGAGGGAACGTCAATCGCAATGACCGGTCGGTGGATGCCAAGCTGGTTGACCAATGCAATTGCTTCGTCGGCTGCCCCACGCGGCGCTCCGCTGATCCCGGTGCCGAGGATGCCTTCGACAACCAACTCGCGATCGGCATCGACATTGTCGGGAGGCAGCCCTCCGGCGTGTGCCGGCGACACCGGGTGCACGCCGGCTTCGAGCATACGTTCAAAATGGATCAGGGCATCGCCCTGGAGGTCGTCGCGGTTCGCGGCGAGTATGAGCTGTACCGTCAGGCCCATCTCGTGCAGGCAGCGGGCCACCACGAACGCATCGCCGCCGTTGTTGCCCTTGCCGGCCACGCACCGCACACATCCCAGGCGTCCGGTGAGTCCGGCCAAGCGGAGTACCGCGGCGGCTACGCCCCGCCCGGCGCGCTCCATCAGGACCTCACCCGGTGTCCCGAACTCCTCAATCGTGCGCCGGTCCAGCTCGCGCATCTGTGTGGAAGTCACCAGTTTCATGACCTGTCCCCCCCTCTGGCTGAGTCCCTATTATTCACATGGATTCACAGGATGGGAAAGATGAGGGAAAAACAATCCTGTATATCCATGTTTTGATTCTCCGTTTCCGGCTAAGTCCCAATCAGCAACGCATGGGCAACCGCATAGTTGCGGGTGTGGGACAAGCTGATGAGGACCTCGCGGATCTTCCGTTCTGATATCATCTGGGCTACGGCGGGGCCGAAGCGGACCGACGGGGCGCCGGTCTCTTCGTTGCGCACCACTTCCATGTCGAGCCAGCCGATGTGGGGTCCAATACCCGTTCCGATGGCCTTGGTCACCGCCTCCTTGACGGCAAACCGGGCGGCATAGTGGCTGGGTGGATCCGCCTTGCTGTTACAGTAGGCCTGTTCGGCGGGATGAAAGACGCGATTCTTGAAACGGCCGTCCCAACGCGCGAGCGTCTCGCGCATGCGATCGTTCTCAACCAAGTCGATGCCTGTACCCAGCACTTCCACGGCTACACCTTCCCTCCGGCGTAGGGCGCCATCGCATCGAGCATGGCTTGGACGGCGGCCGACATCCCGACCATCACGGCATGCGAGACGATGCTGTGGCCGATATTGAGTGTGTCCATAAAGGGAACATCAAAGATGCCGGATACGTTTCCGATAGTGAGGCCGTGGCCGGCATTCACCTGGATGCCCAACTCGTGTGCCAGGCCTGCGCCCTTAACCAGCCGCTCCAGCTCGGGGCCGCGATTCTCGGGGGGCAGATCGCAGAAGGTGCCGGTGTGCAGTTCGATGCAGGGCGCGCCGAGCGTGGCGGTGGCCCGGATCTGTTCGGGGTCGGGATCGATGAACATGCTGACCATGATGTCGGCTTCCTTCATGCGTCGCACCGGTTCGAGCAGGGCGTCTATGTTGCCGGCAACATCCAGCCCGCCTTCCGTGGTAAGCTCCTCGCGCTTTTCGGGCACGAGACAGACCTCCTCGGGCAGTACGTCGAGGGCAATCCCGACAATCTCGGGGTGGTTCGCCATCTCCAGGTTGAGACGGGTGGCGATCTGTTTGCGTACGGCATAGACGTCGGCATCCTGAATGTGCCGACGATCTTCGCGCAGGTGGATGGTGATGCCGTGGGCGCCGGCGGCTTCGCAGGCCAGGGCCGCCTCAACCACGCTCGGGTAGTCGGTCCCGCGCGCCTGCCGCAGGGTCGCGACATGATCCACGTTCACACCCAGTTTCAATGTTGTATTGATCATGGTTCTATCCTGCCTAAACCACGTTAGGTTTTCGGTGGACGATAGCGGGCGACGATAGCGGTGGACGAGATTGGACGGAGTCCGCCTCGTATTCCGTTCTCGTCGCCGTTCTCGTCAACCGATTCAGTGGTTGATTCTCTTCCTATCCTTAATCGATGTCGTATACAAGAAAAACGCAGTCAATATCACCGTTGGATAGGCGCCTCCTGTACTGGGGCGTAGCCGAAAGCTCGCGCTCGTAGTCGGGCGATCCCGCCAGCAGGCAGACGCGCCAGCCGTGCAGGCGGCTGAATATGGCGGTGACCTCGCGGCAGAAGGTGGGCGATTTTTCGAGGCGCACGCCGTAAGGGGGATTCGTGACGATAATGTGGGCGGCCTGGTCGCCCTGCATCTCCCGCACATCGCGCTCTTTGAAGGCAAGCTTCACGCCGGCTGCGCGCGCATTGGCGCGGGCCATGTCGAGTACGTTCGGATCGTTGTCGGCGGCGATGATACGCGGCACCTGGCCGGACACGGCCGCACGCAGCTCGCCGCGCATGGTCCGCAGCGCTTCGTCGTCGTCGGCCCCAAAGCCGGCCCAGCGTTCGAAGCCGAACTGCTTGCGCGTGAGGCCGGGTGCCATGTTGCGTGCCCACATGGCCGCTTCGATGGCGATCGTACCCGAGCCGCACATCGGATCGACCAGTGTGCTGCTGCGGTCCCACCTTGACATACGGAGCATGGCGGCGGCGAGGGTCTCCCGGAGCGGCGCATCGCCGGTCTCCTTGCGGTAACCCCGGCGGTGCAGCGGCTCACCAGAGAGGTCGAGGTAGAGTGTGGCCTTGTTGTTGGCGAGATAGAGAAAGACACGAATATCCGGGTCTTCGCGGTCAACCGACGGACGACGCCCGGTTCGCGCGCGCACCTGGTCGACGATAGCGTCTTTCACCTTCAGTCCCGCGAAGCCACTGTGCGTGATGGTGCTGGCGATGCAGACCGCGCTGACCGAAAGGGTGTGGTTGGGCGTCAGGTAGGCTGACCAGTCGATCGTCTGTACACCATCGAAGAGCGCTTGCTCTGAGGGGCAGGGGAAGCGCCCCAGCAGGAGTTGGATGCGCTGGGCGATCCGACTCTCCAGGCAAGCGCGCCATCCTTCTGATGGCTCACCGCGAAATGGGACGCCCCCGCGATTCAGCCGTACACTGGCAAATCCCAACTCCCGCAACTCTTCACAGAGCGCCTTTTCGGTACCCGGGATCGCCGCCGCATAGAACTCCAACATTTCCATAGCGCCCGCACCGTAGCATGTACGTCGAAAGGCGTCCAATCCCGTCGTGTTCGTCGTGCTGTTCGATTGCATGCTTGATTCGGAGGCGCGAAACGGGTTCAATGGTGGGCCTTTTGCATTTTAAGACAGGATGGCCACATGAACATGGAAGCAGAGCACCACGCAGAGCACCACGCAGAGCACCACGCAGAGCACCACGCAGAGCACCACGCAGAGCATCTCGAAGGCGGGATACCTGAACTGGAACAGTTAAAGACGTTCTGGGCCGAACAGGGAACGAAGATCACGATTGTGGCGGCCGTGATTGCCGTGGTCGTGTTCGGCTCCAACATGTACCGGTCGCACAAGCGGCGCGCCGTCGCCGACGCGTCGGCCCAGCTTGCGGCCGTGCGTTCGACACAGGACCTGGAAGCGATCGTGGCCGACTACGGTTCAACGCCTTCTGCGCCCCTGGCGTTGCTGCAGCTTGGCAAGGCGGCCTATGACATGGGCAACTACAACGGTGCCATGACGCACTACGAGAACTTCACCGGTCGCTATGCCGATCACGAGCTGGCCAGCGTGGCCGAAGTGGGACTGATTCACTGTCGCGAAGCACGCGGTGAGCTGCAGGCGGCCGAGGCGGCCTTCAAGGCGTTCGCGGCAGTCGACCCGAAGCACTTCCTGGCGGCCACGGCATTGATGGGACAGGCGCGCTGCCTGGAGCAGCTTGGCCGTTTTGATGACGCCCGCATCGTGTACGAAGACATGGTGGCTTCACGTGGCGACAGCATATGGGGCGACCGGGCAACCGAACAGCTCGAGACGCTGGAAGATAGGATTGAAACCTACAACAACCCGCCGGCTGCCGCCGCTCCCGTCATGCCGGAATTGGCGCTGCCGGATTCACTGGGTGCACCCGCGACCAGCTATGAGCCGATTACGATCCCGGCTGGGGGAAGTGAGCAGTAAGCAGTGAGCAGTGGTTACTGCTTGCCCTCTGTCTCTTCTGAACTCTCCTCCGTGGAGAGGGTGTCTTCCAGCTCTTTCTTCCCTTCCGCTTTGCCTTTCTTGAATTCACTTAGGCTGCGGCCCAGCGAACGGGCTAGGTCGGGCAGGCGTTTGGCCCCAAAAAGCAGAAGGATCACGACAAGAATGACTAGAATTTCAACAGGGCCAGGGGTGCCAGAAAAGAAAGCGATCATGTTCAGGTCTCCTTTGACGTAACGGTATGCTGATAGTGCCAGTATTCGTGCTGTGACGCAAGCTCCGGAAGACGTGTTAACCACGAAGATCACGAAGGATACGCTGACGCGTGTAGCCGAACGCAGTGATCTGCCAACAAACGGCGTCTTGCTGGATGCGCCAGCATGCCCTTTCTAATCTTCGTGTCCTTCGTGGTCGATTCCAGATCACCTCTGCCGCATGGCGCGCGCGGCTTCACGGTCGGCGGTGCGGCGCTTGATGGTTTCGCGTTTGTCGTGGGCCTGTTTGCCGCGGCAGACGCCGATCTCTACCTTGACCCGGCCGCGGCGGAAATTCATGGCCAGTGGTACCAGGGCGAGACCTTTCTGCTCGGCCTGGGCCTGGAGTTTATGGATCTCCTGCTTGTGCAGCAGGAGACGGCGTGGACGTTCGGGGTCGTGGTTGAACTGGTTGCCGTGATCGTAAGGCGAGATGTTCAACCCCAACAGCCAGGCCTCGCCCTTCTCGACGCGGGCGTAGGCGCCGATCATGCTGACGTGGCCGAGACGGATGGATTTCACCTCCGTCCCGCGCAATTCGATGCCGGCCTCAACGCGTTCGAGTACATGGTAGTCCCGCAGGGCCCGTCGGTTGACGGTGATTTGGCGGGACGACACGGTTTAGTCCTCGGCGGAGAAATCCAGCTCGGCGATAATCTTGCCCTGGGCGATCTCACGGAGGGCGGTATCGACCCTGTCCTCGTTAGGATCTTCGGGGCGTACGTAAGGCCGGAAACCGGCATTGAGCTGGCGTACGCGTTTCGACACCATGTTGATCAGAACGGGTATGCTGGTCACCCGGTCTTTGGCTTGTTCAAGCAGTTCTGTGTTCAAAAAGTCACCCTCCACTGAGAAAAAAATGAACGGGGCGCATTGTATGCGCCCCGTTCTCATAGGTCAAACGACAAAAGCGACTTACATCATGCCGCCCATGCCACCCATACCACCCATGCCGCCCATGTCAGGGGCGCCACCACCGGCCATAGGCTTCGGATCTTCCGGAAGCTCCGTGACCATGCATTCGGTCGTGAGGAGCAGGCCGGAGATGCTGGCCGCGTTCTGCAGGGCCGAGCGGGTCACCTTGGCCGGATCCAGCACGCCGGCTGCGATCATGTCGGTGTACTCACCGGTAGCCACGTTGAAGCCCTTCGTGCCTCTGGCCTTCTTGACTTCCTGGACTACCAGGGCGCCTTCCATGCCGGCATTGGCCACGAGCTGACGCAGCGGGGCCTCCATGGACGTACGGATGATCTGCACGCCCACGGCCTCGTCGCCGGATGCCTCGACCTTGTCGATTTCCTTCTGGGCACGCAGCAGTGCAACACCGCCACCGGCCACAACACCCTCTTCAACGGCAGCACGCGTGGCGTGCAGGGCGTCCTCGACGCGGGCCTTCTTTTCCTTCATCTCGGTCTCGGTCGCCGCACCAACGTTGATGACAGCCACACCACCGGCCAGCTTCGCCAGGCGCTCCTGGAGCTTCTCGCGGTCGTAGTCCGAGGTGGTCTCTTCGATCTGACGCTTGATCTGCGTGACGCGACCCTGGATATCAGAGGTCTTGCCCGCGCCTTCGACGATCGTGGTGTTTTCCTTGTCGATCGTGATGCGCTTCGCGCCACCGAGGTCGTCCAATGTGACGTTCTCGAGCTTGATGCCGAGATCCTCGGTCAGGCAGCGCCCGCCGGTCAGGATCGCGATATCTTCGAGCATGGCCTTGCGACGGTCGCCAAAGCCGGGGGCCTTGACAGCGCAGCACTGCAGCGTTCCGCGCAGGCGGTTCACCACGAGCGTGGCCAGGGCCTCGCCCTCGACGTCCTCGGCGATGATCATGAGCGGCTTACCGCTCTTGGCCACCGTCTGGAGCAGCGGGAGCAGATCCTGCAGGTTCGAGATCTTCTTCTCGTGGATCAGGATCAGCGCGTCCTCAAGGATCGCATCCATGCTGTCGGCGTTTGTGACGAAGTACGGCGAGAGGTAGCCCTTATCGAACTGCATGCCCTCGACCACGTCCAGGGTCGTCTCGATCGTCTTGGCCTCTTCGACCGTGATCGTGCCGTCTTTGCCCACCTTGTCCATCGCGTCGGCGATGATGTCACCAATCATGGTGTCGCCGTTGGCGGAGATGGTCGCCACCTGGGCGATCTCGGTGTGCTCCTTGACCTTCTTGGCCTGCTTGGCGATACCGGCGACGACGGCCGCGGTGGCCTGGTCGATGCCGCGCTTGAGGCTCATCGGGTTGGCGCCCGCAGTAACGTTCTTCAGGCCTTCGCGATAGATCGCCTCGGCCAGGAGCGTTGCAGTCGTGGTGCCGTCACCGGCGATGTCGCTGGTCTTGCTCGCCACTTCGCGCACCATCTGGGCGCCCATGTTCTCGAACTTATCGGGAAGCTCGATTTCCTTCGCGACCGTGACACCGTCCTTGGTGATGGTCGGGGAGCCGAAGCTCTTATCAAGGATCACGTTGCGGCCGCAGGGACCGAGCGTGGTCTTCACAGCCTTGCTCAACTTCTCGACACCGGCCAGGATCGCCTGGCGGGCATCGCCTTCATACTTCATCTGTTTTCCACTAGCCATTACATAAACTCCTGTATAGCTCAGTTAATAAAAGAAACGTTAGCCGATCACGGCGAGGATGTCGTCCTCACGCACGATCTGGTACGTCTTGTCGTCCAATTTCACTTCCGTGCCGCCGTACTTCGGCATCAGCACGATGTCGCCCTTCTTCACGTTGAACGGGATGACCTTGCCGTCTTCATCCAGTTTGCCGGTGCCGACTGCAACCACTTTGCCCTCCTGGGGCTTTTCTTTGGCCGTGTCAGGGATGATGATACCACCCTTTGCCACTTCGGCTTCCTCGACGGGCTGCACGAGAACGCGATCTCCCAACGGTTTGATCTTCATACTGCTCCTACTCCTCTGTCTGTTGTTGTGAACACTACCGACCGGCAGGATGCCGGTCCCTCTTACTTCTTGTCGTCGTCAACCATTTCAAAATCGGCGTCGATGACTTCGCCTTCTTCTTCTTCCTTCTTCTCCTCGGCCGGGGCTTCGCCTTCACCGGCGTCGCCTTCGGGGGCGGGACCGCCCTCAGCGCCCGGTGCGCCCTCGGGGGCGGCCTGCGCATAGAGATCGGCCGAGATGGCCTGCATCTGCGTGTTGAGTGCTTCCATCTTGGCTTTCATCTCGTCAGTGTCGTCCGCCTTGATCGCCGTCTTGAGATCCTCGATCGCCGCCTCAACGCCGCTCTTCTTGTCGTCAGGAACCTTCTCGCCCTGCTCCTTGAGGAGCTTCTCGGTCTGGTAGACGATGTTCTCAGCCGTGTTCTTGGTTTCGACGGACTCCCGTTTCTTGGCGTCTTCCTCGGCGTGTGACTCGGCGTCTTTCACCATCTTCTCGATGTCGCCGTCGTCCAGGCCGCTCGAAGCGGTGATCGTGATTTTCTGCTCCTTGCCCGTGCCGAGGTCCTTGGCCGAGACGTGCAGAATACCGTTGGCGTCGATATCAAAAGCCACCTCGATCTGCGGTACGCCACGCGCCGCGGGCGGAATGCCGTCGAGATGGAAGCGACCGATCGACTTGTTGTCGCCCGCCATCTTGCGCTCGCCCTGCAGGACGTGGATTTCAACGGTCGGCTGGTTGTCCGCCGCCGTGCTGAAAATTTCGCTCTTCTTCGTCGGGATCGTCGTGTTGCGCTCGATCAGGCAGGTGAACACGCCACCCAGCGTCTCGATACCGAGCGAAAGCGGGGTCACGTCGAGAAGCAGCACGTCCTTGACTTCGCCCTTCAGGATGCCGCCCTGGATGCCGGCGCCGATCGCGACGACCTCGTCCGGGTTTACGCCCTTGTGCGGCTCCTTGCCGAAAATCTCCTGGGCCATCTCCTGTACCTTCGGCATGCGAGTCATGCCGCCGACCAGGATGACTTCGTCAACCGCGCTGATATCGGCGTCGCGCATGCAGTTGCTGCAGGGCCCCTTCGTGCGGTCGAGGAGCGCCTCGCCGAGCTGTTCGAGCTTGGAGCGCGTCAGGGTTACGGTCAAATGTTTCGGCCCGGAGGCGTCCGCCGTGATGAACGGCAGGTTGATATCGGTCTGCTGTGAGCTGGAGAGTTCGCACTTGGCCTTCTCAGCAGCTTCCTTGAGACGCTGCAGCGCCATGGCGTCCTGCGAGAGGTCGACCGTGTTGTCCTTCTTGAACTCCTCGATCAGCCAGTCGATGATCGTCTGGTCAAAATCGTCACCACCGAGATGCGTATCGCCGTTGGTCGCCTTCACTTCGAACACGCCGTCACCGATGTCCAGCGCCGAGATATCGAACGTGCCGCCGCCGAAGTCGTAGACCGCGATCTTCTCGTCCTTCTTCTTGTCCAGTCCGTACGCCAGCGAGGCCGCCGTCGGCTCGTTGATGATGCGGAGCACTTCAAGGCCCGCGATCTTGCCCGCGTCCTTGGTGGCCTGGCGCTGCGAGTCGTTGAAGTAGGCCGGCACCGTAACGACCGCCTGCGTGATGGTTTCGCCGAGATAGGCTTCCGCATCCGCCTTCATCTTCTGCAGAATCATCGAGGAGATTTCGGGCGGGGAGAAGGTTTTGTCTTCGATCTTCACGTGCGCGTCGCCGTTGGACGCCTTGACGATATCGTAAGGCACCAGCGTGCTCTCGTGCGCAACTTCGTCAAACTTACGGCCCATGAAGCGCTTGATCGAGAAGACCGTATGTTCCGGGTTGGTTACCGCCTGGCGCTTGGCCGGCTGGCCCACCAGCCGCTCACCATTCTTCGCAAACGCCACAATAGAAGGAGTCGTCCGCTGCCCTTCGGCATTCGGTACCACCACCGGCTCGCCCCCCTCCATGACCGCCATGCAGGAGTTCGTCGTCCCTAAGTCAATTCCAAGTACTTTCGACATGATATTCCTTTCTAGTCACATAAATTCACCCGATACATATGCAATGCCCGTGCCAACACAGATGCAGTAGATGTCATAATGTGCATAACATGTTGATTATGAATATAATATAACTTATCAACAGGATCGGTCGCACAAAGTGAGGCACGGGAAACTGCGCCAGAATGTCTCGCTTGCCGCCCCTTGGCCCTGATGTGTGTCATAATGGCGCATGTGGGCGGGGCTGTTGGTTTGGTCTGGAACGGCTCGCTCGGAGAGCTCGCCCTACCTTGTCCTCGGTTAGGCAGGGCGAGCTCTCCGAGCGAGCCGCAACGCCGTAGATTGCCGTGCAGGTTCGCCGTCTGCCCTTGAACCCCGCATCACTCTCCCGCTATGCTCTCTTTCCATGGCGAGCGGAGCACATAGATTTGAAGCGGCTCTCTCCGGCTGGCGTGCGTGTTATGGCGTGGACCTGCAGGGGGACCACTGTGTTGCCGTGCGCGCTGAGCGCGTGCGCGGGAAGGTCGTCTGTTCACCGGTCGATGCCGGCGCGATCAATCGGCTCGCGGCCGAGGGACTGCCGGTCGTGAGTGTCATGTCCGAGCGCGAGAGTTTCACGCGTTGGGTCGAAGCGCCATATGGCTCTGCTTCAAAGGCGCGGAAGGTTTTCCCCACGCTGCTGGATATCCAGCTTCCCTTTGCGCTGGATAACTGTGTCCATACCTTTATCGACGTTGAGCGTACCGAGCAAGGCTCATGTCGCGGCCTTGCCGCCGCGGCACGCCGGACGCACGTCACCGAGAAGCTGGCGGCGTGCGACGCGCGTGGCCTCGATCCGATGGTGCTCGATCAGGCCGGGCTGGCGTTATGGACCCAGGCGTTGCGCGAGCTGCCGCCCGCCGATCTCGCGGCGCCCCGCGTGGTGGCATGGCTGGACGATACGCACCTGACATTGGTGAAAGGGCAGGGGACCCAGTTCGCGTCAGCCCACACCGTGCGCGCGGACGATACTGACCGGATACGTCACCTTGTTGGAGCGACCGAACCCGATGCGGCGCCCGCCGCATGGGTATGGTGCGGCCCAGCCGCCACACCCGAACGCGTCGATGCCCTCTGGCAGGCGCTCGGTGGACCGGGGACGCGGCAGACGGTCGATGCCCCTTCAGCTTTTCTTGTGCGCGCCGTCGCGGCGCGCGCGCTTCTGCCCGGGCCCTACCGCTGTAACCTTCGCTGTGCCGACATCACGCACGCGGACCTGTCACGACGCGACCGGCGCCGCGGGATGCGCACACTGGCCCTTGCCCTCAGTGCTGCCGTGCTCTTGGCGGCGGCCGACGGGTTTGCGCTGTGGACGCTGAAGACCCGCACGCGCGACGTCGAACAGGGCGTCTCCGAGCAGATCGATGCCCTGGCCGGCTATCATGTCACCGCGCGTGGACGTGACGCGCTGCGCACCGTGCAGGATGCCGTGCAGGAGCGTAAAGACGCCATGGCGCCGTTCCTTACGGCCATGGAACCGTCGCTGATCACGCAGCTCGTGCAGCTGATGGAAACCGCCGGCGCGAACGGGCTTTACCTGGACACCGTGCAGCTGAGCAAGGAGCGCACCGAGGTGCGTGGAACGTCGCCCGACTGGAACCAGTGTGAGGTTATTCTGCCGGTTCTGGCGGAATCGGGTGCGATTCCAGAACTGAAACGAGGCGAGGCCCTGGCCAGCGAGCGCATACCCTTTACGGTGATGAAAGGGGGCGCGCGATGAGCAAATCGTGGACCATGCGCCTTGCGGTTCTCGTTGTGCTGCTGGCTCTCGCGGGAGCAGTGGCATTGACCATCTACACGGCGAAACAGGCGGATGCCTATCGCCTCACGATGGTGCGCCGCACCACCGATCTCGAGGGGCTGGCCGCCGTGCGCGCCGACCTGGCGGCGTACGAAGCCGCGTACTCAGCTTTCGAGGAATGCCAGTCGCCCGCGCCACCCCTGGCGGCGTTGATCGGGGGACTGCTGCCGGCGGGACAGGCGCCCGAGATGCGCGAGCTTTCTGAAGCCGGTCCATCCGGCTGGCAGCGCCGTCGTCACGAGCTGTCGTTCGACCAGGTTCCCATTGCTGACGTCATTACCCTCGCCCAGGCCGCCGAGCAGCCCATCCGCGACGCGGAAGGTCGCGAACGTCCCGGCTGGCGTCTGGTCAAATGCGCGATCCGTCCCGCTCCCGGCCAGCCCGGCGTCGGGCGGGTGGTGTTGCTGATGGAAGCATTGACAAGGCTGTAGGGGTTTAGGCTGTAGGCTGTAGGAGGGAATGACCATGGCGGTTTTGGATCAGATCAGGAAGCGATATTCGGTACGCAGATATGAGGCCCGCACCGTAGAGTCGGAGAAGCTGGAGGCGGTGTTGGAAGCCGCGCGGCTGGCGCCTTCGGCGCGTAACGTGCAGGAGTGGCGCTTCGTGGTGGTGCAGGACGAGGCCATGCGCGTGAAGCTGGTGGAAGCTGCCAGCGGCCAGACCTTCGTCGGCGAAGCGCCGGTGGTGATTGCTTGCTGCGCGACCAACACCGACTACGTGATGCGCTGCGGTCAGTCAGCCCACCCGATCGATCTCGCCATCGCGATCGAACACATGGCACTGCAGGCGGTTGAAGAAGGCCTCGGTACCTGCTGGATCGGGTCGTTCTTCCCCGAAAAGGTCCGCGCCCTCCTCAACATCCCAGACGACATCGTCGTCGTAGAACTCCTCACCCTCGGCTACCCCGCCGACAGCGCCCCTCCGAAAAACCGCGTTGCGCTCACAGATATCGCTAGCCATGAAACGTGGAGCTTCTGACGACGCCTTGGCTGCCGGCTACTTCGTGTCGAATACTGTGCCCTTCCGAGCCAGGGAGACGATCTCCATGACTTGCAGGGCCTGTTCCAGTTTGATGGGGAAGGGGGCGCCTTCGCGGATGGTGGCGTAGAGGTGGGCCCAGATGCTGTTCATGTTGCAGCGTGCCTTGGGTTTCACCGGGATCTCTTTCTCGATCCAGTAGAGCTTGTCTTCCGAGCCGAAGACGCCGAGTGGCGGTGTGCCGCTTTTGGCCCGGCGCCGCGCCAGCTTCTTCTTTGGGTTCAGGTAACGCAGCTTGATGGTCTTCTCGTCGGTGGTGAGTGATCCCTTGCTGCCGAACACGATGTAGACGGGCTCGCCCTTCGCTACACCGCCACTGATCTCCAGGTCGACCACACGACTGTTCTGGCCGCCCTTCAGAATGATGTGCACATGGTCTTCCGCATCGCCCGCGGCCGCGACATTGCGCAGATCGCTCCAGACGCTGTCGACTTTACCGTCGAGGAAACGCAGCGCATGGTCGATGATGTGCGGGCCCCAGTTCAGCAACTGGCCGCCGCCGCATTTCTTCAGCGTCTGCCAGTCGTCGCGCCGCTGATAGCTGTGGCGGCGCAGCTTGATCTCATAGACATCGCCGAGGATGCCGCTGTTGATGATCTCGCGTACATGCTGGAACCCGGGCTCGAAGCGGCGATTGTGACGAAAGAAGAGTGCGTTCGGATACCTGCCCGCTGCCCGCGCGAGCTTCTTGGCTTCCGCATATGAAATCGCAATCGGCTTTTCGAGAAACACCTTCTTGCCCGCCTTAAGCGCCATGATGGCATGGGGAACGTGCTCCGGCGAGCGGCTGGCAATGTCAGCCATCTCGACATTCGGATCGGCCAGCAGTTCCTCGATGGTCTTGTAGGTGGCGCAGCCGAACGTCTCCGCCATCATCTCGCGCCGTTCCTTGATCGGGTCGCATGCGGCCACGATCTTGAAGGTGCTGCGGCATCCTTCAAGCTCCGGCGGATGCATGCCCCAGCCTGCACGACCACAGCCTACGATGCCTATCCGAATCGGACCTCTACGACGTGTTGCCATTCCATTGTTCCTTTGACTTACGTAACGCTTACTTACGACGACTGTTTGACCGCTAGCATCTCTTTAGCGTGTTTCAATGTCACGCTCGTTAGATCGCGGCCGCCCAGCATGCGGGCGACCTCCTCGACGCGTTCCTGGCCGGTGATGGGAGCGATGCGTGTGCGCGTGCGGCCATCTTCGACGCCCTTGCTGACGACATAGTGGCTGGCGCCCTGGACCGCCACTTGGGGCAGGTGCGTGATGCAGAGCACCTGGTGCGTGCCGGCCACGGTGGCGAGCTTCGCGCCCACCGCGGTGCCCATCTCGCCGCCGACATTGGCGTCGATTTCGTCGAAGACCAGCACCGGAATGCGGTCGTGATCCGCCAACACGGCCTTGGTGGCAAGCATCACCCGCGAGATCTCGCCGCTGGAGGCAATCGCGCGTAACGCCCGCATCTCTTCGCCCGCGTTGGGCGCAAAGCCGAACTCGATGGCGTCGATTCCGTTGGCGGCCGGCTCGCATTCGGAGAGATGTACCTCGAACGCACCGTGCGCGAATCCGAGCTGCTGCAGCGCTTTCGTGATCGCCTTGGCCAACTTGCCGGAGACATTGGCACGTTCCTCGCTGAGCGCCTTGCCCTGGGTAAGCAGCTTCTGGCGCGCGGCGGTCAGCTCCTTGTCGAGTGCGGCCAATCGTTCGCCGCGCGACTCGAGATCGGAAAGGCGCTGCTGCGCTTTCTCCAGGAAGGCGAGGATCTCCTCGATGGAACTGCCGTACTTGCGCTTGAGCTTGTGCAGCAGCGTCATGCGGTCGTCGAGCCACTGCAGTCGGGCGGGGTCGCCGTCGATACTCTGCACATGTGACGTGATGGTGCTCGAAAGCTCCTGGATCTGGACCGCGATCGATTGCGCTTCTTCGCGCCACTCTTCCGCGTCGGGGAGGATGCCGGCCAGTTCGCCCATCACGTTCTGCACCACCGCCATGGCATCGAAGGCGTTGCCTTCGCCCTCGACCAGGGCTTGGTCCGTACCGTTGGCCAGTTCGATGATCCGCTGCGCGTTGGCGACGGTCGTGTGCTCCTGCTCCAATTCCTCCTCGGAGGTGTTCTCCAGCTCGGCGTCCTCGATCTCTTTGACCTGGAAGCTGAGCAGATCGATCTGTGCGGCCGTGTCCTGGTCGTCGCCATCCAGCTCGGCGCGTTGTTCTTCCAGCGCGCGCATGGCGGTGTAGAGGTCTTCGTATTTAGCGCGCGTCGGCCAGAGGTGGCCGTAGGCATCGAGCAGGTCGAGTTGGAACGCGGGGCTCAAGAGCGACTGGTGATCGTGCGGACCGTGCATATCGACCAGTAGGTTTCCGAGCTGCTTCAGGGTTTGCAGAGTGGCTGAGGCGTCGTTGACGAGTATCTTGCCCGACCCGGTAGCGGCGATGATCCGTCGAATCACGAGCATCCCGTCTTCGCACGGTTCAAGGCCGAGATCTTCGAGCAGCGTGTCGACGTCGCCGCTGTCGGCAAGCTGGAATGCGGCTTCGACCCCGCATTGATCTTCGCCCGACCGGATGAGCGACTTGTCGGCCCGCTCGCCGAGAATCAGGTTCAGCGCGCCGACAAAGACGGACTTACCCGCACCGGTTTCGCCCGTGATGACGTTCAGTCCATCGGCAAAATCCACCCGGATATTTTCAACGATAGCCAGGTTCTTGACACGTAATGTCTGAAGCATGTGCGGAAGAATAGCACTGCGGGTCGGAGGTCGGAAGTCAGAAGTCCCGGCTCGCCGAGCGAGCCGCCGATGTGAGTCTGAATTCCGAAATTGTATTCATCGCGGTAAAACATAAGAATGGCGGCTGTAGATATCATCAAAGGCGAGGTAGAGCCCGCTCTCCGAGCGGGCCCTACCGAACCGCATTTGCAGGGAAGGGCGGATACTATGCAGCGCAGGCTCTTTATCATCAGTGTTGTCCTGTCGCTAGCGGCTCTCGTTCCTTGGGCCGTCGCCGACACTGCTACGCATTGCCTCTGGCGCATCAGCAAGGACGCGAACCATATCTACCTGCAGGGCTCCGTTCACCTGCTGAAGAAGAGCCACTATCCGCTGCCGGATGCCATCGAGAATGCGTATGCCGATTCGGCTGTTCTCGTGCTGGAGGCCGACCTTTCCGCTGCGCAGGATCCCGCCCAGCAGATGGCGCTGCTGAAGGCCGGTATGTTGGAAGGTAAGGCTACGCTCCAAGGCTCTCTCTCCAAGGAGACGTGGGCGATGGCCGAGAAGCAGATTGCCGAGATGGGCATGAATATCGCCCTGTTCAACGCATTCAAGCCGTGGTATTTCGCGACCTCCATCACCGCTCTGCGGCTGCAGAGCCTCGGATTCAGCGCGTTCGACGGAATCGACTGGCACTTCTTCAATCGGGCCAAGACCGACGGGAAACCCGTTGTCGGACTCGAAACGCTTGAATACCAGATGAGCCTGTTTGATGCCATCAGCGCAGAGGACCAGGATGCACTCGTGCGGCAGACGATGGAGGATATCGCCAACATTGACGAGGAGATGGACGCCATTCTTGATGCGTGGGCTGTCGGCGATCTGAAAGCCATGGATGAGAGCCTGCTCAAGAACTTCAAGGAGTATCCCGTCGTCTACAAGAGCCTCGTAACCGATCGCAACCACAACTGGATTGCGCAGATCGTCGGCTTCCTGGAATCCGGGAAGGTCCACATGATCGTGGTCGGCGCCGGGCACCTGTCGGGCAAGGAAGGTCTCCTTCAGCTGCTCAAGAAGCAGGGCCTGCAGCTCAAGCAGTTATAGGCATCAGCGCAAAACGCGACTGCTGTTGACAGTCGTATCCTCGGCCGGCATTTCGATCCGGTCGGTGCTGATGTCCACCAACTTTGCGAGGTAGTCGGACAGCACGCGCTCGTATTCCGTGTCCTGTCCGGCGCGCACCCGTCGCTTGTTGATCTTGCCGAGGCCCTCGTGACCGGCATCGGCGTCCTTGGCGTTGGCATAGCGCCCGGTAGGATCGGCGTGCAGCAGTTTGCGCAGCATCCAGACCATGTCTTCGTTTTCCAGGACCTCGTCGGGCAGCAAGTCCGGCAGGTCCTCTCCCAGGTCCCGCTTGACGGCCAGCAGTTTTTCTTCCCCGGGGTCCGGATCCTCTACCAGGGGGCATCCCCGCAACATCTCGAGGGCCACCAGGCCCACGCTGAAGAGGTCCGATTCCGGACCTCCGGGTCGTCGTTCATGTGTCTCGATCGACATGTACATTGGCGATCCGAGCAGGAAGCTGAGTTCCTCGCCGACCGTTACGGCGCGTCCGAAGTCGATCAACTTCACGTACCCCAACCGGTCGAACATGATATTGGCGGGCTTCACATCGGAGTGAAGGAAGTTCATCTCGTGCAATCGCTCGAGCCCGCGCAACACGCCGCGCAGGATGTAGAGCACCAGTCCCGCCCGCACGCTGATACGGTTGCCCTCCAACCGGAACAGCAAACGCGTGAACGCCGCCATCTCCGCGGCCGTGCTCTGCTCCATGGCTCGGTCGAGATGCTTGCGCGACAGGAAGGTGCGCAGGTCGATGCCGTCCACGGCTTCCATCTGCACGTAGCCGATTCCGTACGTCTCTTCGTACGTGTGACGTGTCACGATGTTCGGACTCTGCAGGCGCTGGAGGTGGGAGATCTGGGAGGCAATACGACCCATATCGGTCCAGTACTCCTCCGGGCTACGGTAGAGCGCGGGATCGAACACCTTGATGGCATGTTCCGTGATGCAACCGCGTGCGCCCTGCCTGAGGCCGAGGAACACCGCCCCCTGCCGTCCCTGGCCTAGCTTGCGCAGGAACTGGTAGGCGACCGGGTAGTAAATCGCGCGCGTATCCAGTATGGCCTGGTAGTTCCGCTGCAACTGTCCCAGCGTCATCGCCGAAGGCGATGCTGCAATGGTCTGTTCGGCAGGCGTCTCCCGCCCGAGCAGATTGATTTTGGCTGTCTTTTTCATTACAAATCCTTGCTCAGAACCTTGTGCGGTTCTTCATTAAAGGGCTGGGAGGTCGAACCCGAAATAGTCCGCCGCATTGCGGTAGCTGATTCGCTCGACCATGGAACCCACCAACTCCATATCGTTGGGGATGAATCCATTCACCATGTCATTCCCCAGCATGTTGCATAGAATCCGGCGGAAATACTCGTGCCGGGTGTACGAGAGAAACGATCGGCTGTCGGTCAGCATGCCGACAAAGCGGCTCAGTAGTCCAAGCTGCGACAGGCTTTCCATCTGGCGCAGCATGCCGTCCATCTGGTCCAGGAACCACCAGCCGCTCCCGTGTTGAATCTTGCCCGGGATCGAACCATCCTGGAAATTGCCGCACATTGTCACCAGCAGCTCATTATCGCGCGGATTCAGATTGTAAAGAATGGTCCTCGCCAGCTTCCCGTTGCGGTTGAGCCGGTCCAACAGGCTCGAGAGCGGTTTTCCGACCTCCACGTCCGCGATTGAGTCGAACCCGATATCGGCTCCCGCGTTCTCGAACATGGCCGAGTTGTTGTTGCGCAATGCGCCGTAATGGAATTGCTGTGTCCAGTCCTTCTCGGCATCCATCTCGCCAAAGAGCACGAGCATGGCCGACTTGAACTTCTGCACTTCATTCGCGTCCAGTTCGGTGCCGCTTCTGATCGTGTCGAAGATGCCGGCTACCTCCGCCTCGGTGTAGTCGGCGGCGTAGATCGTTTCGACGCCATGATCGGAGAGGCGGCAGCCGACCGAGTGAAAGAAGTCATGGCGTTTGTGTAACGCGTCGACATAGGAGGCGTAGTTGTTGATCTCGACATCTGCCGCTGCCGCAAGCCGGTCAACCCATGCGTTGAAGGTCGGGGCCGATTCAACCGCCATTCCCTTGTCCGGGCGCCATGTCGGGAGCACTTGGACATCGAAGCTCGGATCTGCCGCGATGGCCTGGTGGTGTTCCAGCGTGTCAACAGGATCATCTGTCGTGCAGACCAGTACGACCTTCGACTGCTTCATCAACCCCCGTGCCGAGAAGTCCGATTCGGCCAGCCGCGCGTTACCGGCTTCCCAGATCGCATCGGCTGTCTCCGGGGAGAGCAGATCCGTGATCCCGAAGTAACGTGCCAGCTCCAGGTGGGTCCAATGATAGAGCGGGTTGCGGAGCAGGTGGGGCATCGTGGCTGCCCACTGGTCAAACGTCTCGCGAGCCGGTGCGTCGCCGGTACAGAAGCGTTCGGCCACCCCGTTACTACGCATGGCGCGCCACTTGTAATGGTCGCCCGCAAGCCACACATCCGTCATGTCCGCGAAGCGCTTGTCTTCGGCGACCTCGGCCGGCGGCAGGTGGCAGTGATAGTCGATGATGGGCAGATCACGGGCATAGTCGTGATAGAGCGTACGGGCCTCATCCGACCGAAGCAGAAAATCGTCGTGGATAAATGGGTTCCCAATCATGCGAGCACTCTACTCCGTCTGGTCGGTCCAGCGCAACAAAAGGCTGACGAGAGGGGTCTGTATCAGAAGGCGCCCTCCGGGCGGCTCGCGAGACGCTCGCCCTCCATTTCCGGAGGAAACCGGTGCTTCTGGAGGGCGAGCGTCCCCGCGAGCCGGATTCTGATACAGCCTACAGTCTACAGCCTGGCCTAGTCGTCGTGGATTTCATCGTAGAACGCCGTGAAGGCGTTCTTGTTTTCGCTGTCGCGTACCTTTATCGCTGAGCGCGGATGCTCATTCATCTGCCCGGTGATCATGTAGGGGATGCTGTAGCCCCAGTCAACCGTCTCGCGCAGTGGCTGCGTCAGCTTCTCGGCGGCTTCGATGATCGGGCGTTGGTGGAACTTCGGATTGCGCAGGAAGCCCAGCAGCAGCTCTGTTGGGCAGTTGCCTGCCCCGCGCCCCAGGCCGTCGATCGTGGAGTCGAGCATGGTGGCGCCGTTGATCGCGCTGCAGATCGTGTTCACATAGGCCATCTGCTGGTTGTTATGGGCATGGATGCCTATCTGCTGACCGTGCTCCATGGCACCCAGGTAGCGGCGCATAAGATCCTCGATCTGCTCGTAATAGAGTGAGCCGAAACTGTCCACGAGATAGAGAATGTCTATCTCGCTGCATTTTCCAAGCAGCTCCAGTCCCTTGTTCAGTTCGAACTCCGGAACGGTGGATATTGCCATCAGGTTGATGGTTACTTCATAGCCCTTGTCTTTCGCCATCTTGGCCATTTCGAGGGCGGCGGGAATCTGGTGGATATAGCAGGCCACCCGGATCATATCGATCAGGCTCTTGTCGGCCTGGAGAATGTCGTCCTCATCGGTGCGACCGATATCGGCCATCACGCTGATTTTGATCCCGGGGTCCTCCTCGCCGAAGAAGCGGTTGATATTGTCCTCTGTGCAGGACTTCCAGATTCCGTACTCATCGGGACTGAAGAGCTTCTGATCGGCTTTGTAGCCGATCTCCATGTAGTCGACCCCCGCGGTTACCAGTGCGCGGTGAACGCCCCTCACAAAATCCTCGCTGAATTGATGGTTGTTCATCAATCCCCCGTCACGAATCGTGCAGTCGAGCACTTTGAGCTGTGGCCAGTAATCTATGGACTCACTGCTGATATCTTTTGCCTTTGCCATTCTTTTCTCCTTGGGAGCGGCTCCGCTCTTCGCTGCGGCCACCTTCTCCGCCATCCGCTTCATTGCTTCTTCATGATCTGTCGTCTGTAGTGATTCTGAATACTGGACCCCGTCGATTCGCTGGCGCCAGTAGTACGTGTCACCACGCAGCTTTAAATTTCTTACACCTGTACCCTTGAATGTCACCATTCGCATCACTTCCTTAAGGGAGTTCTCTTCTGTTGTGATGCGCAATGATGCGCATTAGTGATGCGAAAGCAAGAAAAAATGAGAGAAATCTACTCGTGATGCCCGGGACAGGACGCTGGGCGAGAATGGCTCCCAGGCAAGGGTATCTCTGCGTCGACGCCGTCTCCGGCTCGCGAGCCGGAGGTTATCCGGGCGCCATTCGATGCTAGTTGAAGTCAATCATCGCCTTCAGCACCCCGTCCTCGTAGGAGGCGGCCAGGTCAAAAGCGGCCTGGGTCTGTTCGAACGGGAAGCGGTGCGTGCCCATCACGGTCACGTCGAAGTCGCCGCGATCCATCATGTCGAGCGCCGGCTGCACGCAGTGGCACTGACGTCGGATATTCTGGATGCAGATCTCCTTGTGACGAAGCTCGTCGATCTTGAAGGTGACACGTTCGGCCGTAGGCGGGATCCCGATCAGCATCAGCTTGCCACCGGGCTTGAGCATGTCGATCGCCTGGTCCAGCGCCTCCTGCTCGCCGCAGCACTCAAACACCACGTCCAGTCCGCCCGGCTCCAGCTCCTTAATCGAGGCGACGACATCTTCCGTATCCGGGTTCCCGCCCCACACGGCGCCTGCCTCCTTGGCCAGCTCCAGCCGGCTATCGATCTTGTCCGTGACGTACACCGCCTCCGCGCCCTGCGCCCTGGCCGGCAGTAACACGCTCAGCCCGATGCAACCGGACCCGAGGATACCAACCTTGGCGCCCTGCATCGGAATGGACTGCTTCACGGCATAGACCCCAATAGCAAGGGGCTCGGAAAGCGCCGCCTCGTCCAGCGTTGTCTTGTCCGTCACCTTGAAACAGCACGCCTCGGGCATAACGATGAATTCAGAAAGACATCCCTCGGCCTGCCGGGGGCAGCCCAGGAAGCGGAGCGTGCGACAGGTATGCGGCCGCCCACTCATGCACTGATCACACTCACCGCAGGACATGGCCGGCTCAACCGCAATCCGGTCGCCGGCTTTGACGTTCGTCACATCCGCGCCAATTGCCTCCACAACACCCGCGCCCTCGTGCCCGACCGCAAAGGGATACTCGACCACCTGCGAGCCGATCTGTCCGGTCTGGTAGTAGTGCACATCCGACCCGCATACTCCGACCCGCTGCATCCGGATCAGCACATCGTCCCCATTCACAATCTCCGGAGCCGGCACCTCGATCATCTCCATGGCGCCAATCCCGGTCAGTTTCATTGCTTTCATAGGATGACTTCTAGAGTGTTCGGGGTAGGGGTGCAAGCCAGGAATCCTGCTGACCCGTCGCTCCGGTCTACGGTGGCCTCTTCGCTGACCTTGAGAGACCTACCGCCCCGCAAACTCGTCCAGGGCCTCGAACATCGCCATGATATTTGCCGGGGATACCTCGGGAAGAATGTTGTGGACGGTGTTGAATACAAAGCCGCCACCAGGTGCCAGGATGTTGAGGCGCTCCAGGACATGTGCCTTGACCGCTTCCGGCGTGGCACGGTTGAGGACTTCGCGCGTATCGCAGCCCCCGCCCCAGAACGTGATGTCACTGCCGAACTCGCGCTTCAGCCGCTCCGGCTCCATATCGACGCAGTTGGTCTGGACCGGGTTGATGACGTCATAGCCTGCCTCGATCAGGTCGGGCATGATCTTGTAGATCGACCCGCACGAGTGGAGGAAGGTCTTCATGCTGCTGTTCTCGTGTACGTAGGCGCAGAGCTGCGCGTGCCGCGGCTTGAAGAGTTTGCGATAGAGTTCCGGCGGCATGAACGGCCCCGTGTCGATTCCCAGGTCATCCCCGAAGCGAAGGATGTCGCAGACATCGCCAACGGCTGCACAGACCTTCTTCAGTGTCGCCAGGTGGGCTTCCATCAGGGCATCGAGGAGTCGCTCCACGTTGGCCTCGTCAATGAAGAGATCCATCAGGAAGTTGTCCATGCGCCGCAGGAACGTGCCCCACTCGAACAGGTTGCAGCCGCATACAATCATCAGGGCCCGGTCCGTCGACTCGCGCAGGGCAATCGTTCGTCTGCGCAGCTCATCCCAGAACCCCTCTTCGGAGGCGTGATCCCAGGGACTGTGTACGAGCGCGGCCCACAGCACGTTGCTCATCGCATCGGGAAGCGCTGCGGACATATCGGACGGATATCCATCTAGCCACGGGAAATGGCTCTGGTCATAGAAGGCGCCGCCCGCCGGCATGTGTGCAATGTCCGTACCGTCAGGGGTGCGTGCCACCCACGAGCCATCGTCACGCAGCTCGGGATGAAACCAAGTGGGGTACTGCGCCGTCTGGCCGTCGGCCACCTTGATATCGTACCAATCGCTGTCGGCCGTATTGAAGGCGCGCCCGACATCGATCACATCCACCCCCAGGCGGTCCAGCACATCGTCTTCCGGTTGGGCGAGCTGTTGCACGACGTCATAGATCCGCGTGTGCCCCCCCTGCAGGGCCAGGTGCTGTTTCAGGTTGCCGTACGCAATGGCGGAGATACCCGAACTCGGGGTCGCCCCGACATCGACCGGCGGACGATCCGGCTCCTGGTGATTGATGGCGGCAAGAACGCGTTCCCGTGATGTCATAACCCATCTCCCTTCTGTGGCGCCAACGGTACCATCCTTATTCGTGTCCGTCTTTTCTATTATTACGCCGAAACATCAGATAATCTTGCTCTGTATGAAAGGACCCTTCATAAGCTACGGATCTCTGACGCAGAAAGAGCTGCCCCTGCATCGCAATGTGGGCATGGAGGTTGTCTACGTTTCCGAGGGCAGGCCGCGCTGGATCGTTGATGGTCGCGCCGAGAATGTGCCGGCGGGGTCCGTGTTCTTCACGCTGCCCTGGCAGGCGCACGGGAGCGACGCTCGCCCTCCCCGCAGCCGGTACAGCAGTGGACGGACGCCGACGAGCAGCACCGCCACGACGCCCTCCACCGCCACGAGTGGATATAGGACGGCGATAGGGGCCAATCCGAGGAGGGTGGTTCGCCAAGCCGTAGTCTCGCAGCGCGGCACAGGGTCCGCCTCCGCATTTCTCGCAAGCTCGAAATGACTACGGCGTGACAGCCTTCGCTCTACGCTGCGCTGCGAGCGAAGGCTGGTACCCCGGAGAGGGCTCGAACCTCCGACCTACGGATTAGGAATCCGTCGCTCTGTCCTGCTGAGCTACCGGGGTGTGATTTCTGGGGGTAGTGTAGCGTCTTCTTCGGTGATCGCCACTCGAAAGATTGATCTTTGAGGCTACGGGATGCTGACGTCAAGGCACGTGCTGACGCGAAGAACAGGACAGGAGTTGGTAATAGGCTGGCACGCCAAGCCGTAGCCGGCGAACGTAGTGAGTCGCGAAGGCTGGTGCGCCCACCAGGATTCGAACCTGGATTTTCAGCTTCGGAGGCTGACGCTCTATCCATTGAACTATGGGCGCGCTGTGTTGCGGATCTAGCCGTTGCTGGCTTCGAAGTTTTTCATAAAGGCGACGAGAGCGTCAATACCTTCGGGAGGGAAGGCGTTGTAGATGCTCGCGCGGATGCCGCCGACAGACCGGTGGCCCTTGAGGCCCTTCAGTCCCTGTGCGTCAGCCTGCTTAATAAACTCAGGCTCCAGGTCCTCGTTGGCAATCCTCCAGGTCACGTTCATGTCGGACCGGCATTCCTGAACGGCCGTGCCGCGGTAGAAGCCGCTTCCATCAATGGCCGCATAGAGTTTGGCCGCCTTGGCAACGTTCTGGTCGAAGATGTTCTGCAGTCCCTCGCTCTTGAGCCAGCGCGTAACCAGGTTCAGGATATAGATCGAGAAGCAGGGGGGCGTGTTGAACATCGAGCCGGCCTTGATATGCGTCGCATACTTGAACATTGTGGGCGTGCTTTCCTGCACGCGATCCGTCAGATCCTTGCGGACAATCACGAGCGCTGCGCCGGAGGGGCCGAGGTTTTTCTGCAGGCCGGCATAGATCAAGCCAAACTGGTTGACGTCGACCGGGCGGGACAGGATGTCCGAGGACATGTCCGCCACCAACGGCGCTTCACACGACGGGAAGATCTTCCACTGTGCTCCGGAGATCGTTTCGTTGGAGGTGACATGCAGGTAGGCCGCGCCATCCGTAAGCTGAAGTTCGTCCACGCTGGGCACGCGTGTCGGGATCTCGCTGCCGCAGTCGGCGGCGATGTTCACGTTGCCGAGCAACTTGGCTTCCTTGATGGCCTTCGCGGCCCAGGCGCCGGAATTCGTGTAGTCCGCCGTCTGTCCCTCGCCAAGCAGGTTGATTGGAATGTAGGCAAACTGGGTGCTGGCGCCGCCCTGGAGGAAAAGCACGGCGTAGTCGTCTGAAACGCCCATCAGTTCGCGGATATTGGCCACGGCCTCTTCGTGGACAGCCGCATACTGCTTGCCACGGTGGCTGCTCTCCATAATCGACATGCCGGAGCCTTGGTAGTCCACCATATCATCCCGAGCTGTCTCAAGAACGCTCAACGGAAGGGTCGCGGGTCCTGCGCAGAAGTTGTAGCAGCGTGCCATGTCGATATCCTCTTTACTGGGGTGTTGGAAAGCTGGGGCGGGCGACGGGATTCGAACCCGCGACATCCTGGACCACAACCAGGTGCTCTAACCAACTGAGCTACGCTCGCCACCTTCAAACAAACGGGAGGCGGGATTGTGGCAGAGGGCCGTAAGGGAAGCAAGCAAAAGCATTTCGCCTATCTCAAATCGTCCCGCGGAATTGACATTGTCCCGCCAACTCCCTATCCTGTCCGCTCCGTTTTGGAACCCAGTCGGAGGGTTGGCAGAGTCCGGTTGAATGCGCATGACTCGAAATCATGTGTGGCCGCAAGGTCACCGGGGGTTCGAATCCCTCACCCTCCGCCAACAAAAATCCGAAGCGCGAAGCCGTCGGGAGACGGCTGAGTCAATCCCTCACCCTCCGCCTATCGCCTGCGCGATATCCGCCAGAATGTCGGACTCGGTTTCGAGGCCGGCGGAGATGCGGACGAGGCCGGGGGTGATGCCGGCGGCGCGCCGCTCCTCTTCGGTTAGCTTGGCGTGCGTGGTGGATGCCGGGTGCGTGGCGATGGTGCGGGTGTCACCCAGGTTGGCGGTCAGCGAGACCATCTTCAGCGCGTCGAGGAACCGGCCTCCCTGGTCCAGACCACCTTTCAGCTCGAAGCTGACCAGTGCACCGCCACGCCGCATCTGGCGCAAGGCAAGTTCGTGCTGGGGGTGAGAAGGCAGGTGGGGGTACTTGACCCACTCGACGGCAGAAGCGCTTTCCAAGAACCGCGCGAGCGCGAGTGCGCGGTCGCAGTGGGCTTCCATTCTCACCGCCAGGGTCTCGAGACTCTTTGAGAGTATCCATGCGTTGAACGGCGAAAGCGACGGCCCGCTATGGCGTGCGAAGAAACGAATGGAATCAATCAGGTCGGCGCGCCCCAGGATGGCGCCGCCGAGGACGCGTCCCTGGCCGTCGATGAACTTGGTGCCCGAATGCGTCACCAGGTCGGCCCCGAAGGGGGCCGGATTCTGCAGGTAGGGGGTGGCGAAGCAGTTGTCGACGTTCAGGATCAGATCGTGACTGCGCGAGAAGGCCGCGGCCTGTTCGAGGTCGACCAGGTCGAGACCGGGATTCGTTGGCGTCTCAAGGATGAACATCCGTGAGCGATCTGTTACCGCCGCATCCCATGTATCGGGCTGTGTGCCGTCCACGTACGTGCACGCGATATCCCAGCGTGGCAGGATCTGAGTCAGGATCTGGTGCGTGGAGCCGAAGAGGGCGCGTGAGGCGATGACGTGATCTCCGGCCTTGAGGAGTCCGGCCAGGCTCCCGAACACGGCCGCCATGCCACTGGCTGTCGCGATCCCGGCTTCCGTGCCTTCCAGCAGGGCCAGTTTCGTGGCCAGCTCGTCGGTATTCGGATTGGCAAAGCGGGAGTAGATGGGGCCATCCTCTTCGTCGGCAAACCGGCGGCGCGCCTGCTCGGCATCCTCAAAGAGGAAACTCGAAGTGGCATAGATCGAGGCCGAGTGCTCCTGGAACGCGGAGCGCTCACCCTGGCTCCGTATCGCCAGTGTCTCGAAGTTGTCTGCCGGTGGATGGTTCATGGCGATTCGATCCTGTAGCTGTAGGTGATTTCAGCCGTACGTCCAAGCATCTCGCCGACGCTGCACTGCTGCTTGATGCCCACTTCCAGTGCATGCTCGGCCGCGGCGGGATCGATTGTGCCCACCAACGTGTACGCGAGATGAACAGTGGTGAAGACGGCCGGCGTGCGGTCGGCGGCGCGCTCGCCGCTCACGGTGATGGCGAGGTCCTGCAGATCCTGTCCCGCTTCGCGCAGCAGTTCAACCACGTCGAACGCACTGCAGCCGCCGATACCGGCGAGTAGCAGCTCCATGGGACGAAAGCCCTTCCCGCTGCCCCCACCCGCGGCCGCTCCGTCCATGCGGATCGTGTTGCCGCTATCGCTGGCGGCCTCGAAGAGGATGTTTCGATCCAGTCGTCTGATTGTGACTTCCATACTTCTCTCCCGCGCAGACTGTATGCTAACGTCTGGCCGTCGACAATCGTGAAAAGAGGAGCGCAAGGCTCATGGATTACCAGACCATCGACCAGGTGATTGGCCAGACGCCGCTGGTGCGTCTGCAGCGACTGGCGGCAGGCAGCAACACGGTGCTCGTGAAACTTGAAGGAGACAACCCGGCCGGTTCGGTCAAGGATCGTCCCGCCCTGGCCATGATCTGCGAGGCGGAGAAGCGGGGGGAGATCCGTCCCGGCGACACGTTGCTCGAGGCCACCAGCGGCAATACGGGCATAGCCCTCGCGATGGTGGCGGCTATTCGCGGCTACCGCATGGTCCTCACGATGCCTGAGAATGCCTCCCGTGAACGCGTCTCCGTTATGCGCGCGTACGGAGCCGAGGTGTTGCTGACTCCCGAGGCCGACGGCATGGAAGGCGCACGCGACAAGGCCGAGGCCATGGACGCGGCGGGGGAGGGGCGCATCCTGAACCAGTTTGCCAATCCCGACAATCCGCTGGCCCATTACGAGGGCACCGGCCCGGAGCTGTGGGAGCAGACGGGGGGGGCCATCACGCATTTTGTCAGCAGCATGGGAACCACCGGCACGGCGATGGGCGTTAGCCGTTACCTGAAGGAGCAGAGCCCAGCGGTCTCCATCATCGGTGTTCAGCCCGCCGAAGGGGCCGAGATCCCCGGTATTCGTCGTTGGCCCGAGGCTTATCTGCCCGCCATTTTCGATCGTGAGGCGCTCGACGAGATTGTAGAGGTCACAACCGAGGAAGCGGAAACCATGACGCGTCAACTGGCCCGCGAAGAGGGTCTGCTCTGCGGGGTTTCTTCAGGCGGCAACGTCGCGGCCGCGCTGAAGCTGGCCGCGCGGGTTGAGAACGCGCTGATCGTAACGGTCGTCTGCGATCGCGGGGACCGCTATCTCTCGACCGGTGTGTTTGATGAGGAATCTGCGTAACTCGGAGAGGGATGTAGAGAGGGTTTCAGGTGTCGGGTTTCAGGTGTCAGTGGGGCTGTGAATGAGCTGCGCACGGGATAGCCGCTAGTCCAAACGTGCTCCCCGACACCCGACACCCAGAAGGAGTCTGATATGGAAGCGTTTGTCATTATGCTTGTCTTTGTTCTGGTGGTCTCACCCCTGGTGATGTCGATCATTGCGCTGGCGCTGGCGGTTTCCGCCAAGCGCCGCATTCAGGAGGTGGAGGAACGGCTGGCTGCTGGAGTTTCCGCGCCCGCATCTGCCCCCGTCACGGAACCGGTGCCGCCGTCCGCACCTGTACCCGAACCGGCCATAGCAGAACCACCGCCGGCACCGGCTGCGGTGACCGCGACATCCCCAGCCCCGAAGTCGGCCGAAGTCCAGCCGCCACCCGTGACGCCGCGAAAGAAGAAGGGACCCGGACTCGAGGTCACGCTGGGCGGCAAGGTGGCCAGTTTTGCGGGGATCGGCGTGCTGGTGGTTGGCATCGTGTTCCTGGTGGGCTATGCCATCAAGAACGCCTGGCTGGGACCGGGCGCGCGCGTGGTACTCGGCCTCGTCTCCGGCGGGATACTGATTGTGCTGGGTCACCTGTGCGAGGTGCGCGGCAAGCAGAAGCTGCAGCTTCTGGCGCGGTCGCTGACGGGCGGTGGCGCGGCACTCTTCTACTTTTGCGTCTTCGCCGCACACGGCATCTATCACCTGATCGGACCGTTGGCTACCGGCGGGGCGTTGTTGGTGTCGGCCATGGCCACGTTTGGGCTGTCGCTGGTTTACCAGAGTCAGTCGGTCGCCGTCATCGGGATGGTGGGCGCATTTGTGACGCCGGTCTTGATCGGGGGCGATTTCGACAAGGGCGCATTCCCATTGGCCTACATTGCGTTGATCAACTTGCCGGTTATTCTGCTCGGACTGCGTCGGAACTGGCAGGTGCTCTACAACCTGGCCTTCCTGTTCACGGTGGCCTACATGATCGGGTGGATGGACTGGATGCGTTCGCGCGACTGGGTTCTCGCCGTGGTCTTCTCACTCATCTACTTCTTCGAATTCGCCGCGTTGGGATTACTCAAGCTGCGTGGCGAACGCAGAACCGCGGGGCGATCGGTCGACCTGCTGCGCCTCGCGCTCAACTCGCTGATGTTGATGGGGGCGCTCTACTGGATCTTCCACGACGCCGACCAGGAGAAATGGACCGGCGCTGTTTTTCTCGCGGCAGCCGTTATGCACGTGGGGCTAGTGAAGCTGGGCTGGCGCTGGCTGCCCGCCTATCGCCAGGACACGTTGGGCTTTCTGGTGGGAGGGCTGACCTTTGCGTCGCTGGCGCTCCCGATCCAGCTCGACGGCGCCTGGGTGTCGCTGGGCTGGGGTATTGAAGGCGTTATCCTCTGCTGGTTTGCCCTCCGCAACCAGTCGCGGCTCCTGCTTGTGGGCGCGCTCCTGATGGGAGCGGTTGGGTTGATGAAGTCGCTGGTGTTCGACTTTGACCTCTATGCCACCGCGCCCCAGCTCTTCCTGAACGGCCGCTTCGTAAGCGGTCTGCTCTGCGCCGTGCTGCTGGGTGTACAGGCGCACCTGATGCGCCGGACGCGCGCGGCGATGAAGCTGGAGGGGTTGGACTACAGCGGTTGGCTGATTCCTGTTGCTTTCCTGGGTGCCACGCTTGTGGCGGTGTGCGATGGGTTCTGGACTCTTGGCCTGGACGATGCGTGGGGATGGATGCTGACAACCGCGTTCCTGATGGTGGGTGCTCTGGTTGCGGTGGGGATGGCCGGTCGGGACCGGGTTTTCACGGTTCCCGCGCTGATTCTGCTCTGCATGATCCCGGCCAAGATCATCTTCGATTGGTTTGTCTTTGAGGATATGTTGGGCAGCAGTAGCCGGTCGTTTCTGCATGGCATCTTTATTGGAGAACTGGTCATCGCGGCGATGGCGGTCTATATCTGTACCGCCATCATTGAGCGGGAGCCGTTCAGCGGTATCAAACGGGTCGTGAAGCTCTCCGCGTTTCTCAACATTTTCTCGCTCGTGGCGTTCATCACCGTAGTGACGTTCGAATTCGGGCGCATGTCATCGGATGGCGGTTCAACCGGCATTACGATCTGGTGGGCGGTCTGCGCGCTCGGCCTGGCGGTCTTCGGGTTGATCAGAAACACGGCCCGCCACCGCTACCTGGCACTGGTTCTGTTTGGCATGACGCTGCTCAAGGTGTTCTTCGTCGATCTCGGTGACCTGAAAGGATTATACCGTGTAGCGGCGTTCATGGGGCTTGGCGTGCTTCTGTTGGTGCTTAGCTTCCTCTACCAGCGCCTTTCCGAGCGGTTCACAGATATGTACGAGGAAACACAAGACGTGGACGAACCCACGACAAGGTAGGGCCCGCTCTCCGAGCGGGCCGTAAAGGGGCATGCTATGAAACGGAACCGTTTGATCAGCTCACTCTTCGCCGCCGTTCTGCTTCTGGCTCTCTCTGCCAGCGCGGCAAAGGATCCCGCACGCCCCTATGCGTGGCGGTTACCGCTGCAGGGAGAGGTGACGGCACGCCAGCACTATCGCGTGACGCTTCCCGGCGTTGTCTATGATCGCGCCTTGCAGTTCCCGACCGACCTGCGCGTGGTGGATGGGACGGCGGCCCTGTGGCCGCATGTCCTCCTTAAGACCGACAAGGGCGAGCTGCGTCACCTTGCCGTTGAGGAGCGCAACCGTTCCATTTCGAAAGGTGCGCGCCCCTATCACCGGCTCGACCTCGTGATGACGGAACAGGGCGATGTGCGCCATGACCGCGTGATCATCAAGACTTCAGGCCAGCGCTTCATCCGCATGACCGAAGTCTATGGTGCGGAGGAGGGGGGCGACTGGGTACTGTTGGGTAAAGGATACCTGATTCGGGATCACCGTCCGCATCACGTGCACCAGACCGCTGTCACCTATCCGCTTTCGGATTTTCCGCGCCTGCAGGTCCGGATTTACCCGAACGCCGAGGATGCGACGGAGGCCTTCACGGTGCAGTCGATCAAGGTTCAGGGCCACATCCGCATCCCGCCCGCGATGGAGTTGCTGGCCTCGGCGCCGGTCGAGACGGACGCGGCTGACAGAAAAGAGGACGCCGAGGTCCTTGTTGTTGATTTGGGGCACAAGAACCGGCCGTTCGATCGGGTGCGCATCCCGTGCGAGCGGGCCGATTACATCCGCACTGTCTCCATCCACGGGCGCAACGACGAGAAGGAAACATGGCGGTATCTCGGCTGCGGCGACATCCAGGCCTTGGACGGATGCGTGCGGAGCAGCGTGGATGTGACGGGCAAGCACCGCTACGTGAAATGCTCTATCTTTCACTACGACGATCAGCCACTCGGTATCTCTGCGATAGAGGTGCTGGCCGTACCCGACGTCCTGCTTGTCGAAGCAGGCGAGGGGGGCGATCCTTGCCTCTACGTTGGCAACGAGTTTGCCAAGGCGCCGCGCTATGACTTGTCGCGTCGGCAGGACCGAGTGAAAGTGGCGACGCTGCCGCTGTTGGCATTGGGCGAGATCGAGGAGAACTCGGGCTATCGACGTGGCGGGTTCGGGAAGCTGGGGCCCTGGCTGGCCGGGATTGCGGTCGCCCTGGTAAGCGTACTGGTTCTCTACGTTATCATCGGCATGCTGAAGCAGGCCGGTGCTCCTGCGGGTGACGCGAGCGGGTGACCGCGGTCTTGATCATGCGGGTTAAGACACGGTGTCCCACTTGGGCATACCGCCCACGAGAGGGTGGAGCCTGTGTTTCACGAACTTGCGGAAGTATATATTGCCTAGCAGATTGTGCGAATATGCCTGCTGTTTCTGCCGCCCGAGCCAACGATGGGCGTCTGAGAAACGTCGCATGATGCTGACGGGGCTGTAGAATCGCCCATAGGCTTCCCAGTATTTGTTCTCCAATTCCTCGGGTGACATATGCTTGGGGCGAAAGACACAATGGAAGGTGTCATAGAGCGAGTAGTCGCTGTGAAGAATACGCCCTTCCTCTTTCATTTGCGCATGCAGTTGCGTACCGGGCAGCGGGGTGAGAATGAAAGCGTAGAGCAGGTGAACACGCTGAGAAATCATCTCATCAACCGTTCGATCTATGGTTTCCGAGGTGTCTCCATCAAAGCCAAAGACAAGACTAACGTGTGTGTCAATTCCTGCTTTTCGGAACGCCCCCAGTGTTTTGCCGAAGCCCTGGGATAGGTTGAAAGACTTATCAACTGAGGCCAGACTCTCCGCGGACAAGCTCTCCATGCCGACGAAGGCGTTCATGCAACCGGATTGAGCGGCCAAGTCCAAGAGTTCCGGATCCTTGGCTGCCAGTGAGCTGAACTGACCGACCCATCGGATGTTAAGCGGCATCAGGGCCCGGAAGAGCTCCTTGGCTCGAGCTGGCTGAGCGCCGATGTTGTCGTCAACAAAGAAGATATAGCTGCCGGGGAACTTTTTGACTTCATTCACGACATCTGGGATGGGGCGGAAGCGGAGTGTTCTTCCGAAGTGCAGCGAGGAGTAGCAGAACGCGCAGTTGTGCGGACATCCGCGGGATGTCTCAACAGAGATACGTGATATGCCATGACCGGAAGCAGCTTGTTTTGCTTTGAGGAAATTCTCCTGATTGAGGAGATCAAACCGTGCGAGCGGCATGTTGTTCATTGAGAAGAACTCTTCGGCCCGATATATCTTCTGCAATCGGCCTTGCTTGAAGTCGTTGAGTAGGATAGGCCATGTTGTGTCGGCTTCGCCCAAGACCAATGCGTCAACATGGCCTATGAGTTCTTCGTGAACAGAGCTGACCCCAACACCGCCAGCCACAACCGTTACGCCGCGTTTTCGGAATTCGGTGGCGATCTGAATCACGCGTGGAACCTGCGGCAGAAGCGACGTAATACCCACCAGGTCAACGGGCGCATCAAAATCGATAGCCTCGATGCTGTCGTCAACAATGGACACCTCAAACTCAGGCGGCGTCAGGGCGGCGATATAGGGTAGCGCACGAGTAGGCGCCAATGCTCTTTCGAACCTCATCGGGTTCCCGCCGATGAGCTGAGCTGGCTTGACCAGCAATATGCGTCCCGCTTTCATGGTGCTGTCACCTCCCATACCGACTGTTCCCGCGGTTTCGTTGTTCCGCAACTATGGACAATCTACAGCGGGGCATGGTATCCCGCTCACGGCCCATGGACAAGTAGCGTATAGAAGCTCCGGGCAGGGGTCAAGGTAGTGTGCCGGGCAGGACATTCCCCAGTTTTGAGCCTCGGGTCGAATATGAGATCCCTCGGCTTCGCTCGGGATGACAATTCTCTAAGGCTATCTGTCATGCCGAGCGCAGCCGAGGCATCTCTGCCCATTCGTGGGGCACGACATCCAATCCACTTCGCTGCACAGAATTGGGCTCTGTTTACAGGCGTTTCGCTTGAACCAGCAACAAGAACTGGGGATAGTCCTGGAG
>JADHWE010000084.1 GCA_016783675.1 Kiritimatiellia bacterium
ATGACGTGGTAGACCAGCGGCATGATGTCCTCGGGGCGCTCGCGCAGTGGCGGAATCTGGATGGGAATCACGCTGAGGCGGTAGTAAAGGTCCTCGCGGAAGCTGCCGTCCCGAATCATGTCCTCCAGAGAGGTATTTGTGGCGGCCAAGACACGCGCGTCGATGGCGATATTCTCGTTGCTACCTACGCGCCGCACCTCTTTCTCCTGCAGAACACGCAGGAGTTTCCCCTGGATACTTAAAGGCATCGATGAAATCTCATCCAGGAGGATGGTCCCTTCCGAGGCGGCCTCAAGCAGGCCTTCCTTGTCGCAGGACGCGCCGGTGAATGCGCCCTTAACGTGCCCGAACATCTCTGATTCGAGCAGGGGTTCGGGCAAAGCGGCGCAGTTAACGGCGAGGAATTTCTTGTCTTTGCGACGGCTGTAGGCGTGTATGGCCTTGGCCACGAGCTCTTTACCGGTGCCGCTCTCTCCTCCGATCAGCACGGTGGCATCGGTGGGGGCGACCCGCTGGATCATGTCGCACACGCTCTGCATCGAGCGGCTCTCAGCGACGATGCTCTTAAGATGATAGCGCGTATTGAGTTGGGCCTTGAGATCGGCGTTCTCAGTGATCGCCTTGTTGTAATCCAGTGCCCGCTGTACGGTAATGAGGAGTTCGTCGACCTTGAAAGGCTTGGTTACATAGTCGAAAGCCCCCAGTTTGAGCGCTTCGATGGCGGTTTCAACCGATCCATAGGCGGTCAGCATAATGACCGACATGCCGGGGCATTCATCGTGGGCCTGCTTAAGCAGCTCCATGCCGTTGACGGGGCTCATCCGGATATCTGTGATCATCAGGTCGAATTCGCCGGCGGAGATGAGCTCGGCGGCATTCTCACCACCGAGAACGGCTTGCACGTCGTAGCTCTCGGCCTTGAGCAGCGTGCTCAGCACACTGAGGATACTGGGTTCGTCATCAACAAGAAGGATCTTGGCCATAATTCTCTCTCTAGATCAGGCATGCGGTTGTCCAGCATGAACTGGGGGGAGTATAGGGGGGGCGCAGTACCGGGTAAAGGGGTTTTCTCAGATTTAATAATAGGTCTTTAGGCCTATCCGCCACCGACAACTTCACCCATCTTGAAGATGGGGAGGAACATGCAGAGCACGATCCCGCCGATGATGACGCCCAGGAAAACCATGAGCAGGGGCTCGAGAAGGGACGTTAGTCCGGACAGCATGGTTTCCACTTCGTCGTCATAGAAATCGGCGATGCTGTCCATCATCTCGTCGATCTTGCCGGTCTTCTCTCCCGCCTGCAGCATGCGGACCATCATGATAGGAAAGACGGTTTGTTCGAGCATGGCAGAGGAAAGCGGTTCGCCCTTCTCCACGGCTTCCCTCGCGTCAATGACAACCCGGCCGGCGACCTTGTTGCCGGTGGCACCGGAACAGATCTCCAGGGCGCTGAGAATCGGCACACCGCTGCGGATGAGCTGCCCGAAGGTGCGGGCGAAGCGGGCGGCTGCGACTTTCTTATTGAGCTCACCAAATACGGGGGTGCGCAGGGTGAAGTTGTCAAACGAGTAGGCGCCCTGTTCGGTATTCTTCCACCGCTTGAACATGACGATCGCCACGGTGATGACGATGCCGACGTAAATGCCGTAAGCGCGAAGGAAGTCGCTGACATCGAGGAGCGCCTGTGTGGGTGCAGGGAGATCGGCGCCGAAATCAGCAAACATGGTGCCGAAGACGGGCACGATGAATACGATCATGGCGATCGCGATTGCACAGGCAATGCAGAGCACGATGACCGGATACATCATGGCCGACTTCACCTTGCGGCGGAGCTTGGCGCTGGCCTCGAGAAAACCGGCGAGTCGTCCGACGGTCTCGGCAAGCTGTCCGCCCGTTTCACCACCACGTACCATGTTGGCATAGAGATCATCGAATACGGAGGGGAATGCACGGAGGGACTCGGAGAACGCGGCTCCGTTCTCAATGGAGGCGCGAATCTGCGCGATCACCATCTTGAAATTGGGGTTATCGGTCTGCTCTTCAAGCGCTTCGAGGGCTCCGACGATGGGCATGCCTGCGGTGAGCATGGCGCTGAGCTGGCGCGAGAAGCCGGGGAGAGAATCGTTGGCAATCTTCTTGGCGCCGGCGACGTGTCCCTTGCGCTTCGCTTTGGACCCGGGGGCGGGGGCGCGCTGCGACTTGATATCTTTGCGACGTCCGGCCGCGGCCGCACGATTGTCGCGGGATGAAGACTTGGCACTCTGTCTGACAACTGGGCTCACGCAGGGATCCTTTCTATTCGCCGCCGGTTACTTCGAGTGAGGCCGTCAGACTGGTCACGCCTTCTTTGACGCGGGTAAGTCCAGCCTGTTTCAGACTAACCATGCCGGCAGAGCATCCAAGCTTATGAAGCTCGGAGGTGTTGGCGCCGCGGATAATGGCATCGCGGATATCCTCCGTAATGAGGAGTACTTCCATGATGGCGCCGCGCCCCTTGAACCCGCTGGCGCAGCGCGGGCAGCCGTTAGCCTTGTAGAGGGTGCATCCGTCAAAGAAGTCGGGTTCAATATGGTTCTGGCGCAGAACGTCGGGCGATACATCTGTGGCTTTCTTGCATGCCGGACAGAGGCGGCGGTAGAGGCGCTGGGCTTGGGCGAGCACGAGTGCGGACCCCAGCATGAAAGGCTCGATGCCCATATCAATCAAGCGCGTGACGGCGCCGGGCGCGCTGTTGGTGTGCAGCGTGCTGAGCACGAGATGACCGGTGAGAGCGGCCTTGATGGCGATTTCGGCGGTTTCGCCGTCACGGATCTCGCCGACCAGCACGATGTCCGGGTCCTGGCGCAAGATAGAGCGCAGGGCGGAGGAAAAGGTCAGCCCCACTTCTGAATGCATCTGCACCTGGTTGATGCCGTCAAGCTGGTACTCGACCGGGTCTTCGCAGGTGATGATGTTGACGTCGGGCTGGTTCAGCTCCTGCAGGCAGGAGTAGAGCGTGGTGGTCTTGCCGCTGCCGGTCGGACCGGTAACGAGAAGGATGCCGTGCGGTTGCGTAATGGCGTGCGCCATGCACTCTTCGGAGTACTTGTCGAGTCCGAGGGCCGAAAGACTGGGGGAGAGCGATGTTTTGTCGAGCGTACGCATCACCACCTTTTCGCCATGCACGGTCGGCAGGATACTGATACGAAGATCGACCTCTTTGCCCAGGGCCTTGATGTTGAAACGTCCATCCTGCGGGATGCGCCGCTCCGCGATGTCCAGGTCGGACATGATCTTGATGCGCGAAATCACGGCGTTCTGCAGGTTCTTGGGTGGGCCCGGGCGTTCGGTGAGCTTGCCGTCAATACGGTAGCGCAGGCGTACGCTCTTCTCCATGGGCTCGATGTGAATGTCGCTGGCGCCGGTGCGGAGCGCCTCGACCAGCATCATGTTGACCATTCGGATGACCGGCGCGCCTTCGGCCGTTTCGAGCATTTCGTCGAGGCTCTGATCGTCATCCGAGTCCTCAAGTATCTGGACATCGCTGTCGTCGCGCATGAGCTCTTCCATGTCGAGCCCCTGCGTCGTCTCCGCGAAGAGTTTGCTCAGTGTATCTGAGATGGCTTGCTCAGAGGCGACAAGCGGAACCACCTGGAGCCCTGTGGAGGTTGCAATTTCATCCAGTCCGGGCAGGTCAAAGGGGTCGGCCACGGCAACGGAAATCATCTTGCCGACCCTTGCCACGGGCAGGACCGTTTGCTTTTTCATGATTTCACGCGGAACCAGTTCGAGAATATGGGGGTGCGGCGTGAGGTGACTGATGTTCAGGGGGGCGATTCCCAGATAGTCGGAGAGGGCCAGGACCATGGCGTCGGCGTCGACCACGCCGTGTTCGACGAGGTACTTCTCAAGACGTTCGCCCTGGCTGGCGGCCTTTTTCTCGGCGGCCGCGAGGGCCACGGGATCAACACCCGCGTCCCGCACCAGGATGTCGGTAACTTTGCCGCTGTAGGGTTCTTTCCCCATACTGAGCCCTGTTCTCCTTATAGGATCAGTGACAACATAGCAAAAGTCGTGCCGTGTTCAAGGCTTGAGAAGATCTTTTGGGGGTTCGGATCGATATGGCAAGCGCTTCGCGTAGCAGGCTCTTCGTTTCAGAAGTTTGGCCCTGTCTGTCGTGGACCCCCATCCGCTCAAACCCTCCGGAACACTTTTTCCCTCCTCAACGTCCTCGGGTTGGGGCACAGTGGATGTCAGCGAACGCGCCTGTTCCAGCCTGATGAACGCATCGCCGTAGAGGCCCTGTTCGGCGAGAGCCGCCGCCAACACATCAAGTGCGCGGACACTGCGCTCACCTGTTGCCCGATGGACAACCATCGCCAATCGCTCCGCTTCAGCGCCATCGCGCACTGCCGCATCCGGTGCTGTGGCCAGCAGCCATCCCAACTGCAGATTCAACCCGAGATGGGGGGGGGGACTCAGTTCCATGGCCCGTCGAAAATGTTGGGCGGCTCCTGCGAAGTCGCCTTGGTGCACCAGAAGGAGCGCCAGTGTTGCGTTGCCGCGCGAATAGCCCTGGTTGAGGCGGACCGCCTCCCGCGCGGCCAGGGTCGCCTCCTCATAGCGGCCCAGTACGCCCAGGGCCAATGCCATGTTATTATGGGCCACAGCATGCTCGGGGAGCGCACGAATGGCCACGGCAATGTGTTCAACAGCCCCGGCTGCGTCGTGGGAATGCAACATGAGGCGTCCCAACTGACCACATGCCAGGGCATGATAGAAGAAAGGATCACGACCTGGCGTGCGCGAAGGCTTCTTTTGATCGAAGCCGGCTTTCGTATCTGCCATCAAGTCCCTGATCACAATCTCTGCTTCATGGTCGTCGCCGCGGCCAAACAGCGCGTAGAAGAGCGCAAGCCGCTGACGGTAATTTCCCGGCTGCTTGGCCATCACATCGCGCCACATGGCCTCACTCGACGCGTAGGCTGTGTTGCGCTGATGTGTGGCCATCGCCAATGCGCCGGTCAGGCCGACCCCGATGATTAGCCACACGAGGAGCGGTCGTCGCGTCCGGGCCGCCAGCGGACGCAGCAGCAGGTGTCCCCCGATCACGATCCCGGTCAGCACCGCCGCCAGTGGAAGATACATACGGTGTTCGAATGCCACGTCGGGTGCGGGCATCAGACTGGAAGACGGGCCCAATACGAGGAAGAAGAAAGCTCCCGGGAAGCCCCAGCTCGACCGCTTCACGATCCCGTACAGCGTTGCCACGCCAAGCCCAACCACGATTAGTGCTGCAGCCCACACGTCGCCCCATCCCGATGCCAACGGCCAGGCATAGTCGAGGCATTGCCCGCTTGGCCACACGCTGAGCCGGAGATAATGCAGGATGACCTCGGTCTGCGTGGCCAGGTAGATCCACGGCGAGGCAGAACCGGTGATGCCGTGCCCCGCGAGAGCCATAATCGCCAGCATCCGCATCTCCATGATAGCCAGCGCCACCCACGTCAGGAACAGTCCGACATGCAAGCCCACGCGCATACGTCGCGTGGGCGGCATCGTTCCGCCGACAAAGATCCAGTCATAGACCAACACCACCAACGGTGCGGCCAGCATGACCTCTTTGGTCCCCATGCCGAGCAGACAGGCCATCACAGACACCACCGCCCAGGCCGTGCGTCCCGGTTGACTCTCTGTCGTAATCGCCCGGACAAAAGCATAGAGCGTAGCGAGAAAACACAACGCCATCATGGATTCGTAGCGCTGGCATACATACGTCACGCTCGCCGTTTGCAGCGGATGGGCCACGAAGAAGAGCGCCGTGACACCCGCCAGCCAGGTCGAGATGCCGTAAAATCGCTCCCGCAGGCGGGGCAGGCTCAGCGTGCGACGGATGATCCCGAACAGCAGCAGGGCCGCCGCGATGTGGATAGCCAGATTTACGGCACGGTAGTCCGTCACATTGAATTTGCCCAAGGCATAGTTGAGGCGAAAAGAAAGGTCCACCACCCACCGTGTCGAGAACACAACCGGAAGCAGACTGGTGATGTTCTTGTTTCCTGTGATCGCGGTTGCGTCATCAAAGATAAAGGGGCTCGTCAACGAGTTGAGGTACGCCAACACGCCAACCAGCACGATAGCAAAAGGAGTATAAGAGCCAATTCGCGACCAACGAGCCATAGGCGGACCCTACCTTGTGTGCTCGGCACTTGTAAACGCAGAACTCCCTTGCTCTACTCTAATCAGTTGGACGCTAGCTGCTTGAGTTGGAAACGAGAAACTGGTAAACAGCGGGTGAGTTGAGAGGTTTGGGCTTCCCAGTGTAAGGGGGAATGAATGGCTGAGGAGACACGCGACAAGGGGCGCAAGGAACTGGAGGAAGAGGTCTGGTCTGCCATTGGCGCCTTCGAGCAGATCCTCGAGGCCATGCCGGATGACCGCGCTTCACTCGAGACGCTGTCCCACGCCTACGGTCAGATCGGCGATCATGCCAAGGCCTACGAGTACCTGCTACGCTTGGGGCGTGTGCTGGTTGCGGAAGGCGAGCAGCCGGCGGCGCTGGATCTGCTGGATCGCCTGCGCGAGTTGAGTGCGGGCGACGCATCCGGTGCTGACCTCATCGGCAAGATCGAGGCCATGGCCGCCGTACCGCCGCCACTCACGCCGGCAGCCCCCATCGAGGCCGCGCCGGCTGCGGTCAACTTGACCCCCAACATTTCCGAGGAACTGGCGTTCACCTGGAACCTTCTGCAGGCGGGTGAGATCACGCAAGAGGAGTACGCATCGGTCGTGCAGGACCTGACAGAGATGTCCGGCAGCGATTCCTCGGTCACCGTCTCGGTGCTGCACGCGCTCGAGGCGCGCGGGTACAAGGGGCTGGACCGGGTCGTCGTCTATGCGTCGCAGGACTGTGCGACGCCCTTTATCTCGTTGGACAGTGTTGACATCACCGAGGAGGCGGGCGGTCTGCTGCCGCTGGAGTTCGTTGTTCGTCGTGGTGTGATGGTTTTCGACTTCGTGGGAGCACACGCGCTGGCTGTGGTGATGAATCCGTACGACACCGGGTTGCGGCGGGAAGTCGAGAAGCTGGCGGGTCGAACCTGTAACTTCTACCTCACGAGCGCCTCCGAGTTCGATCGCGCGGTCGAACGTATCACGAACATCGAAGTCGAGGCAGTCAGCACGGAAGGCTAGCGGCCTCGTCTGTCACTAACGCGTGGACATGCCGACCTTGAGGGTGCGGCGTTCGCCTTCGTATTCCAGTTCCACGCTCTGCCGGGCCACGGATAGCACCCGGACGCCCTCGATGGCTTCGTTCACGGCCAGAACCTGGTCGTTCACAATTGCCGATCCGTTCTGTCCCCGGCCGATGACGCCCTGAAGCGCTAGCGCCGGCCATTTTACCGGGGCGACCGGTTTCGTTGGTGCGGCGACACGTTTCGGATCCGGCTTGGGTGCCGGTTTGACCGTTGGCTTGACTGTGGGTTTCGGTGTGGGCTTTGCCGGTGCGGCAACGGGCGTCGGCTCAGGTTTGGCAGGCTTGGCCGGAGCAGTCGGTTTGGCGATCTTGGGCGCTGTGGGAGCCACATCAGGCTCAACAGGCTGCGACACCTCTGCCGGTGCGGTGACGGCCGGTGCGGCCGCGGTCTCATCGCTGTCCGAGCCTTTCCATTGCTGAACCGCGAAGACGATCATCCAGATCGCGCCAGCGACGAGGAGGCCAATAACGAAAAGGATACCCATCAGCGTGGGCAGTGCCCCTTTCTCCTTCTTAGGTGCACGGGGCTTCTTGGTCTTGACCGCGGCCCCTTCCTCGGCCACGGGGGTGGGTGGACTCACGGGCGGCGGCGCCGGGGCAGCCGGATCCGGGGGATGCGGTGCTATAGGCGGCGGAGGAGGCGGCGCCGGTTCAGGTTCAGGTTTGGGTTCAGGTGCGGGTCGATCAACGGCCAGCTGCGCGGGAGGTCCCGGTGCCGGGGGAGGAGGCGGAGGAGGAGGGGGCGGCGCGGTTTCAGGGGCTTCGGAAGAAAGAGGCGGGGCGTCACCGGCCGCTGCTTCCTGCTGCTGTCGACGTAGGGCTTCTTGAATGAGACTCATACTGTACCCTCCAATTGCTTGATCGCTTTCTTCACGCAGCGCGCATCGATGGTCCGTGAGCGGCTAACGTAGCCGGCCAGCAGCGCATTGTCGCATACCGCGTTAATCAGCCGGGGCCCGCCCCTGGAATAGCGATGGACTTCCCGCACGGCGGCGGCCTCGAACGTCACCGCTCCGTTCGCGCCCGCAACCTTGAGGCGGTGGTCAATGTAGCTGGCCGTATCGTCAAGTGTCAGTGGCGGGATGTGGTAGCGCACCGTGATGCGCTGACGAAGCTGGCGTAGATCGGGGCGCGAGAGGCGCTCGCGCAGCTCGGGCTGACCGCACAGGACGATCTGCATGAGCTTGTGTTGGTCGGTTTCGAGATTGGACAGCAAGCGGACCTGCTCCATGAGCTGCGGGGAGAGATTCTGAGCTTCGTCGATGACGAGCGCAACGTTGATTCCTTCGTGGTTACGCTCCAGGAGAAACCGGTTAAGTCGTTCGATGTAGGCGAGGCGGTCGCGGCCGCCGGCCTCGAGCCCAAAGTCGTTCAGCATGGAGCGCAGGAGCTGGGTTTCGGTCAGCGACGGGTTGAGAATCAGGGCGGTTTCCACGCTGCTGTCGAGGTCGCTCAATACCGCACGACAGAGCGTTGTCTTGCCGGAGCCCACTTCGCCCGTGAGCTCGATAAACCCCTTGCGCTGCATGATGCCGTACATGAGGTGGTTGTACGCTTCACGGTGGTGCGGGGCGAAGTAGAGAAAGCGGGGGTCGGGCGTGATATTGAAGGGAAACTCACTAAGACCATAGAACTCCAGATACATAGGTGCTTTGCCTTACGCCTCTCGTTGTGTGTCACAACATGCAATCCGCTAATGGTTGCAGTGCTCGCCGTGGATATGTCCTTCTGCTTCAGCTGATCCACACAGCATGCTGCGTTCATCTTCGCTTTGCAACAGATTATTCCAGACCGACGCCCCAAGCAGGGCCGGTTCCTCGCCCCGCCGGAGGATCTCGATCCGCTCGCGCAAGTGCGTTCGCTCAGGAAACAGCTGCAGAATCTCGCTGAGCCCGGCAACCGCCTGTTCCTGCTCACCCTCCGCTTCATGGATGAGACTGCGGTAGAGCAGGATGCGCGCGCGATCCTTGCGGGCATCCTCGTCGGTCGGGTTCAGGTGTGAAGGCCAGAAGGCGAGTGCGGCGTCGAAGCAGCGCCGGGCCTCCGTTACGGCGCCCTGGTAGAGGTAGAGGCGT
>JADHWE010000085.1 GCA_016783675.1 Kiritimatiellia bacterium
GATCTGACTGAGGAAGCGGTGCTCGGCAATATCAAGCGCCGGCACCGAACACGGCAACGAGATATTGACTCCGCCTACCGAAGACAACAGAATCAGGGCACCAATAACGAATGAATGATCTTAACAAAGTAGAAGTAGTTGTGGAGCAGAAAGAGGATGAACAGCGTTCCCAGTGCCTGCGTGGGTAGTCCGCGTGGATCGCGTGCCCAGATAAGGATGATACCCAGCCAGAACGGGATGCAGACCAGTATCCAGTTTTCGGGGTTCGCGGGCTCATAGCCAAGCAGGAAGAGCGCATGCAAGACAAACCAGATGACCATGGCCATCAAGGCTGCGCGCCGTATGGGCGCAAATGGACTGGACGGCGGCGGGGCCTCTTCTTCGTCGGCCACCACATGCGGTCCGAGTCGGTCGTCCGCCACAAGAATCCCCACGAGCCCCAGCAGGATAAAGAGGATGAAGGGCAGGATGGCCGATGCCGTGCCGGCCTGAACGCCGATCAGGAGCTCCTCCCGGAGCATGCGGTGTGAAAATACGCGCTCCATGAACTCCCTGAAGGGGTGCAGACCGAACAGGTAGTTTCCGGAAAGCAGGGCGCGGCCGAAACCGAGTACTGCGTTGCCCAATGCTGATGGCCCCTGGACCGCCAGTGAGACATGGTCGTATTCGCCCTGTGCAAGCGCGGGCTCGGCAAAGGGCGACGTATTGGCTACGGCATAGCCGGCGACAATCAGGGCGATCAGGAGCAAGACATAGATCAGCAGGGGGGCACGGCGGCCCCGGCCCATGAGCAAGGCGGGAAAAGCGAAAAGCGCCGGTATGATCGCGAGGATGTCCAGCATAGTGGCGATCGCGGCGGCAACGGCGGCGCCGAGAACGCCCAGAGCATTGATCTTGGGACCGGTGAGCACGTAGATGGCCACAGCCAGCGGAGCTGCGGCGACGACAGGAAGCTCGGCCTCACACGCATAGCGCCAGAATCCGTAGGACGCGCCGATAAGTCCGGCCGCAAAGAAGGCCTTCTCGGAGCTGAACCCGAGGTGCTGACGCAGGGCCATGAAAAGAAATGCCAGCGCAACGGCGCCCGCCACCATGCTGAGCGCAATCATCACCGGGTACGCCCGCACGTCGGCGTTCAGAACCCGCGTCCCGGCGTACACCGCCTTGGCCAGGGGGATATAGAGCACATGGTGCCGGTGAAGCGTTTCATGGATGGGCGCATGCTCTACGTCCCATGCATAGCGGAAGGCGTTGTCAGCTTCTGAGTGGTTCTCGGGAACCGTGATGGCGTAGAGACCCAAAAAAAGCGCGCCCAACACAATCGCCGTAACAATGTCAGCACGCGCCTTCATTCGTGTTCCAGTGATGGGTTATCCGTGCGGATAAGTCAAGAGGTTCCGACGCCCGCGCACCTATCGTAGCACCGTGGGGTACCATGCCGGGATGAAGGTCTCAAGGGCATTGGCAAAGGCTTCCCGCGAACGATAGCCCTGGCCCTGAATCATGATGTAAACCCAACGATGTGCAACTCCACGGAAGATACGATCCCATGCCAGCCAGAACATACGCGTCAGATGACTCGGTGTCTCACGGTCCTGGCCGACGAACCAGTAGGCAAACCAGCGCGGCTTGAGGCCCGTGCGATCGGGTTGCCGCGGATCTGGGCGGATGGCCTCAAGCACTTCGACAGTGAGTGGGCCGCGTCCCGATAAGTGAACCTGAAGTATGCGGCTATGAAGCATGCCGTAGCCCTGTGCGGCGAGACATCTTTGCGGACGGTGAATGCTGTTTCTGTCGCTGCCGCTGAGAACCATTGACACAAGAAGCCCACGGTTCAGGGAATCAGTGTAGAGGTACTTAACAAACTCGGTATCGGGCGGGAGCTGCTCCTTCTCGACCCAAGCCATGGGGAAAGTGGGTGCGCTGCAGCGGGGGCAGGCGCCGTTGGCGACTTCGTCAGCCGATCCGGACCAGTGGCACTCCTCGCTGTGGCAGTAGTGTAGCTGCTTCCCCTGCCAGCCCTCGCTCGCAACAGGCATGCGCATATGGACGCCCGGTTGATCTTCGATCATTATGTCTACGCCACCTTTCAGCGCCAGAATTGTGGCACTGAGCATGGCGATAACGGTGATGTAGGCTATGAGCGTTCGGCGATCCATTGCCTGATTCCTGTGATGCTGAATGTGTTCACAGCTTTTCCGAGTGCAACCATGAGTACAATGGCAACGGGGAAGATCAGAAAGGCAGAGTAGTCGTGATAGATGGTTAGGGCCAGGTCGCGACTGACAAGTCTTCCAACGATGGCGATGGTGCATATGCGAAAGACGTTGCCCACAATTGCCAACGGAACGGAGAGTGAGAACAGTGCCATCTGCCTCACAAGGGAACGCTGGGTCAGGTTGGCGTAGACAGCCGTCAGCGCCAGAAGCGCAAGCATGGAGCTAAGCCCGCTGCAGGGGTCGGCCACATTGAGGTCCAACCCGGCGGTCGAGAGCGAGCGAATGACGGTGCCGGAACGGGTGACGGCGAAGCCGAGGCCGTTGAGGATAATCGCGGAGAGTGACGTGGAGAACAGGCGTAGCGGGAAAGTCGCAGCATCGAGGAAGTTCCAGGGAATGCAAAATGCAAGGTAGGCGCAAGGGAAGATGAGATGGCGCGCCATTTTCCATCCGGCGAATGTAAACGGGAGTGCCCAGAAGATCATGATCAGAGCCGCCAATGAGATTCGGGGCTGCTGGGCACGTGCAGCGCCCCAGTGGAGGAACAGAGCGAGTGCTACAATGGGCAACCCCCAGAGGTCGACCTTCCGGTCCTCCGAGAGCATGATCCTTCTTCGCATGATTAGAACGCCGATGCTGATGAAGGGTATGAGCCAGCCGATCGAGAAGTCCACGCCGTAAGAGGTCGTGGCGCTCCACCGTGCTGTCATCCATGCGACTGCCGACCGACTGCCGCTATCGGTCGTATTGCCGAGGAAGTGGAAACAGACGAGCAGAAGGAAGGCGATGATACCCCACATGGCTATCTGTGAATAGCTGATGACGGGGGAATGCGGTGCGTGTGCCGGTGTGTTCGACTGTTGTTGGTTTTGACGCTTCATATGAGAACATTCGTGAGAGCAGGCAAGGTGCAAGAGGAAGTGTAAGAACTGTAGCACTTGCGTGCCAGAATCAAATGTGGACCCCATGTCGATTCGTCGATCGTTGTTGGTCTCTGACATGGTTAGCTTGATTGACCTGTTGAGAGTGACGTATTGTAGGCATTGCAGTCCAGGGAATCAAGGGGCTCCGTTCTCGAGAGTGCAGGTTGAATGGTCGACCAGCGTAGCGTTGAGATAGGTGGTTTGACGAATGACATCACTGCCCGTTATCAGGAAGATGAACATACTGGGTATCGAAATGGGCTGCATGTCCTACGACGACATGTATATCCTGTTCGACAACTGGCTGAGAGACAAGTCTACACGTTCGCATGCGGTGGCAGCGATCAACGCATACGGCTGTGTCTGCGGCGTTCTTGACAAGCATGTCCGTCGCGCTTTCAATGCTGCAGACATTGTAGGTATTGACAGCATGCCGTTCGTGTACTGGGCGCGCCGCTTCTACGAGCCTCGGACGGATCGTCTTTACCCGCCTGACATGATTCTCCATATCTGTAGCAGAGCGGGTGCACGCCCCTGCACATTCTATCTCTACGGCGGGTACCCGGGGGCGGCAGCGAAGATCGAGGGCTTTCTCAAGAACCGATATCAGGGTGTGCAGGTCGTCGGCGCCCATGCCCCTCCGTTCCGCGAGCTGACCGAGGAAGAAGATGCGGCTATCTGTGACGAGATCAACCGCTTGCAGCCGGACTTCGTGTGGGTGGGTCTCGGCTCACCTCGGCAGGATCAGTGGATTCAAGCGCACAAGGAGAAGATCCGCGGCAGCATTATGGTCGCGTCTGGGGCGTTGTTCGATTTTTACAGTGGGCGCATAAGGCAAGCGCCTCGGTGGATCCGTTGCCTTGGGTTTGAGTGGCTCTATCGTCTCTTTCAGGACTTCCCGCGTCTATGGAAGCGGTATACGGTCTACAACATTATTTTCGTTGTGCTATTTGTCTTTCAGAGGTTGCGTATGATCCGGTTCAGCAACGCAGACGCTTCCGAGCCCTGACAAGTGGCATGTATGTGGATCGAAGCGATGCAAGCGTGGGGTGTGGCCCAGAGGGCGCTTTCTCCTTGTCCCCTTGGCGATCAACCTCTAGCTTGGTCCTGTATCAGTCTGGCGGAGTAAAATGTGTGTGTTGCCAACCCGGAATTTGCTGTAATGCTGCTGCCTATTCTTGGGGCTAGTCCCGGCTGAGTGAGCTCGCGATGAAGACTCCGATACTTCTCTTACCCCTTTTGATTCTCTACGTTGCCGCAGTGCTGTGGGTTCCCCCCTCTATCGTGGCAAACGCCGGTGACGAGGCGCGCTGTATCCAGGGCGCTCGCAATCTTCTGGACGGTCACTACTCGCCCTGCGACGATGTCGTCTTGCCGGCCGGCCCGGGGTACCCCATCGTGCTTGCACCGTTCATCGGGCTAGGAGTGCCGTCGATTGTGCCTCGATTGCTCAATGCGCTGTTGCTTGTGGTAGGTATAGGCTTTTTCCACGGCACGCTGCGTCTCTATGTTGGCAAGCGGGTCGCACTGCTCTCTACATATCTTCTGGGCTTGTACCCTCCGTTTTTCAAGATTGTTCCGTTGATACTGACCGAGTCACTCGCGGTGCTGTTGGTGTGCGGTGCTGGGTTTCACTTTTGCAGGATGCATGAACGGATGCGATCGCGACGCAGTTATGTTGGTGATCTCCTTGCTGCCTCGTTTCTCCTCGGTTGTCTTATCTTGACCAAGGTGATGTTTGCCTACGTTGTCACTGTTCTGCTCCTGCTGGGGGGCGGCTTGTGTTTTCGGAGGACCTATGCCTTTCTGCGAAAGCCTGTTTTGGTGCCCCTGGGAGCACTGCTCTTATGCGTGCCGTACCTGGCTTACACGCATTCGATAACGGGGAAGCATTTCTACTGGTCTACGGAGTCCGGAAGGGCATTGTACTGGAGTACCAGTCCTCATGCCGGTGACATGGGGCAGCTGTTTCAGGATAGCCGCGTAGCCGGCAATCCTGCTCTCCGGGCAAATCACGGTGCGTTCCTCGATGGCCTATCCGGTCTTTCAAAGTTGGAGCAGGACAGGGAGTACAGGAGGCAGGCCTTACGGAATCTGCGACAGCATCCTGAGTTGTTTCTTCGAAATGTTCTTCATCACGCGGGTCGACTACTGTTCAACTACCCCTGTCCGTACACACCGCAGAAAGCGTCTACGTATTTCTGGCTGCTGCCGAACGTGTTTATCGTTGTGACGTTCGTAGCGCTTATGGTGCCAGGATACCTTGCGCGCAGGCGAATTCCGTCTGAGATCCGTTTACTGCTGCTGTTCGCTTTGGTTGCCTTTGGAGGGCATTGTCTTGTGCATTCAGAGGCGAGGTACCTTCTCCCTTTGGTGCCGATTCTCATTCTGGCGGAGGTATTCGTGGCAGCGCGAACCCTCAAAGTGGAGCTACGAGCTTAATGCTTGCGTTTGCACTCGGTGTGGATAGTCGGCCGACTCGGGAACGGGCTGGGGTATCCTCATGATCATAAGCCATATCCATCGATATCTCTTCATTGAGATCCCGCACAGCGCATGCACGGCCATTGGGCAAGAGCTTATTGACAGCTACGAAGGCAAGTCCATTCTGGCCAAGCATGCAACATATCCAGAGTTCCTGAGGCAGGCATCGGAGGAGGAGCGGACGTATTTCACCTTCTGTTCCATTCGGAACCCTCTTGATGTTGTAGCGACGAAGCACGCGCATGTTCGTCGCCCCCGTGACGAACAGGCCATAGCCGCTTACAGGAAGCGAAACCGGAGGATCTGGAGGGAAGTCAACTATGTGAAGCGACACGACGCCGATTTCGAGCGTTACTTTCGACACTTCTGGCCTCTGGTATATGTCAATCGTTGTGCGGCGCTACCTCCGGATATTGGATTCGTTATTCGCTACGAACGACTGCACGAGGATTTCGCTGAGGCCCTGCGGCGTATGGGGCTCACTAGGGTGCGCGATCTGCCTGTGGTCAACCGATCGGAAGGGAAGTCGGCGGACTACCGCTCCTATTATCAAACGGCGGGCCTACGAAAGCGAGCCGCTCGAGTCTTTGGGCCCTTCATGGGGGAGTGGGGATATGCCTTTCCTGAGGATTGGTTTCCCGTCCGAGTCCCTTGGTGGAGCTATCTGGTGTACCCGGTCGAAACGGCCGTGCGCTGTCTATACTACCGTTTTCAGAACCGACATGTCGTACGTATGCAGGCCAGAGCCGGTATGACGGAGATGCGCTACTGATTGGCGCGCGCATCCACAAATTGAGAGAAAAAAGACAGGGCATATGTGAAAGATCTAGTCAAGACACTACCCGTGATAGGACCTTTTCTTCTCCGTGTACATCGGAGGTTGCGCGCCCGTCCAACTGCCTTTGTCGATTCGGAGCGTTTCTGGGTGGAACTCTACGAGCGAGGGGGTAACTCAGGGAGTGGATCCTACGGCAAGCTGGCGGAGTTCAAGGCGGAGTTCCTCAATCGATGGGTCCGAGATCATGACATCCAAGCGATCATGGAGTTCGGATGTGGTGACGGCAACCAGCTTAGGCTGGCCGCTTACCCTTCCTACACCGGATTTGATGTTAGCCCGAGGGCGGTTGCGATGTGCCGCGAGCAGTTTGCCAACGACAAGGCCAAGTCATTTCGACTGGTCAGTGAGTACGATGGGGAGAGGGCGCAACTGGTTCTCTCTCTCGATGTTCTCTATCACCTCATAGAAGACGCAGCGTTTACCGAATACATGCATAGACTCTTTGCGTCGGCCGATGTGTTTGTCATCATCTACTCCTCGAACAGCGATGTGGGGCAGGCGGAGGGCATGCCCGAGGTGAAGCGCCGCCGCTTCACCGACTGGATAGACGTCAACGCCCCTGATTGGACGCTAGTCAACAAGACCCCGAACAGGCACCCTTTTTCCGGTGATGCGAAGACAGGATCGCAGTCCGACTTCTACGTGTATCAGAGACAGAAAGATGGTTGGTTGCGTTCACGTCACGGACGCGTGCAACGTTCCTGGTAAGGTCACAACGCTGATGAGTCTTCCTTCATTCATTCTTCTAGGTGCGGCCAAGGCCGGCACTACGGTGCTGTGGGAGCATCTGAAGGCTCATCCGGACATCTTTATGTGCCCGGTTAAGGAGCCGAATTTCTTCGCCATGGAAGGGAAGCGGGCTGCTTTTGCGGGCCCCGGCGATGACGCCGCGATCAACCGGCACTGCGTTACGGACTTGGATAGCTATAGCCAGCTCTACTCGGAGGCCGGAAAGGCCCAGGCATGTGGAGAAGCATCAAACCTCTACCTGTACTCTCCGGATGCACCCGCAACCGTTCGCCACTATGTTCCGGATGCAAAGCTTCTTGTGGTGCTTCGTAATCCCGCAGATCGCGCATACTCCAGTTTTCTCCACCTTCGCAGGGACGAACGAGAGCCCTTTACGCGCTTTCGTGATGCTCTTGCCCACGAAGCCGAACGTGTCTCGGCAAACTGGGAACACCTATGGCATTACAGAAGAATGGGGCTCTACTCAGAACAGCTAACGCGCTATTTCGATCTATTTGACAGGGCGCAGATGCACATCTACCTATATGAGGACTTGCTGGAGAGTCCCGGTGATGTGCTTCGGAGCATCTTCACCTTACTGGAGGTGGACCCTGCGCACGAACCCGATCTCAGCCTGAGGACAAGCGCCACAGGCCTTCCTCGCAACCGGTGGGTTCACCGGGTCCTGTGGCCGCTCATTGATCAGCCGAGTATTCTGAAGTCGTTGGCGAAGCGTCTCACGTCGGAGAGGGTGAGAAGAATGATCTCGTACAAGGTGAAAGTGAAGAACATCCGAAAGCCGGAGTTCCCTCCTGACGTGCGGAGGGAGTTGACGGCCTACTTTCGCGAGGATGTCCTGCGACTGCAGACCATGATTGGGCGGGATTTGTCCGCTTGGCTAGCACCGTAATCATTGGGCGACATGCCATGCCGCTCGATCGCAGTTCAGGCTGTCTCGCTGTGACAAGCTTGAGGGGAGGGGTGTACCGTGTCCATCAGCAATCTCTCATAGCGACGCGTGATGGTTTCGGCATCATAGGCACGGACATCGATATCCGCCTGCCGAGTGAGCTTCCTGTGGAGGTCGTGGTTGGTGAGTAACTGAAGCAGGGCCGAGGATACCGCTGCTTCATCTCCGCATGGGACAAGCAAGCCGTTCTCTCCGTTGCGGATGATCTCGGCAGGCCCGGAGGGGCAGTCTGTAGACAGAATGGCAGTGCCGCACGCCATGGCCTCAACGAGTACATTGCCGAAACCCTCCCAGTCAGATGTCAGAGTCAGGGCCGCTGCCATATGCATCCAGACAAATGGGTTTTCTTTGTAGCCGAGAAAGTGAACGCGGGCTTGGATGCCCAGATCGCTCGCCAAATCCCAGAGCGTCGAGCGTAGCGGTCCATCGCCGAGGATGGCCAGGGATACCGAACAGTGGCTGGCGATTCGCGCAAAAGCGTGCAACAGGAGCGGGTAGTTCTTCTGGGGGACCAAGCGACCGACGGCAATCACGAACGGTCCTTGAGTCCAGTCCGGCATCTCGGGCGTGTGTGCGGCCGTTAGGAGGCGTATTTTCGAGACGTCGATCGGGTTTGGGATGACGTGGATGTTGGTCGACGGCAAACGGGTCGTCGCGACTAGACTGCGGGATACCCCATGAGAGACGGCTACGCATGCGTCTGCCCGAGGATAGGCGAGGCGCATCAGGCAGAGCTTCAGCGATCCGAACCTGACAGAGGGGAGGTGCTTTGAAAGGTCGTTGTGCTCTGAGATGACTACGGGCGGATGTCGTCTGGATGCCATGGAAGCGGCGACGGCAAGCAAGTTGCTGTACTCGAGAACGCTCAGCACGATATCGATGGATTGATCATCAATGCAGTTGCGCAAGCGTTGGATCAGGCCAACCACGTCCCACCGCGACCGCTTCTTCAGGTCCGAGATGGTGAGGTCCGAGGGCAAGGCATCAAGCAGTGCTCCTTGACGGTTGCAGAGCGCAAGGTGTGGCGCAAATCGGCCTCT
>JADHWE010000003.1 GCA_016783675.1 Kiritimatiellia bacterium
TGTCATTCGCGCCTTTTCGCACACTTGGAAATTGGATTTGAGTGTTGGCTGTTGGATATTGAGAAGCACCTCGACATCCCGCCATGGAATGCGATTTCATAAAACAGACTTGGCCAGGCATCAACATTTGAACGTTATCAATCGGTTAAACAGGTCGCCCTGGCGGCGGTTGGTGGTTTGCATGCGCTGCTCAATCATATGGATGAAGCTGCCCTTCTTGAGGTGCCAGCGGGGGGCGACGAGGTCTTCTTCCGGCGTGTCGGTGTTGATGCGCAGGATCGCCATGCGGGGCGGCAGGCGCTGGATGAAGCCGATCACCTCCTCGGCGTAGTCATCCTCATCCATTAACGGAAAAGGGCGGGCCTCGTATTCCTCGGCCAGGGCGGTGCTTCGGATGACGTGCAGGTTGTGGATCTTGACGCCGTCGAGCGGAAGGTGGGCGAGCGTGGTGGCGGTCTGGGCGAAATGTTCCGGGGTTTCTCCGGGCAAGCCGAGAATGACATGGGCAATGACCCGGATGCCGCGATCGGTCAACGCGTCGATGGCCGCTCGGCTTTCAGTCCAGTGGTGGCTACGCCGAATGCGGTCGAGCGTGACGTCGTGAATGGTCTGCACGCCCAGCTCCACGATCACGTCGACCTCCTGCTGGAATTCGGTGAGCAGGTTCAATGTTGATTCCGGCAGGCAGTCGGGGCGTGTGCCGATGGTCAGCGATTCGAACGGATAGGCATCGAGCACGCGGCGGTATTCTTGCTCCTGTTCGGTGAAGTCGGCATGCGTACCGGTGAAGGCCTGGATGTAGGCCATGAAATACTCTACGCCGTAGCGCTCGCGCGCGAAGTCGACACCCGCCGTGACCTGGGCCTCGATATCATCCTTGCCGGTGATCTGCACGCCGCGTGCGCCGTCGCCGGGACAGAAGGTGCAGCCGCCGGAGCCGTCGTCGTCGCGATTGGGGCAGCCCCATCCCAGATCGATCGGCACGCGGTAGACCCGGTGCCCGTAGGTGTCGATCAGGTACTGTTTGTAGGTGTAATAGGGGGATTGCACGTCGCTGAACGGTATCGGCTACACATCGGAATGCAAAGGAGAATTGCTTTACGGGAGTGCGCCATGGCGTTACTGTGGCGACCATTGGGGCCGCGCCGCAGGCTGGGGCTTGTGCCGGATGTCCCGCAAGAGGGGAGATATGTCATGAGTGATGTCGCGTATTCTATCAGCCCGTCCGGTGAGCAGTTCGAGATTCCCGGGCCCGATGACTACAAGAAGGAGTTTGCCCGCCTGAAGCGGCTGGTCAAGAAACAGCGCGACCAAGGTCGTGAGATTGTTGTCGTAGTGGGCGTGGGCTTTGTGGGTGCTGTGATGGCCGCCGTAGTGGCCGACTCTACCGATAAAAAGGGTAAGCCGGGCAAGTTTGTGATCGGCATGCAGCGTCCCAGTACGCGCAGTTACTGGAAAATCCCCCTGCTGAACCGCGGCCTCGCGCCGGTGGAGTCGGAAGATCCCGAAGTGGATGTGCTGATCCAGCGCTGCGTCAACGAGAAGAAGACGCTCACGGCCACCTTCACCTACGATGCCCTGAAGCTGGCGGACGTGGTGGTGGTCGATGTGCAGTGCGACTATCTCAAGGAGGACCTCGGTGACTGTTGTTCAGGCTCGGCCGACATGGCGGCCCTGGAGGCCTCCATGGCCACGATCGCGGAAAACATTCCGCCCAAGGCGATGGTCCTGATCGAGACGACGGTGGCGCCCGGAACAACCGAGCAGATCGCCTACCCGATCATGAAGAAGATCTTCGAGAAGCGCGGCATCAGGTCCGACCCCGTCCTCGCGCACAGCTACGAGCGTGTCATGCCGGGGCGCAACTACGTCTCCTCCATTCGTGACTTCTGGCGTGTCTGCAGCGGGGTAAACGCCACGGCCCGCAAGCGCGTCGCCAAGTTTCTCAAGGACGTGCTCAACACGGAGGACTTCCCTCTGACCGTTCTCGATCGCCCGATCGAGTCGGAGACGGCCAAGATCGTGGAGAATAGCTTCCGCGCTACGATCCTCGCCTTCCTGGACGAGTGGTCACTCTTTTCCGAACGCAACGGCGTCGACCTTAAGAAGGTCATCGAAGCGGTCAAGGTGCGCCCGACACACTCGAACATGATCTTCCCCGGACCCGGCATTGGCGGCTACTGTCTCCCCAAGGATGGCGGCCTCGGGGTGTGGGCGTACAAGCACATCCATGGCTGGGAAGATGACATCTTCCAGATCACCCCGCTCGCGATCGACATCAACGACACGCGCGCGCTGCACACCGGCACGCTCGTACGCGATGCGCTGCGCAACATGGGACAGCCTATCGCGGCGGCGGATATTCTGCTGATGGGGGCATCCTACCGCGAGGACGTGGGCGATACGCGCTACAGTGGGTCGGAGCTGATCGTCCGCAAGCTGACCGAGATGGGGGCGGATATCCGCGTGCATGATCCCTACGTGAAACACTGGTTCGAATTCAAGAACCAGAGTGTCCAAGTGGAACATGACGGTGACTTCGCGCCGCACAGCAAAGCGGCCTTCTTCAATCGCCAGGCCCACCTGCAAGATCTCGAGATGGAGCCCGACCTTTTCAAGGCCATGAAGGGGGTCAAGGCGATCATTCTCGGCGTCCGCCATGCGGAATATCTGGATCTCGATCCGGACAAGGTCATTAAAGCGGTCGGCAAGCCGTGCGCCATCATCGACTGCTTCTGCATTCTCAACGACGACCAGATCAGCCGCTACTTCGAGCTGGGTTGCGAAGTCAAAGGAATGGGCCGCGGCCACATCCAGCGGATCAAGGAGAAGGTTCGGAAGAAAGGCTGACCTCGCCGATTGCGGTTTGCTCGCACGCTGGCAAACGGTAGGCTGTGTGGGTGACTGAAGCAGAAATACAGCCGATCGACTCGGCATTCACCTGGCGCGACCGCCTGCAATGGTGGCGTGTGCGATGGGGCATCGGGCGCATGCGGTTTGCCGTGTCGCCCGGCCTCTATGCGCTCAACGACCCCACCCCCGAATCGGATGTCTTCGTTACGGCCAACTACAAGATGAGTGTTGACCATGTGCGCCGCGCGCTCGTGGGGCGAAAAGCGTGGATCCTCGTGCTCGACACGCAGGGAATCAACGTGTGGTGCGCGGCAGGGAAGGGCACGTTTGGAACGGACGAACTGGTCGAGCGTGTGAGTGAAACTGGCCTGGCACAGCAGGTCAGTCACAACAAGCTCATCCTGCCTCAGCTCGGCGGAGTAGGGGTCGATGCGGGGGCCGTAGGCAATCAGACCGGGCTCATGGTTCGCTACGGGCCGGTTCGTGCCACGGACCTGCCGGCATACCTTGATGCCGGGTACAAGGCCGACGACGCGATGCGTCGCGTCCGTTTCAACCTGGCCGATCGAGCCTTACTGGTACCGGTCGAGATCATCAATGCGGGAAAATCTATCCTGCCGGCGATGGCGATACTGTTTCTGCTCGCGGGACTTTCACAACGAGGCTTCTCCGTGATGACGATGCTGAGCCAGGGGCTGGCGGCGGTGCTGGCGCTGGGAGTGGCCTGGTTGGCGGGGACGGTGGCCGGACCATTGTTACTGCCTTGGCTGCCGGGGCGGATGCTTTCTATGAAGGGCGCCATGGCGGCGCTGGTGCTGATTGGACTGCTCTCGATACGGGTTCTGCCTGGTCTGACCGGGGCGCTGGATCTCGCGGCGTTCTGGCTGGTAGTTCCGGCGGTGGCTTCTTTCATTATGATGAATTTCACCGGCGCGACGCCCTACACCTCGCCGTCGGGCGTCCGCCTTGAAATGAAGCGATCTGTCCCGGTCCAGGTGGCTTGTACGGTGGTTGCCCTATTGCTCTGGTTGGCCCAACGTGTGGTGGAGGTCGTGTGATTCGCTACCTGGACAATGTGACGACGCTGGAGTTGGATGCCGACAAGTGTATTGGCTGCACGCGCTGCACACAGGTCTGTCCGCACGGCGTACTGCGTATGGAGGGCAAACTGGTCGAAATCGTGGATCGCGATGCCTGCATGGAGTGTGGTGCCTGCGCCACAAACTGTCCGACCGACGCCCTCACGGTTGACTCCGGCGTAGGGTGCGCCATCGCCATGATCGTGGGCGCCCTGCGGGGCACCGAACCCACCTGCGAATGTCGCGGCGGCACCTGTTGCTGAGTAGATTCCTACGCGTTGAGGTACATCTCAAAGTCGATGTTGCTCGGTCGGGCGCGGTACTGTTGACACTCTTCACGCTTGGATGCCAGGAAGTTGGTGTAGATGTGCGGTCCGAGCGCGTTCTGGATGACGGTGTCCTGCTCCAGGTGATCGAGTGCCTCCTCGAGTGAGCCCGGCAGTGTGGCGATAGCGCCGGCATCGTGAAAGAGGTCGCGCTCCGTGGCCTCGCCGGGGTCAAGCTGGCGTTGAATACCGTCCAGTCCGGCGGCCAGTGTCACGGCGAACACGAGGTAGGGGTTGCAGCTCGGATCCGGCGAGCGGTACTCGCAACGCGTGGCCCGCGGGTCGCCATGAGGAACTCGAATCAGGGCGGTCCGGTTCTTCCGCCCCCAGGCAATATTGACTGGCGCTTCCCAGCCCGGCACCAGGCGTTTGTAGCTGTTGCAGATCGGGTTGGTGATAGCCGTGATGGCGGGCGCGTGGGCGATGAGTCCGCCGATGAACCAAAGCGACAGATCTGAAAGGTCCTCTTTTGCGGGATCATAGAACAGGTTTGTCTTCTTCGGCTTCTGGCCGTTGCTGCCTTCGTACATCGACAGGTTCAGGTGGCAATGCATTCCGCTACCGTTCATTCCGAAGAACGGCTTGGGCATGAACGTGGCAACCATTTCGTTCCGGCTAGCGTAGTTCCAGATGATGTCTTTGAGCGTAACGGCCGCATCGGCGATCTCCAGCGCTTCGCCATAGCGGAAGTCGAATTCGAACTGCGAGGGCGCCACCTCGTGGTGATAGACCTCGTATTTGATCCCCATGGTGTTCATCGCTTCCATGACTTCGGTCAGGAACTGCCGCATACTTGCCGTGGGCGCATCGAAATAGCCGAGGTGATCGATATGTTTGCTATCGCCATCGAGCACAAAGAACTCCAGCTCGGGAGCCACGTGGTATTCGAACGTGACGCCGCCGACAGGAATGCCGGCCTCTCCGTTGAGGGCATCCGGGATGGCGTCCAGCATGCGTCTGAGTGCGGAACGGGAATCCCCCTCGAATGGGGTGGAGGAACCGTCGTCGGTAGGTGTGTGGATATCGCAGATAACGCGGGAGACATCGGGCGCCCAGGGCACGGCGCCAAACGTGTTCGGGTCGGGCATGATCAGAAGATCTGATTCCTCGACCGGCACGCCGTAGCCATCGATCGATGAGCCATCCACCCCGTAGCCCTTGAGGTATTCCTTCTCATGCAGGAATTCATCAAACGATACGGTCTTGAACTTGATGTTGCCGAAGATATCGACGAACTGCAGGTCGACCGTCCGAATGCCCTGTTCCGCGGCTGCGGCCAGTGTGTCGGCGAAATGTCCATTCTTGCTCATAAGTCGCTCCTCCTTGGTCCGGAGCATAGCGACAGAGCCGCGATCGGGGAAGCGGTTTCTAGCAGAATCGAGATCAGGTCTCGATCCGGGCGAGGACCTGGGCGGTGGCGACCTGGTCGCCCTTGGCCACGCAGACTTCGGTGAGTGTGCCTGAGACGGGTGCGGGCACCTTCATCTCCATCTTCATGGCCTCGAGGATCAGGATGGGATCGCCCTCATTGACGTGGCTGCCCACAGCGGCACCAACCTGGATGACCACGCCGGGCATGGGGGCTTGGACGTCAGTCGTCTCACCGGTCGGACCGGCCTGCTTGGGCGTCACTTTGGCCTTGGCGGCGGCGTCCTCCTTGAGGTCGACGACGTAGACCTTGTCATTGACGTGGGCGTGGTTGCCGTCGAACTTCACGGAGTACTTGTGTCCGCTGACATTGACCGTGTAGGTGCCCGCGGGATTCTGCGGCTTCGCGGCGGCAGGAGCGGCGCCACCACCGGCCTGTGCGGCGGGGTCCACCTTGCGGATACCCAGCGTGGCGTTGCCCTTGAGGAAGTCGATGCCCTTGTCCTTGCACGTTGCCACGATGAAGACGTTCTCTTCTGTCTCCTCGAGGCCTTCCTCCTTGAGGCGCTTACGGGCGGGCTCGAGTCCCTTGGAGGGATCTTCGTCGTTGAGTTCAACAGCGGTACGCTTGGTCGGCTCAAGCTCGAGCTGCTCGGCGGCCAGCTTGACGACCATCGGGTCGGGCGAGACCGGGGTCTTGCCGAAGTAGCCGAGGACCATCTTGCCGTAACCGTCGGCGATCTTGGTCCACGGACCAAACATCACGTTGTTGAACGCCTGCTGGAAGTAGAACTGCGAGACGGGGGTCACGGAGGTGCCATAGCCGCCACAGCGCACGACGTCGCCCATGGCCTTAATAATGGCCGGGAACTTGTCCATGATGTTGTTGTCACGAAGCATTTGGGTGTTGGCGGTCAGGGCGCCGCCGGGCATCGGGCTCCAGGGGATCAGCGGCTCAACGGCGGTGGCCTCGGGCGGCAGGAAGTAGCTCTTCATGCACTCCTTGAACACTTCCTCGGCCTCGCGAATCTTGTCGATGTCACAATCGAGCTCGAACTCGGAGCCGCGCAGCGAGTGCCACATGGTCAGTACGTCGGGCTGGCAGGTACCGCCCGAGCAGGGCGCCAGGGAGAGGTCGATTACGTCGGCGCCGGCCTCGAGGGCCTCGCGGTTACAGGGAACGCCGATCCCGGCGGTGTCGTGCGTGTGGAAGTGGATAATCGTGCCCTCGGGCAGCATCTTGCGGGCGCGCTTGATGGTACGCCGCACCTTGGCCGGGGCCGAGGTGCCGGAAGCGTCCTTGAAACAGACCGAGTCGAAGGGGATTTCGGCCTCGAGAATCTTCTGCAAGACTTCGGCGTAAAAATCGGGTCCATGCGCGCCGGAGCAGCCCGGGGGCAGTTCCATCATCGTGACGCAGACCTGGTGCTTCAGGCCGGCTTCGACGATCGCGCGACCGCTGTGGATCAGGTTGTCGACGTCATTGAGGGCGTCAAAGTTACGGATCGTCGTGATGCCATGCTTCTTAAAGAGCTTGGCATGCAGGCTGATCACGTCGCTCGACTGGGAGTCGAGCCCAACCACGTTGGCCCCGCGTGCAAGCGTCTGGAGATCCGCTTCCGGACCGGCCGTTTTGCGGAAGGCGTCCATCATGTCGAACGCGTTCTCGTTGCAGTAGAAGAAGAGCGACTGGAAGCGGGCTCCGCCCCCGGCCTCGAAGTGGCTGATTCCCGCCTCACGGGCCGCTTCCACGGCCGGCAGGAAATCGTCGGTTAGAACGCGCGCCCCGTAGACGGACTGGAAGCCGTCGCGGAATGCCGTACACATGAACTTAACTTTCTTAACTCCCATGACTCACCTCGATGTAGCGCTATTCAGATTCGTTGAAACTAGTTGACCAGAATGGACCAGAGAATACCTGCCGCGATGGCCGATCCGATGACGCCGGCCACGTTGGGGGCCATGGCGTGCATCAGCAGGAAGTTATCGGGATCTTCCTGTTGACCGACCATCTGCACGACGCGTGCCGAGTCGGGCACGGCCGAGACACCCGCAGCGCCGACCAGCGGGTTAATCTTGTCCTTCAAGAACAGATTCATGAACTTGGCAAACAGAACCCCCCCGGCAGTAGCGACGCAGAAAGCAGTCGCGCCGAGACCGAAGATGCAGAGTGATTTTCCGGTCAGGAAATTACTGGCCTGCGTGCTGGCGCCGACCGAGAAGCCGAGCAGGATCGTGACGATATCGATCATGGAGGTGCGCGCGGTCTGCGCCAGGCGCTCGGTCACACAGCTCTCCTTGAGCAGGTTCCCGAGGAAGAGCATGCCCAGCAGGGCCAGGGCCCCGGGCACGACCAGCGCGGAGATCAGGAAGGCCGCGATCGGGAAGATGACCTTTTCGCGCTTACTGACTTCGCGGGGCGCCTTCATCCGGATCAATCGCTCCTTCTTCGTCGTGAGCAGGCGCATGATCGGCGGCTGGATCACCGGCACCAGCGCCATGTAGGAGTAAGCCGCAATAGCAATGGCGCCGAGGAGATCGGGGGCCAGCTTTGAGGCCAGGAAGATTGAGGTGGGGCCGTCAGCGCCGCCGATGATCCCGATAGCCGCGGCCTCCTTGATGCCAAAGGTCAGGTTTTCGAAGAGGCCCCCCAGAAAGAGGGCGCCGATGAGCGTGAGAAAGATGCCAATCTGCGCTGCCGCACCCAAGAGGATCAGCTTCGGATTGGAGAGCATCGTTGAGAAATCGGTCATGGCGCCGATCCCGAGAAAGATGAGCGGCGGGAAGACGCCTTGGCGCACGCCGAAGTAGATGTAGTTGAGGACACTACCGTCGTCGTAGACGCCCAGCGCCATGTTGGCGACGAAGGGGATGTTGCCCACGACCGCGCCGAAACCGATCGGCAGGAGCAGGAGCGGTTCGTAGTCCTTGATAACGGCCAGCGAGATGAAGACGATGCCGACGATGATCATGATGGCATTGCCCCATGTCATCTGCGCGAAGCCGGTGGTCTCAATGAATTGGGAAAGGATGTCCATTTGATTTCCTCTGCAAGCTATCCTCAGTCGGATGAACCATACTTCTCGCGGTAGAGCGCCGCGGCGATGGCCACGGCGACACGGTCGTGATCGGCAGCGGCCTTGGTGTCGGTGTCCGGGAACACCTTCGCCAGGAGCTCCAACACGCGCGGCAGCGCGGCGATGAAGGTACTGATCATCACCAGCGACACAAACACGATGATCATGCCGGCAATCGAGACGGACACCCCATTGGGCTCCGATGTCACAACGCTCTGCCATCCTGCTGAAATACTGTTCATGTAAGTACTACTCCTCGCCCATCTCTCCCGCAAATTCGTAAACCAGGAATAGTGCCCTTTCTTCTGCAAGAAGGCAAGCGAGGGAATCGGGGAGAGGTGTTTCGACGGTGGCTGGAACGGCGGCAGAAAATGGCGAGTGGCGGGCGGCTGAGCGGTGTGCTATGAATGCGGGACGCATCCAATTATGGAGGAAAGCATGCTCAAGAAACTGGCGATGAAACTGAAGATGATGGCGGAGGGGCAGGGGTCTTTTGACCCGTCGACGATTGGTGATCCACTTGCGCTGCACACGGAATGGACGCCGGCACGGAGCGGCGGGGCCAGTTTTCGGACGCACAAGCTGGCGCCCGTGAGCACGAACCGGCTGGAGTTTCGAGCGTCAGCGGGGGCCAAGCTCTTCTACCTGCTGTTTCTTCTCATTGGCGTCGGGGTGCTCGTGGGATTCACGTTTGCCGTGGTTGCCGGAAAAGGACCGGGTTTAGGACCGGGGTTGATCGTTCCGTTCCTCGTGGGCACCGTTTTCGCGTGCCTGGGCGGTGGAATGCTCTACTTCGGTACGGCGCCGATCGTGTTCGACGCGCGCAAGGGCTATTTCTGGAAGGGCAAGAAAGCGCCTGACGAAGTGTTCAGCAAGAGCTCCATCAAGCACCTCGCCAAGCTCGAAGAAATCCACGCCCTGCAGCTCATCTCCGAGTACTGCCGCAGCGACAAGAGCTCCTATTACAGCTACGAGTTGAATCTTGTCCTCAAAGATGGCACAAGGATCAACGTCGTCGACCACGGCAACCAGGCCAAGCTCCGCGAGGACGCTGCCACGCTTTCCGAGTTTCTGGACACGCCGATATGGGATGCTATCTAGTGTAGTGATGGGGAAGTTCACACACGCATTGCTTGTCATTTCGAGCGGAGCGTAGCGGAGTCGAGAAATCTCCAATGCGTTGAACGCCACGGAGATCCCTCGACTTCGCTCGGGATGACATTGTTGAGGTCTTCTGTGGGCGGTCTTGGCAATCATGACACTGGCGGGGCTGCCTTAGGGCCAATGGTGTACTTGTCGCCTGTCTGCCTGAGGCGTATACTCTGGTCGCGCTATGGGTGAGACCGGGAGTAGAAGAGACTATGAAGAAGATTTTGAAGAAGATTGGAAAAGTGCTGGGGCGGGTTGTTCTGGCGGCTGTGGTGTTGTTGGCTGTGATCCTGGCGATCGCGCCGAACGTGGCGGTGAAAGTGGTCAATGCCAAGGCGGGCGACTTCGTGAAAGCCGAGGTGTCGATCAAAGACATCGATCTCAACCTGTTTCGCGGCTACGTCGAGATTGAGGGCCTGAGTGTGGGGCAGCCGGAGGGGTTTGAGGGCGACCCGTTGCTCGAACTGTCGCATGCGCATGTGAAGATCAACGTGGGCTCCCTCATGAAGCAGCCCATTGTGATCAGCGACGTTGTTGTTGAAGGGCTCTCCGCCACCATCATCAAGAATGCCGATGGCGTGATGAATGTCGAGAAACTCGCCAAGACCCCGCCGGAACCCAAAGAGGAAGAGCCTGAGGAAGAGAAGAAGCCCGCCGGCGAACCGCCTGCCGTGGCGTTGGACAGCCTCCTGGTCGAGAACTTGAAGGTGCGCTACGTGGATTCTTCGTTTGACGACAAGGAGCCGCTTGACGTCGGTGTGACCAATCTCGTGTTGTCCGTTACGGATATCCTCTTCGATACGGCCGCCAATCCGGCGCGCATGCTGCCCGGTCGCGTGAAACTGACCAGCAGGATCACCCAGGGCAAGTCGGCCGACGCGCACCTGGGTGCCATCGCACGGCTCGGTGTCCTGAGCACGAACGTTCCCGCCGTGAATGCGGGCGTGCGCCTGTCCGGTCTCGATCTGAATGTGGTTGACCCCGTATTGCCGCCGGGAATCGGCACGAGCATTTCCGCCGTACTCGGCGGGAGCTGCCTGGATGTGGAGGCGGATATTTCGATGTCGTCGGAGGTCCAGGATATCGACGCGGTACTCGTCAATAAAAGCATTCGACTGCCGCTGCCGACCGGTGGTGGCTTCGACAACATTATGGCCGATTTGGGTAAGCTGCTTACCGCGCGCTTGGCGGGGCAGGTCACTGCCGTGGCGGGCAATGTCGGCGAGGCCGGCCTGGAAGTGGCTGGTACGGCAGCGGAATCAGCGCTGGCCGTGGGCAAAGGCGCAGGCAAACTCGTAGGAAACATAGGCGGCGGACTGCTCAACATAGGCAAGGGCGCGATCAAAGGCGATATCAAGTCGGTGGGCGCGGCGCTGAAAGATACCACGGTTGGCTCAGTCAAGGATGCCGTCAGCACGGTGACCGACACCGCCGCGACAGCGGTTAGCGGCGTAGGTGACGCCGCAAGCAAGGGGCTCGGGGCCGCCAGTGCCGAGGCGTGGCGCACGAACGCACCGGCGCGTTGGGCGACATCATGGGAAACCGTTGTCACCGTAGTGGATAACATGCCGTATCCGACGGCAGATGAACCGAAGAAGGAAGCGGAAGCGGAACCCGCCGAAGCAACCGCACCGGAAGAAGTGGTCGAAGAGGCGGCTGAGCCTACACAGGATGCCGAATGACACGTTGGCTGCGTCTGCTGCTCTGCCTCGCGTTGTTGCTCCCGCTGGTCGGGTGCGACGACGATGATGACTCTCCTTCCTCGGGCGCCCTCGTCAAGGTGGAGTACCTGGGCGATGTCTCGCCCGCAACCATCCCGCAGCTCCTGGCCATTGCCGGGGTCCAACTCGATCTTGAACTGAAGTTTGCTGTTGGTGTCTACCGGATTCACTACACGACGCGTGACATCGATGGGGACACGATTGAGGTATCGGGCGCCATGTTCGTTCCCATCGGCGCACCGGCAGCGCCGTTCGCATGCACGCAGCACGGGACACAGACTCTGCGGCACAATGTCGCTTCGACCACGCCTCTTATCTACGGCGCCGACGCGCTGATGATGGCCGCGGAGGGATACGTGGCCTGTTCGCCGGACTACATCGGCTACGGATCATCAACCGAGCCGCACCCCTATCTCCATGCCGGTACGTCGGCCGGAACGGTGCTGGATGCCATTCGTGCCGGAAAGCGCTTCTGCAAACGCAACGATGTTGAGCTGGATGGGCGTCTCTTCCTGGTGGGCTACTCGCAGGGCGGGTACGTGACGCTGGCCGCGCAGCGCGCAATCGAGGAGGGGGCCAGCGTGGGATTGGATCTCACGGCCGTGGCCTCGCTGTCGGGTGCCTATGACCTGGTCGGAATCGTCGACATCATGCTGGCCAACCCTAACGATGATGACGTGGTACTGGCTGCGTACTTCATCACAGCCTACAACGACATCTATGGTTGGGGGCGTCTCAGCGAAATCTTTCGCTCGCCCTACGACGCGCTGGTAACGGGGCTGTTCGACGGAACGCGCTCGTTTGCAGACATCAGAGCGGTGTTGGCGCCGACGGTCGGGGGCCTGCTCGATCCCAGCTTTGTGGGCCGTTACCTGCGCGGCGAGGAGCCTGAAGTGCGGGGTGCCATCGCCGAGAACGCCTTGCTCGACTGGACGCCCCGGGCGCCGCTGCGACTCTTCCACGGCAGCGCGGACACGACGGTCCCTTACATCAACGCGGTTACGGCTCTCGACACGTTCAACCAGCGTGGCGCTGCGGACGTCCGACTCATCACCCTCAACGGCCTCGGCCATGAACCCGGCATAGAAGCCGCGATTGAGCCGACATTGGCGTGGTTCAGGTCGATGAAGTAGACCGCCAATTGGCGTGACTTGTACGGTGTATTTGTGCTTATATCACTCGTTTTGCGGGCCAATTCTGTCCTGCATCAACTCACAACAGTGGAGAAGACAATGAAAACCTTGGCCGTTCGGCTGCATGGGATGAAGGATTTGAGACTGGAAGCGTTCGAGCTTCCGCCGATCCAAGAGGGCGAAATCCTCGCGAAGATTGTTTCGGACAGCATTTGCATGTCGTCCTACAAGGCGGCAAAACAGGGACCACAGCACAAGCGTGTTCCAGACGATGTCGCGGAAAACCCAATCATCATCGGCCACGAATTCTGCGGCGAGATTGTCGAGGTCGGCGCGAAGTGGGCGGACAAGTTCAAGGCGGGCGACAAGTTCTCGATCCAGCCTGCCATGAACGATGAAAGCGGACCCGTCGGCATCCTGTCGGCTCCGGGCTACTCCTACCAGCACATCGGCGGTGATGCGCAGTATATCGTCATTCCGGAAGCGGTCATGATCAACAACTGCCTGCTTCCGTTCGACGGCGAAGCTTTCTACCAGGGCTCGCTGGCCGAGCCGGTGTCGTGCATCGTCGGTGGCTTTCACGCCAACTACCACACCACGCCGGGCAGCTATGTCCACGATATGGGCATTGTCGAAGGCGGCGCGATGGCGCTGCTCGCGGGCGTCGGCCCGATGGGTCTTGGTGCGATCGACTATGCCATCCATTGCGACCGCAAACCGTCGCTGCTGGTCGTAACGGACATCGATACCGCCCGCCTTGAGCGCGCGGCTTCGATCTATACCGTCGAGGAGGCCAAGGCCAACGGCGTCGAGCTGATCTACGTGAACACCGCTGAGGAAGGGAAAGGCGTCGACTACCTGAAGTCGCTCACCCCGAACGGCGAAGGTTTCAACGATGTGTTCGTCTATGCGCCCGTTCGGCCGGTGATCGAGCAGGCCGACAAGCTCCTGGCGTTTGATGGCTGCCTGAACTTCTTTGCCGGGCCGACCGATCCGGCGTTTGCGGCCGAGTTCAACTTCTACAATGTTCACTATGCCGCAACGCACGTGGTTGGAACCAGTGGTGGAAACACCGACGACATGATCGAGTCGCTCAAAATGATGGAGGAGGGCAAGCTGCACCCCTCCACCATGATTACGCATGTGGGCGGCCTTGATGCGGTCATCGAGACCACGTTGAACCTGCCGAACATTCCCGGTGGCAAGAAGCTGGTCTACACCGGCATCTCGATGCCGCTTGTAGCGCTGGATGACCTCGCCGAATTGGGCGGGGACAATCCCATCCATGCCGAATTGGCGACGATTGTCGCGAAGCACAACGGGCTCTGGTCCGCCGAGGCGGAGGCCTTCCTGCTTGAAAACGCGCCGAGTATTGAATCAACTTTGGAGTAGACAATGGATAGTGCCGAGAAGACAGGAACAAGTGTTGTAGTCCGCATGACGTGTGCACGCGAGATGGCGGCGTTGGGTAACCCCTTGCTGCCGCCCTGTGTACGGGTGCCGAGTGAGGCCGGCGAAGCCGAGGTACGTTGTGATGATGGCTCCGAGAGCATTGTGGCGGCGGCCGTGACCGACTTCATCCGGAAGCATCGCTGCCTGCCGCGCACCGTCGGTGTGGAAGGCGGGCCTCAGTTTGAAGTGACGCCGGCACGCGAAGGGCGCCTGGGTGGCTGTGTGGCAATGGTGACCGGAAGCGCGCAGGGCTTCGGCAAGGGCATCGCCGAGGAGATGGCCGCGGCCGGCGCTTTGATTGTCGTCGCCGATCTGAACGCCGAGCTGGGCGAGGCCGTAGCAGCGGAGCTGTGCGAGAAGCATGGCGAGCAGGCGGCGGTCTTCTGCAGCGCCAACGTGACGGACAGCGACTCGTTGAACGCCTGTGTCGAGGCGGCGGTGGCCGCATTCGGCGGGTTGGACATTCTCGTGGCCAACGCCGGTGTGCTGAAGGCCGGCGGGCTCGACGAGATGGATGAGGCCGCGTTTGACTTCGTCACCAGCGTCAACTACAAGGGTTACTTCCTATGTACGCAGGCGGTTGTGCCGGTTATGAAACTGCAGAACCGGATCTGTGCCGACTGGTTCATGGACATCGTCCAGGTCAACTCCAAGTCGGGACTGGAAGGCAGTCGCCGTAACTTTGCCTATGCGGGCGGGAAGTTTGGCGGGATCGGACTGACCCAGTCGTTTGCGCTGGAACTGGTTGCCCACCACATCAAGGTGAACTCGGTCTGCCCGGGCAACTTCTTCGAAGGGCCGCTCTGGTCCGATCCGGAGAAGGGGCTGTTCGTCCAATACCTGAACGCCGGCAAGGTGCCGGGTGCAACGACGGTTGAAGAGGTGCGGGAGTTCTACCTCTCGCAGGTACCCATGCACCGCGGCTGCTCGCCGCGCGACGTAACCATCGCGATCTTCTATCTGCATGAACAGCAGTACGAAACCGGCCAGGCCCTGCCGGTGACCGGTGGCCAGGTGATGCTCAACTAGCGAAGGCAACGTCCAGTGATCATTCGCAGAAAAGCTTACCCGCGCGGCGGGTTGGTGGGGAACCCGTCGGATGGGTACTTCGGCAAGACGATTGCGTTCAGCTTTCGGAACTTCCACGCGGAAGTTGTCCTCTACGAGTCGCCGGAGATTGAGATCCTGCCTAACACGCGTGATCACTCTGTGTTCAAGAGCATGTCCCATCTCGCCGAAGACGTTAACCTGTTCGGTTATTACGGCGGGATCCGGCTGCTCAAGGCGACGATCAAGCTGTTCTATGATTACTGCCGCGATACCGGCATTGAGCTGCCGGTGCGGAACTTCACGATCCGGTACGATTCAAACATTCCGCATCTGGTGGGGTTGGCCGGGTCGTCCGCGATCATCAGCGCCTGCATGCGCGCCTTGCGGGCGTTTTTCGGGGTGACGATTCCCCGTCCGATCGAGGCCAACCTGATCCTTGCGGTCGAGACGGAGGAGCTGAACATCTCGGCCGGATTGCAGGATCGCGTGGCGCAGGTCTATCGTGGGTTGGTCTACATGGACTTCGACAAAGAGCTCATGGATCGCCAGGGCTACGGCCGCTACGAGCCGCTCGATCCGACGCTTTTGCCACCACTGTACGTGGCCTACCGGGCGGACCTGTCCGAGGGTTCCGAAATATTCCACAGCGACCTGAAGGAGCGGTTCACCCGCGGCGATGCAACGGTGGTGGATGCGGTGCGCTTCTGGGCCGACCTCACGCAGCAGGTGCGCGACATGCTCCTGGCAGGCGAAGGCGAGGGGATCGGCCCGCTGCTCAACGCCAACTATGACCGGCGCGCATCGCTCTGCCGCATCTCCGATGGAAACCAGCGCATGGTGGATGCCGCGCGCTCACTTGGTGCCAGTGCGAAGTTCACCGGATCGGGTGGCGCGATCGTGGGCACATACGACAATGAGAACACGTACGACAAGCTGTGCGCGACCCTTGAACCCATGGGGATCAAGGTTCTGAAGCCGGAGATCACCGTCGCGGCGGGAGGGTTGAATGAAAGTTAGGAAAGCAGTCATACCGGCGGCCGGGTTCGGGACCCGTTTTCTGCCTGCCTCCAAGTCGCAGCCGAAGGAGATGCTTCCGATCGTGGACACGCCCGCCATCCAGTACGTGGTGGAGGAGGCGGTGGCCTCGGGCATCACGGATATCCTGATGGTGATCGGGAAAGGCAAGCGCGCCATCGAGGAGCATTTCGACCGCAACTTCGAGTTGGAGTCCGAGCTGCAGGAGAAAAACAAACTCGAGGAGCTCGAGACGATTCGCCGAATCTCGAGCCTGGCGGATGTTCATTTCGTGTGGCAGAAGGAGCTGAACGGGCTGGGCGATGCGATCTACTGCGCGCGCCATCATGTTGGACGCGAACCGTTTGCTGTTCTGCTCGGCGATACACTCGTGCAGTCGCCCTCGCCGGTCACACAGCAGCTCCTCGACGTTTTTGAACGCTACCAGGAATCTGTCGTCGCCCTCGAAGAAGTGGAGCGGAGCAAGGTGACCCGCTACGGCATCATGGACGGCAAGAGCATCACGGACAACGTCTACCTCGTGAAGGATTTCATCGAGAAGCCGAGCGTGGAAGAGGCCCCGTCGAACCTGGCCATTGCAGGCCGATACGTGCTGACGTCGGACATCTTCGATCACATTGCCAACACGAAGCGGGGCAAAAACAACGAAATCCAGCTCACCGACGCGCTGCGGTTGCAGGTGGCCGGGCGTGCTGTCTACGGGGTCTGTTTCGACGGTCGCCGTCACGACATCGGCAACAAGCTCGATTTCATCAAGACCAACATCGCCTTCGCGCTGCAGCGCGATGACATGCGCGATGCCCTGATGGAGTTCATGCAGGAAACGGTTGAGCAATCGAACAGTTGAACGAGGTCCCCACCGGCCTTGTGCCGGTGGAACCCATGATCTTTCGAGTCATTCACTCCACCGGCCCAAGGCCAGTGGGGGCGCAAATCGGTGAGCACTATGCGACACCCAAAGGCATTAAAATGGGAGCGGAAGCTCAAAGAGGTCTTCCGCCGGATTGATCAACGGTTGGAGGACGAGTACGGCGACCGCTATCCCCTGCATCCGGCGCGCCCGAAGGAAGGCGCCACCGCCAATCCGGCGTATGACGGCCTGTTTAACATCGGTGCATCCTTCTCCGGAGGGTTCGGCTCGGAGCACGGTGCCGGCTACGTGGTCAACGTTCAGATGGCCACACTCGAGAGGGTCGATGACGATGTGCGCGAGGAGATTGAACAGCGCGTCGCCCAGGCACTGGAAGCGGAACTCCCCAAGACCTTCCCACACCGCCACCTCAGAGTCAGCCGCGACGGTCACACCTTCAAGATTCACGGCGATCTGAGTCTTGGTATGGCATAGGCGCTCATGCTCGGCTCGCTGGGACAGCTCGCCCTACCTGGCCTTGGGAAGATCGGAACTGTGTGCAAGGTAGGGCGAGCTGTCCCCAGCGAGCCGGTTTCTTGCCCACTCCATAGTCCTAATGCTTCCCGATCAACCGCAGAAACTCCGCCCGTGTAGCGGGGTCATTGTGGAAGCTGCCAAGTACGGTTGAGGTGGTCATCACGGAGTTCTGTTTGCCGACCCCGCGCATCATCATGCAGAGGTGCTGGCACTCCATAACCACGCCAACGCCTTCGGCTCCGACTGTGTTGGAAATGGCGCGTGCGATCTGCGCGGTCAGGCGTTCCTGGATCTGTACACGCTTGGCAAAAACGTCCGCAATGCGCGCCAGCTTGCTGACACCCAACACCTTATCTTCTGCGATGTAACCGATATGGCAGCGTCCGAAGAAGGGGAGCATGTGGTGTTCGCACAGGCTGTAGACCTCAATGTCGCGTGCGATGATCATGTTATTGGCCTCGGCCTCGAACACGGCATTGTTGATCACCTCATCCAGGTCCATTCGATAGCCTTCCGAGAGGTGGGACCACGCCTTGGCCACGCGTTCGGGCGTTCTGAGCAACCCTTCGCGTTGAGGGTCCTCCCCAATCTCAACCAGCAGTTCCTTGATCAGCTCGGCCACGCGTGCTTCGTTCATTTTGGCATGTCCTCTTGGGTTCGTGTGATGTCGACTTCCACGGTACGGGCAAAACGAAGGGCGCCCGGCTTGGCCACCCTCACATTGGCCTGCCGCACCCGAGCATCCTTCAAACAGATCTCGGCAATACGCTCTGCCAGCCGTTCGACCAGCAGAAACGACGAGCCGTCCACCATGGCAACGACGTTCTTCTTGATCGCCTTGTAGTCGACGGTGTCGTCAATATCGTCCGTCTGCCCCGCCTTACGCAGGTCGGCGTGCAACGTGATGTTGATCACCACGTCCTGCTTATCGCGCCGCTCCTCGTCATAGATCCCGATCACACACCGCTGCAGCAGGTCGCGTATGTGAATCTTGTCCAAGTGGTCTCCATTCGACTGCACGGTCGTTTCTCCCGTTTGACTTGGTCGCAGGGTAATCCATCTTACGGAATAACGCAAATGCGGGGTTCAGGCGGAGTGTAATGCAGTTACAGGTGGATCAGGGTCGGGTCGTGTGATACATTTTGGCGTCGCTAAAAAAGAGGATTCGCATGGCGGGCCCCACAAGCAAACCATCGGTATTGGGTATCTCGTTCGTGCCACTTGTCTGGCTGCCTGTGCTAACCTTCCTGACCTACCTCCTGTCCTATCTATATCTTGCCGCCTACCACGGCAGGGCGAATCTGCTGAACGTGATCATTCATGCGGGCGGCACCTATACGTTGCTGGAGACAACCTTCTATGCGTCTCATTTCCTTGGTCATGTGCCTGTTCATACCGTGGCGGCGCTTGTCTTTCTCGGAGCCTGCTACAGCCTGTTATCCCCGGGTGAGACGGTGTTGTGGGAGAGGCGTAGCGCGGCCATGGGAACCGGTATACTTGCGTTGCTCGGACTGTCATTTGTCGGGGCGCTGGTGCACTTCGGTTATGACGACACCGTCTCGTTCATCTTGCAGCGGAAACAGACGGTGACGCTGCATGTGCGTGGCGGATCATGGAACCTGCACATGCCCAGCACCATGCTATTGTTTGCGTGGGTGCCGGTCTATGTGGTTGCCGTGTCCTTGATTTGCGGACGTGGGACCGCATGGTCCACGAGGGGGTTGGCTCACTACCTGGCCGCGGTTCTCCTTTTCATCGGTGTCACGATCCTGGCGAACGGCCGGGAGACGATCAGCGCACTTGCGGTTGCCGTGTCCGATCCTCGCTACCAGGCGCACAGCGTGAGGGAGTTGGTCACGTTCAGCATGGTCTACTTCCCGATACCCCTGTTCTTCCTTCTGCGCCCGGGCGGAGAGCCGCGGGGGCGGTCGACCCGTTTGCTCGATCCGGCGAACACGTCGGTTCTGTGCCTGGCGGGCATCGTGGTTGTGGTGGGCGTGGCCTATCAGTGCGTGGTATCGTTGTCGGCAGGCATAGGGGCATTGGCGCACAAGCCTGACTTTGCTCACGAAGGCAGGCTCTCGGTGCTCTATCTCCTGGGCTCACATTTCTTTGAACATGTGCTGGACAGTATCTACTTCGGGCTGCTGGTTCTGTGGCTCTATGGACTCGGGGTGAATAGGGGTGGTGCTGCGCATGAGGACGCATAACCCTATTGCTGTACTGGGAGGCGGGCCAGCCGGACTGGGTGCAGGTTACTTCCTGCGTGCCTGTGACCGTTCGTTCTGCATCTACGAGACGGCGGATCGCGTCGGGGGTAACTGCGTCACGCACGAGTTGTCGGGCTTCCTTTTTGACTCAGGCGCGCATCGTCTGCACAACAAGGACCCCGAGATCACACAGATCATAACAGACCTGGTGGGCAACGATCTTCTGCGTGTCGATGTTCCCAGCGCGATCTATGACAGTGGGCGCTTTGTGGACTTTCCTCTTTCGCCGCTCAACCTGCTCTCTACACTCGGCCTTCGTGAAGTATGGTGTTCCTCTGCCGACTGGCTGTTGGCCAAGCTTCATCCGGTCGACGCCGATCATTTCGGGGCGCTCGCCGTCAATCGGTATGGGCGGCGACTGGCCAACCGCTTCTTGCTGAACTACTCCGAGAAGCTCTGGGGAGAGTCGCCGGAACGTCTATCGGCAGGGATCTCGGGTGGGCGGTTGAAAGGGCTGACGATCAAGACTTTTCTCATGGAGGGACTGCTTGGTCGCACGAAGAAGACAGCGCACCTGGACGGCACATTTCTCTATCCTCGGCGCGGTTACGGTGTTATCGCTGAGCGCTTGGCCGATGCGTGTGGACGCACCAACATTCGGCTTGGTCAGCAGGTGACGCGAGTCTTGCACGCTGATGGAAAGATTGAAGCCATAGAGCTTAACCATGCGGATCGGGTTGAAGTGGGACAGGTCATCAGTACGCTACCCCTGCCGCTGTTCATCGAGCGGATGGATCCGCCCGCCCCGCCGGGGATACTGGATTTGGCGCGGCGCTTGCGTTTTCGGAACGTCCTGCTCGTCGGGCTCATACTGGATCGCTCCCAGGTCATGACGTTTGCCACGCTGTACTTCCCTTCGTCGAAATATCCGTTCACCCGGGTATTCGAGCCAGCCAACCGCAGTACAGCTATGGTACCGAGGGGACGGACATCGCTCCTGGTTGAGATTCCCGTAGCCGATGGCGGCCCGCCAGACGATGAGGCCGTGGAGTCGCTCAAGCGGCAGACGGTTGAGCAGCTCTGTGATATCGGTTTGATTGCCCGAGAGGAGATCAGCGATGTATTCTCCCTGTGTCTGCCGCATGCCTATCCCGTCCTGGAGTTAGGAGTCGAAGAGAGGGTGGCGAGTATTCTGAACTACCTGAGCGGCTTCACAAACCTGTCGATAAGCGGCCGTAACGCCCGGTTCGAACACGCATCCCTCCACAACACGTTGCGTCGGAGCAAGGATACTGTAGCTCAAATGGGCGAGAGGACTAAGTCGGCCCGCTCTGCTCACAACGGTGAGGTCACTTTGGAGGCCGCAACATAATCAGTGAGGAAAGGTGAACACCATCCTCACGCCACGCAATAGTCACGTCTCCAGGCAGGGCTTCCGCCGGGGCCACGACCGCCGGGATAGGTTTCCAGTGGGCGGTGAGCATGGCGGATAGGTAGTGGGGAGTCCAGCGGTTACGTGCAATCTGGACGTCACAGCAGACGAGCCGGCATTCACAAGCAGTTGGCAGTCACATGCCTCCATGCAGCGGACCACGTCGTCTGCCAGGTGGAGTGCGTTGTGTTTGCGCGCCTCGTGAGTATCGTCATCCGGCAGTGACGAGGTGCCAGTCATCCCTCTTGACGCTCTAAGGCGACGATGCGTGCAATGACCGCCGAAGTGGACAATCCGCCAACTGACTGAACAAGACTGATGCGTCCGCCACAGGCCTCGACGACATCCCGTTCGATGCAGTCCTTGCCATACTCGGTGCCATTGACATGAATGTCCGGCTTCACCTGTTTCAGCCATTCCCGCGGATCGGTCTCGTCAAAGAGAAAGACGAAGTCGACGCACTCCAGCGCGGCCACCATTCGTGCCCGGAATTCCTCGCTGATAATGGGCCGCGAGGGGGATTTGTATGCTTTGACTGAAGCATCGCTATTGATGCCGATGATCAACACGTCCCCCTTGGCGCGGGCTTGTTCCAGGAACGCAACGTGTCCCGCGTGCATGATGTCGAAGGACCCGTTGGCGGTCACAATGGTCCGGCTTTGCTCACGCAGTTCTGCCGCTCGTTCAACCACCTCGCCGAGTGTCAGTAGTTTCTCTTCACTCGTACGATTCATGAGTCCTTGCCTCCCAGGAAGCCCTTGATTACTGCCACGATTCGCTCAGCGCTCTTCCCGTCACCATAGGGGTTGTGAGCGTTGGCCATCTGCTCGTACGTGGTGGTGGAGTCCATCAGTTCGCACACGTTGGAGATGAGCGCATTCTCCTCTGTTCCCACAACTCGTACCGTACCGGCATCGACTGCTTCGGGACGTTCGGTAGTCTCGCGCATCACCAGCACGGGCTTACCCAAACTCGGGGCCTCTTCCTGCACGCCTCCGGAGTCGGTAAGAATAAGATGTGCTTTGGTCATCAGGTACACGAACGAAACATACGGTTGAGGCGGAATCAGGTGGATGTTGGATTGGCCAGCCAGGATGCGACTGACGGGCTCTTTGACCATGGGGTTCATGTGCACAGGGTAGATAAACGACGTTTCGGGGTACTGCTTGCCCAAGCGCCGTATAGCGTGGCAGATTGACTCCAGTCCCTGCCCGAAGTTCTCCCGGCGATGGCCTGTTATGAGAACAGTGCGACCGTCAAACACATCTTGCGGGAGGTCCGGGATGGTTGGGGGTGCGCTTTCGAGCCGGTCTCTCACTGCGAACAGCGCATCGACAACCGTGTTGCCTGTGACATGAATGCGCTCAGGGGGAACCCCTTCGTTGACCAGGTTCTCATAGTTGGACTGCGTGGGCGCAAAATGCAGGCTGGCAAGCCGTGTCGTGAGGATTCGGTTGGCTTCCTCCGGCCACGGGGCATCCAGGTTTCCCGTACGTAGTCCTGCCTCGACGTGGGCCACAGGGATGTGTCGATGGAATGCCGCGAGTGTGCCTCCCAGTACAGTTGTTGTGTCGCCTTGAACGACAACCAGGTCGGGATGCTCCGAGGCAAAGTACGCATCCAGACCTGAGAGTGCTCCCGCCAGAACGTCAGAGAGGCCCTGGTTCGATCGCATCAGATCCAGGTCGTGGTCAGGCGTGATGTCAAACACGTCGAGGACCTGATCCAACATCTCGCGATGCTGGGCGGTGACGCAGATACGAACGTCCATCTGCCCGTTGGCTTTCAATGCCTGAACAACAGGTGCGAGCTTAATGGCCTCGGGGCGTGTGCCAAACACGACGCTTACAGTTCCTGGCATACCGTTGCACTCCCTTGGCGATGGATTGACTTGTTCCGGCCAATCCTGTTTCCGTTCATTGCTTCAACCATGCCATTCTGACGCTCATTTCACAATGCTTTCCGAGGTGACACTGTCAGCTTCCGTGACGCTTCAGGCATCACTTGCTTGTCCTGGGACGCCGAGTATAGCATCATCCTTTGAGCTATATGAGATGCAGAGGGGAAGACCGTGGCCCAGCAGCCTGACACCACAAGCGAAAAGCGAGCTATTGTAACACTGGCGATCGGTCCGTCCGCCGCCGCGATGTATGAGCTGGCGGCACCATTCATGCAGTACTATGCCCGCGCCACCGGCGCGGAGTTTGTTCCGATACGGGAGAGCAAAATCAATGTGCATAGCGCGAACATGGAGAAGTTCCAGATGCACGCAATGCTTGATGTCTATGACCGGCTTGCGTTCTTCGATGTGGACATCCTTGTACAGCCCGTAACGCCCAACCTGTTTGACCTTGTCCCCTCCGACAGGCTGGGCATCGTTTACGATGACCCGGCCAACGACGAAAAAAGCACAAACCATGCTCGAGAGATACGCTGGGCACAGCAGTCATTGGGTGACGTGGGCTGGCGGCGCGGCTATTTCAACTCGGGTGTGATGGTCCTGTCGAAGTGCCACCAGTCGATCCTGTCAAACCCCGCGGATCGGGAACGGCTCCGCTCTCGGTATGCCGATCAGTCCCTGATCAACTACAACGTACGGAAGCACCGCGTGCCGATATTCCGGCTGGATACGAAGTTGAATGGCTTCGAGCTCAATGGCTACAGCAGCCGCGCGACAAACCCCAGGAACAGGCGCGCTCCCGGTAACAACAAGCTGCAGTCCTATGTGATGCATTTTGCCAACGAGGGAGACAAGGTGCTGCAGATGTCGAAGTACGCCGATGGGCTGAACGATCAGATCGAAAGGCTTTCAAGAGGCGAGAGTGTTCGAGTCGAGGATTATGGCAGCGTATCCGGACAGGAACAGCAGGAGGCTGACTGGTCATCTGCCGCTTCGCCGCCAATGACACTGGTGTCCGGTATGCGCGCTCACTCGCGAAGGCTAAGGTGCTCGTTCGCAAGTCTGGTGCAGAAGGCGCTCCTGGCCGCTATGCCGCGTTCGCGTGTCTCGCATTCCAACATGGCACATGAGGGAGGGGGTGCAAGCGGGGCGGAAGCAAGCTGTCGGAGGCTACTCCTGGTCAAAGAGAAGGCCTTTGACGGGGGGTGGGCCGGGGCGACCCAGCGAATCATGGATGTTGCATCGGGTCTCGACGCCTTGGGATGGTCCGTTTCCATTGTCCGGGGAGGTCGGCGGCTGACAGATCAGGCATGGGAGGCCGCCGGTACATTCAGCGGGCAGGTTTGGAGTACGCCATTTACGGGTCACTATCCACGGTGCTTCGACTTGCGCTATCTGCGAGCAGCCTACAACGCGTTGGGAGGGCTGCCGGCTATTGGCACGCGACTAACTGATCCTGAGCGGGGATGGGGTTCGCGATTGCCCGATTGGTGGGGACTGAACATGGTCAAGCCCCCGCCACATGTGGTGTGGGGAATAGCGACGGAAGGGATGAGCGGGATTGTGGGGGCACGCAAGCTCGCCGAACGCTTCGGCATGCCGCTGGTGACGGAACTACAGGATCCCATTCCACACCCCGGGGCACCGCCCCTGTCTGCGAGAGAAGCGGAGTGTTTGGCCACATGCCTGCATGCTTCTGATCTTGTCATCACCACGACACAGGCTCTGGCCGACGAACTGGCCGCCCGTTTTCCCGGTCTCGAAGGCAGGGTCAAGGCACTGTATCTTTCCTATGATGAGAGCGCGGAGCCGTCGGCTGTGTCGGCGCGCTCGGAGAGCGACCCGTTTATCTTGTTGCATGCAGGCACGTTGGGCGGAGGCGCGAAGCGGAATGCGCGCGACCTCATTGACGCGATGTGCCGGGCCGCAGGGGAAGACTCCGCGTTCTGTGCACAAACTCGACTCGTGCTGCTGGGCGCTGGAGCGGGGGGGAAAGAAGCCAAGGACATCGCGGAGGAGCAGGGGCATGGGGAGTTGGTTGAGCTTCGCAACCAGGTTCCGCACGACGAGTGTGTGCGGCAGATGGGGGCCGCCGACGTGCAAGTTGTGATCAAGTCGGATTCTCCAGAGTATGACCGGCAGATTCCGGGTAAACTCTTTCAGTGTATGGGTCGCGGAAAACCGATACTCGGCATCATGCAAGAGACGGAAGCGGCTGAGATTCTGAGAAGATCCGGCTTGGGAGTGGTTGTCGTGAACGAACCGGAGCCACTTGCGGAAGCGTTGTTGAGGCTGTTCCGGGCGCGAGCTTGGACAGGAAAGGACCTCACAGTGGATTGGAACTATATCCGTGGGTTCAGTCAGTCGGCAATGGCATCGAGACTCGATAACTGGCTTCATCGGTTAGGGTAGTGGCGAGGGCGCGCGCAAGACGCTGCTTGCCAGCCCGTATCAATCGATAACAACTAGCCATCCCGTGAGATGTTTGGGCTTGCCCAGACATGCTCGTATCAAGCAAGCACTCACCCCATTCCTGGGGATCCGAATGTCGGTTGAGTGTGCTCCTGCGCCTGTGAGTGCAAGGACAGCGTCCTTACCACTCAGACAACGGGCGTCCCGCGTCCCTCGTTGATCACAGAGTGAGTCACGTGGGATATAGACAGCCCTGGTGCCGCTGCCTGCTTTTACCCAATGGAGCGCAGACGCAGCATCCGAATGTTCCTCGGCCTGCGTCACTTGCACCTCAACTCCATTTGCCAACAGCTCGGGCGGAAGTTGGGTCTCCCAATTCGCGGACGCGGGCAGGAGCATCATTTCTACTCCGATCGCTTTGCAGTGGTGGGTGGCCTTGACAATTCCTTGTCCCTCTAGTTTCCCATAGCACTCCATCATGGACTTGGATGCTGGAAGCAGGAATGCCCATGCCATCCCGGCTGCAAACACTACTGCAACTGCGAGTCTGAGGCCCCCGCCGTGCAAGGCGGTCCAGCTATTGACAGCAAAACGCGCTCCGAGCAATGCCAGCATGGGCAAGACAACCGTAAGGTAACGATACTGCATTTCGACAAGGAGAAGCGGAGAGAGTCGTACCGGCATGAACATAAGAAAAAGAAGGAATCCTATGACCGACAGCGCTAGGAACCGAGAATCAAAACAGCGTCGCCACTGTGCCAAGCCATAGACAATGCCGGCAAGGAACAGCCATCCGATTAGCCCGGCGCCCTGTACAAAGAGCGTTACAAGATAAGACAGCCGACCAAGAAGCACTTGAACGGTCGCCACGCTTCCTGATGGCGCTTCACCTATCAATTCGATCAGTCTCTTCGGATAGGATGACAGCCAAGCGCCCGGAGAGAGGCCGCTCAGAGTCTCGCCAGCGGCAAAGGCGATCAAGAGACCGGCGATGGTCGATAGAGTTAAGTTTGCAGAGCGTCTTACCTTCTCTGTTCGGGTGAGTTGAGAATCGAGGATTATGGCGACCGCAAATGCCGGGGCCAGGAGGACGTAGTACGCCTTTGCTCCAATACTTGCGCCCGTGACTACCCCCGAGACTGCAAGCGACTTCCAGCGCTTCCCTCCTTCAGAGTGGGTGTACGCCAGCAGGCTTATACTTAACAGCATGACGGCAAGACTGTCAGGAAGGGCGTAGGGGTCGTTAGCAACTGCGAGTGGATGCAGACCATACAGCAAGGCAGCGAACAGGCCTACGGATTCTCCGCCATAGGATCTGCCCGCCAGACCAACGGCAATGGTCGTCACTGCCGCCAGGATCAGCATCAAGCGCATCGCCCATGTCACGGTGGGCTCGCCAATTCCCCCCCATAAAGCGAGTAAACCAGTGAACATAGTCCGGCTTCGGTAGACGTCGTGTATCTGCATGCCATGCGTGTGACCCAAGTGCTCCTGGGATACGTAAACCCAACGCTGATCATCGTTTGCGAGTGTTGGTGCTGTGTGTAGCAGTCGGGCGGAAAGTGACAGGCACAAGACAAGAAAAAGCAAAGGCCAGAACCAAGCCGGAGAGTGGCGTTTTGGGTTTGGGATTACGACTTCCATAGGCATGAATGTGCCTGCACAGAGACTATGCGTCAAGCCATAGTCCTTACCCGCATGGTGGGGAGCATCTCCGATCTTGCGTACTCAAGTGGCCCATACGTCTCTTTAGGGTCAGTCCATTTATCCTTGGTTCAGCATGCGACTTGGGTTAACTGTGTTCCTTGACTCGAATCAAGGAAGCCAGTCCGGACTGATAGAAGGTGCTCCTGAATCTACGACTCTTGATTGACAAGTTTGCTCCACGATTCATGCGGCCGTGGATCGAGCGGTTGCAGCGTTCTCCGATTGCCTACAGGTTGGCAAGGGGCACGTTCTGGTCGCTGGCCGGTGCGGTCATATCACGCGGGCTCATGCTTGCGGCGTCCGTTGTTGTCGCCCGTATTCTCGGGAAAGGCGGATTCGGAGAGCTCGGCATCATCCGCTCCACTGTGGGCATGTTTGGCGTACTTGCGGGGTTCGGTCTGGGCCTCACCTCAACCAAGCATATTGCGGAATTCCGCGACGAAGAGCCAGAGCGAGCAGGAAGAATCATCGGGCTATCCAACCTTGTGGCCATGCTCACGGGGGGAGGAATGGCCGTGGCACTTGTCATCTCTGCGCCGTGGCTGGCGGCGCATTCTCTGAACGCGCCTCACCTGGCGAATATCCTCCGGGTCGGAAGCCTGATCCTTTTCATCAACGCCCTTAACGGCGCACAAACAGGGGCGCTGGCGGGATTCGAGGCATTCAAGGAGATTGCGCATGTCAACCTGTACGCCGGACTGATCTCGTTTCCGCTAATGGTGGGCGGCGCCTGCCTGGGAGGCGTAACGGGCGCCGTATGGGCCCTGGCGGCGAACCTGGGCATCAACTGGCTGCTGAATCACGTGGCACTGAGAAGAGAGGCGCGTCGTCACGGAGTAGCGATATCCTGGGAGAGAAGTCACGGAGAGAGGCACATACTGTGGAAGTTCAGTCTGCCTGCTGCTTTGTCAGGCATCCTGGTTGGTCCCGTCAAATGGATCTGTAATGCGCTGCTTGTCAACCAGGACGATGGTTATGCAGCGTTGGGCGTACTCACGGCGACATTAGCGTTTCAGCAACTGCTGGTATTTGCCAGCGGCATGCTGAATGCGCCTCTGCTTTCGATGATATCGAATGCCGGCAAGAAGATATCGCGTCGCCTGGCGACTGTTAATATCCTGTCGTCGGGAATCCTCGGGGTCGCAGTGTCATTGCCGATCCTCTGGTTCCCGGAGACCGCAGAAGTCCTCTTCGGTAAAGAGTTCAGCGGAAGATCGTTCCGGTATGCCCTGGCTTTTGGCATGTTGAGCACGTGTATCATGCTCTACAAGCAAGGGGTGACAAGGTTGCTGGTAGCTCGCAGCTACATGTGGTGGGGGTTCCTGAGCAACCTCATCTGGGCGCTGGGTGTACTGGGCTCGGCTGTATACTGCGTCAGGTTTGGTGCCTGGGGTATCGCGCTTGCCTTTTATGTGGGGTATGTTGTGAACATCGTGGTCTATGTTCCGATGGCGATACGCTTCCGGCTCGTTACGCGCGAACAACTGGTCTCTTGGCCGGTCCTGTCCGTAGCGGTGTTCCTGCATGTCTGTGCGGTACTCCCGGTCCTGGTCCCTTCCTTGCTGGAGCGCTTCTTCCTGTTCTGCGGAATGGTGCTTGTGGTGATCTTGGCTGTGTGGGTACGTGTGCGGCAGATGCGCGCAGTTCAGTAGAATCTCTTTCGGGACGGTAATGTAGCATGACAATCGAACGGCACAGAGCGTTGGCGGCATTCCAGTGGGAACTGCGGGCATCGCTTGAGTTTTTCCTGAACAACGGTTGGTATGGAGGAACGCGCGACTGGTCGAGGTTGCATGAGGCGCAGGCAGCGGCCTGCGGAAAGAGCCGTTCAGCATCCCCTCGGGGAACCGACTCGCCCGCTGAACAGGCCGCATGGATAGCCGACTGCTATTCGCAGTGGGTGGCACTGTCCGAAACACTGAGCTCCGAGGGACCTGCGGAGGTCAGGTGTGAAGCAGTCGACCTCTCGCACTACGGCGAGGCACGCCTGCGGCGCGCCATAGAGGGCCTGGCGGCCGCGTTCGACCAGTCCGTTGAATCGTGCCTGTTTGCCGGTCTACACGGGAGCATGGCTACGCTTGACTACACGCCCTATAGCGACATCGACGCACTCGTGGTGCTTACGCCGGAGGCAGCGACGGATCCCGACCGGCTCTTGGATATTCGGCGTCAAACAACACGGGCCTGTTCGCATCTGTATGCCTATGACCCCCTACAGCACCATGGGGTGTTCGCCTGTACAGGCTACGACCTGCGGTATTACCCCGAAGCTTTCCTGCCCCTTGCAACCCTGCAGCGTGCCAAGGGGTTCTCCGGTGCATGTTCGTTTGATGTTGCCGTGCGCAACTCGGCCGACGAAGCGCATGATAACTTCCGTCGGGTGACGTCGGCAATCCTGTCGCGCTCGGCTCTGGACTTGTGCAAGGCCGATGCCCGCCTGGTGAAGCTCACACTGAGCGCGTGCTATCTTGTTCCGTGCCTGTTTCTCGGGGCCATTGGTGAGTTCTGTTACAAGGGCGACTCCTTCGGGCGCATCGGTACGTACATTGATCGCGAGACACTGGATGTTCTGACAGAACTCTCCCGGATTCGAGACACGTGGTCGTTCTCCCAAACCTTCGCCCGCTATGAAGGCACCTTGCAGAGGTGCGGCCTTTCCCCGCGCTGGATACGTCGCGTGGCACGATCCACGACCGACAAGCTGTTCCTCGCCACGCTGAGAGAACGCCGCGAGTTACTGGATCGCATCCCCGCGGTGGTATCGGCGTTTGTCACAGCCTTGGACCGACACGAGGAAGGGGGCACGCATGTGGAGTGAATTCGAGAGGCTGACGCCTATTGCTCCCTCGGCGTACAAGGAAGCACTTGACGAGTATGTAGCCCGTGTTTCCCCGCTTCCAGGGGTTGTTGGCATAGCGACCTTCGGCAGCGTTAGAGACCCCGGCATATCCGATCTGGATGTTCTTGTCGTCGTCAGGGATGATGACCCGTCGCCTCCGGCCGATGTTTCCAACGCGGTACTTTCCCGCGAACCGGCCGGCAATGTGTGGGCGCATGACGTTTCTGTTCTTCCTGCCAGTCTGTGGAGCAGCCTGTCCTCGCTGGCATTCTGTTCGCACATGAATCCGGTCGCGGGGAACCTTGACGTCCCGTCACAGGACGTGGCCAGAGAAGCGTCGCTGCTTCTGCTGTTTGATGGACTCATGGATCGGCTGCTTGTCGTGGCGCGCATGCTCTGCCGTCCACGCTGTCATACGCGGAACGTTCTTCTTGTTCTCAACTCGTTTGGTCACACCCTCTCTCTCTGTGAGAAGCTGCGCGTCCCGTTTGAACCCGTGCACGCAGAGCTATGCCGTGAGATCCGTGAGATCCGCGCCAACTGGTTCACGAGCGAGAGAACCGATGGTCTGTTCGATCTGAGTCGTGAGTTCCTCAAGGCATTCACAAGACTGGTCGGCCCCATCAGCGACGCACTAGCCACTCAGGAGAGCGCAATCGCATCCCCCCTGCCGGCCCCGACCATCAGGATCGGCGAGAATGTCTACATCGGGTTTGATGATCGGAGAGGCGGCGACTACGAGATCGTAACGAAGGAGGTCGCGCTTCCCTTCCGAACGGCCCGATTGCACAGGGTGAATTTCTGGTTTCCCCGCCGTACGTATGAAACGTATTTTGCCGCGTGTGTCGCGGCGATGCTCAAGAGTGGCTCGTCGCGATTGATATCATGGCACCTGCCTCGCCATGGCTCGGAATCTCGTGGTGTCGACCCGGGTGTGGTCGATAGGCTCGTGAAAAGACATGAGGCGATTGTCAGCCATGTACGGTTTCTTAGAGAGCATGCATATACATTCGGCGCTGTGCATGCGGCGGGCTTTCTGCCCGTCGGTCTGAAGAAGGTCGCTGCGACAACCAGGGCGCGCCGCGCCGTCAGAACCTGGTTGGCGGGTATGTTGAGCTAGCTGTTTTTGGAGAGGAGGCCAGCGCGTATATGAGCCAGAGAACGAGATCGACGTGCTGGCCATTCGTGTGGTCCGTAGGCTCTAATCCCTCCCGTATCCTGTTCAGCAAGGCCTGCTTCAGCTACCTCTCCTGGTGGCGGCGCCCGAGCTTCCTTCGAGGGGGTGGCAGCAAAAAGGATACGCTTTTCGCGGGACCATGGGTTGGCGAGTTCGGCTGGGAGCTCATGGACTGGCAGGGCTATCTCCGGGCGCTCCGGGGGCGTTACAAACGAATCATCGTATCTGCCCGGCCTTCGAGCAAAGCGCTCTACGACGATTTCTGCGATGAGTTTGTGCCTCATGGGATCAGAGGCGAGTCGAATGCGCACACGATATTTGGAATCGAGAATCCGCACGAGCTGGCGCGTGTACTGAATGCGATTCCCGCCAACTGCGACCATCTTCCGCCCTTGCGCTACATTCCGCAGGACGAGCAGTCCTTCATCCGGTTTGGAGGCGATCATTCAGACGAAACAGCTCCGGATATACTTGTGCACGCTCGTGGCAGGGCGAGTGTTCCCGGAAGAAACTGGCCGGTCGAACAGTGGCAACATCTCGCCGCTCTACTGCAAGAAGAGGGGATGACGGTTGGGTGCATCGGGTTACGCAATGCCACGCTGGAAGTCGAAGGTGTGGTGGACTACAGGGACCTGCCGCTCGCGGAGACCATGCAGCTCATGTCGTCCTGCAAGTGTGTTGTGGGACCCTCGTCGGGAGCCATGCACCTGGCGTCGCTCTGTGGGTCGCCCCACGTAGTGTGGACAGACCGGAAAAGCTATGGCATGGGGAAAACCAGTCGCGAGAAGTATGAGTCATGGTGGAATCCACTGCAGACTCCAGTGGCGGTAATGGATGAAAGTGGGTTCTCCCCAGACGTAGCAGATGTCCGGGCATGTATCCGTGGGTTGCTTAGGTAGAGTGCGTATGCAAAATGATGGTTCCAGCGGCGGAATGCGAAGGGGATGGGGGGTCCGGGCCTACACATTCTGGCCCCTGGCGCTTGGAGTCATAGTCGCGCTGTATCTCCTCGCGGAGCACTATGTCAAGGCATACTCAGACCCGATCGGTTTCCTGCACAAGGCGGAGGCGCTTTGGGCCGGTGCCCCGGTCACGGAGAGGGCTTTTGTTTATCCGGCCCTGCTTGGTGCAGGGCTGAAGGCTCTCGGGTTCTCATACGTATTCCTGTTCAATCTCCCGTTCGTTCTGTTGCTGCTCTTCCTGGTCTGGCGGGTATTGCTGAGGACGCTTGAGCTGGATGCGGCCAAGGGGCTCGACAAGGCTGCTGGAGACTTTCTTGCTTTCGTGGGTGTGGCGCTGTTTGTCGTGCTGCACCATGAGTTGCTGCTCGAGCTGGTGAACCCGTTTCGAGAGCCCCTCAGTTTCGCGCTCGTACTCATCTCCGTGCTGAGTGCGTTGCGGTACGAGAAGAAGAGGAGCTGGCTCAGCGCACTTCTCTGTGGGCTATGGCTGGGGTTGGCTACGAGCGTGCGCGAGACGTGCATACTCGTCGCGCCACCGATCGCACTCTATGCCGGCATTAACTGGTGGCGGACCCGTGACCGGGCGTGGGGCCACTTCCTCCTGTTGGCCGCCGTGGGAGGAGTACTCGGACTGGCGCCCTTCTTCCTTCAGAACTACATGCATTCCGGACAGGCTATTGTCCCTGGGTATGCCGCAAACAGAGTCCAGCTCGCTACCGACACTCAACGATGGGACATTCCGGTTCCGGGAATGAGCATGGATCACTTTGCATCAACCGGGACAAAGACGATGCGGCATTTCCTGGCCAAGTACACGGGCCTTGGAGTCATCCTGGTGCTCATCGCCGTGCTGAGGGGGGGAATCAGGAAAGACATCAAGATTGTGATGCTGCTGGTTTCGGCCGTGTTGCTGAACACGTTGTTCTACTCCTGCTACTGGTATATGAAGGAGAGGTATCTCCTGGTCATCGATCTCTTCCTGCTGCCTCTCGTTATCCTTGGGATCGTGCCGTTGGCGCAGCTGCTGTCCTTTACATCGCGGCGCTGGATGGCACCTCGCATTACGCGGTGGTTTGTGGGGGGTGCCTATGCGCTGGTCATGGCGTTCGTGGTCGGTGTGCTGTTCCTGGCGCAGCGACGGGCACCTGATCGACTCCAAGTCTGGCATAGCGGCACGCTGAGGCAGGAGATGTGTCCGCATCTCCAGGAACCATATAGTTTTGTGGGAAAGCGGCATCACTGCATGATGTTGGCCTGGCTTCTGGGTGGGACGTACGATGACATGGGGCGGCGGTTCGAGCGCATCGCAAGGTTGAGTCCAGATGATGCCGCGACGCTGTCGATCCACCTGGCCAGCAGCAGTGCAAGCATCCTGGAGAAGTGGGACAAAGGCAACGTCTATACGTACGAACAGACGGCCGCGCCCCTGCTCAAGAACTGGTTCGACTTTGCTCCCATCTTCTCGTGTGACGACCTGTCTGTGCCGCTTGACCACTATGGAAATCGAATGAATGGAGTCTTGTACCAGGTGAAGCCTTGGAGCGACACCAATATCGCGAGGACCATGGAAGTTCCTGCGGATGGCCTGAAGAACGTACTTGCGATTGACCCCAGGCGGATCTGGGATTCTCCAGAGCGAAGCTTCTGTTCTGTCCATCTTGACGGGGAGTATATTGGCGACCTTACGAACGGCCTCCAGTTCATCCATATTAGCGGAGAACTACTGAGGGATAGAGAGACCGTCAGTGTGAGCGTGCGTTCAGATGCTCCGCTCCCGTCGAGTCCGTATATGCAGTGGCTTGCCGGGACACAGTACTTTGACCATGGTCTCGGAGCGTCTGGTGAGAGCTGGTACTATCCACACCTTTCCGAGTCACTTGTTGATGCGGCGCCCCTCAAGACAGATGGATGTCTCCTATTCAGCAGTGGGACCGTCTCCGTTCCCCGGTGCGGGGGCCAGTCTGAAGAAGCCTTTGCCGAACTCCTTATAGAGGCATTCTATGATAGGACGGAAGGAGAGACTGGCGCACTGGAGCTTGAGGCCTCGGGCAAAGTGTGTACATACCCGCTTCCCGGGCGTAGGCAGAGGTCTTGGGTCAACGTGCCCCTGGGGCAGGCGAGAGGCGTTCTGCAGATGGTGCCAGTTGCGCTTCGGACGTCTTTTCCCTCCTATCGCGAGCAGAAGCGGGCCAAACGACTGGGGCATCGTCGAGACATAGCGTTTGTCAAAGTCTGTGCCGTACGTCTTTCGGCCTACCCCGTGAGCCAGAGCGAAACCCTCGAGATAGACGTAGGAGCCGAGAATGATGTTGCGTACGTGGCGGGAGGATTTCACCCACGTGAGAAACATAACTCGACGACGGTGCGCTGGACCACGGGGCGTGCACAGGTTCAACTTCCTCTTGCAGAATCGGCAGAGGGGTATAGCGTTCGGATTGAGAGCATGGGTCTCAGGGCACCGGGGATCGCGACTGTCCCATCAGTTGAGGTGGACGGGCGCGCGATCGAACCAGGCGCCATTGATCACGTTCATGACGCGAGCAGAGGAGGGCGCAGCATCTTCTCGTTTGATCTTGTCCCTGAATGGGTGAACACGGAAGGACGAACGGCAGTGACCATCTCGGGAGATACATGGAGTCCCTCAGAGGTGTCGGGTTCACCGGACCGTCGTGAGCTGGGGTTTCTCTTGGATCGTATTGTCATCACGCCGAAATGACGGCAGTAGGGAAGACGTTATGTGTGGTATCTGCGGAGCAGTAACTTCGACCGACGTTCCGCTTCGGCAGACCGTCGTTGCGATGAACGAGGCGCAGGCTCACCGTGGACCCGATGGTGAAGGATACTACCTCGACGGGATGGCATCGGGCGTCGTATACGCCAAGTCCGATGCATTGGACCAGCCCACGACCTGTGCCCTGGGCCACCGCCGCCTGGCCATCATTGATCCCGCCGGCGGAGCGCAGCCGATGCTCAGTGAGGATGGCCGCGTTGTCGCCCTCCTGAATGGGGAGATTTACAACTTCCGCGAACTGCGCACTGAGCTTGAGCAGGAGGGATGCTGCTTCCAAACCGACTCGGATACCGAGGTGCTCATCCATCTTCACCGGCAGAATCCCGATCATCCCGCGCGATGGCTGGCCAGGCTCAACGGCATCTTCGCTATCGCGATTTGGGATCGCGTGCAGAGGCGACTGTTGCTGGCGCGCGACCACTACGGCGTGAAGCCGCTTCACTACGCGCAGCATGAAGCGCGCTTCCTTTTTGCCTCCGAGATCAAGGCGCTGCTGGCGGCGGGGGTGCGGTCGCGACTGAACCGGTCCGCGCTGCATGCCTTCATGAATATCAGGTACGTACCGGGCACCCAGACCCTCTTCGAAGGCGTCAAGCGTTTGCCCCCCGCGCATTTCGCGTGGGTGAAGGACGGGCAGATGACGGAAATGCAGCGGTTCTACACGCTCCCCTTGGCCGGAGCTGCTGCCTGCGACTCACGCGATGCAGCGTGTGCGGCCGTAGCTGCCGCGTTCGACCGCGCCGTCGAAAGGCAACTCGTGAGCGATGTACCCGTGGGCATGGCCCTTTCCGGCGGCCTCGATTCAAGTATGATCGTGGCTGCAGCCTCCCGGGCCTACCGGGAGGGCGCGGACCTGCGGACCGCAGACCGAATCCTGCGCACCTTCACGCTCGGTTTCAACGAGCCGACCGACGAGAATGAAGACGCGCGCATTGTGGCCGATCACTTCGGCACCGAGCACCACGACACACGCCTCGACGCGAACCCGCTCACCGGGGCCGCCGATGTGATTCGTGCCGTGGAAGAACCTAAGATCAACATGATCCAGGGGTATGCGTTGGCTCGCTTCGTGAGACCGCACGTCAAAGTCATCTTTGGCGGGTTGGGGGGCGACGAGCTCTTCGCCGGCTATGACATTCACCGTTTCTGCAACACGCTTGGGCGTCTACACAACGGCACACCACGCTGGCTGCAGCGTGGCCTCCTCGGTCCGTCAGGTCGCCTGTTGTGGCAGTTGCAGAGCCGCTCCGGAGTCCTGCGCACGGAGCACTATCGCATCGGGGCACAGATCGCGCTTGCGGCAGGTGATCGCGCGCAATTCTACACGCGCTTGCGCAATGCCTGGGACTATGATGACGGCATGTACGACCGGATCTACGCTGACCCCGATACGTTCCGAGCGCTTCCCCGCACGGGCAGCTACTTCGAACCACTGTTCTCAGGCAAAGGCAGCTACCTGGATGACGTACTGCGCGTCGAGTTCCAGACAAAGATGGTGAACGACTTCCTGGTGAACGAAGACCGTGTCACGAGTGCCCATGGTGTAGAGGGGCGTGTGCCGTTCCTCGACCGGGATCTCGTCGAGCTGGCGTTCCAACTGCCCGGTCACTGGAAGATGAAAGGACGTGAAACGAAGACATTGTGGAAGGACAGCGTCGGGGAAGTCCTGCCCTCGAGGATTCGGCAGAAGAAGAAGCACGGGTTCACCTTCAGCTCCTATCACCAGTGGGAGAAGGATCTGCGGGACGCTGTTGGACGCGAGTTGACGCAGGAGTGGTGCGCCGGGACTGGCATCTTCAGCCACGACTTCGTAGCGTCACTGCTGGAATACCCGCCGCACGAGAATCTGCGCTGGCATTACTTCACGGCGTGGATGATGGTTGGCGTCAAACAGTGGATGGACGTATTCGATGTCGAAGTCTGATGTGCGAGGCCTGTTTGTCCGTACTGCATGCGTGTTGCTATGCAGCATCTCGCCGCAGAAGAGCCGTGGCGAGAATGGTGCCGTCGCTGATCTCAACATGGCTATGGACGCGTTAGCGGCATTCGACGCAACCTGTCCGGGAAGAGGCATGGACCTCTACCGGGACGACACAAATCACTTCCCAATGGCGTACGCGCTCTATGCAAGTGCCTGTTGCGAGATAGGGGATATGACCAATGCCATTGGAGCGGCCAATTGGCTGATGACCCATTCGGACGAGGACAACGATGGGGTCGTTGGATGGGGATTACCGTTCGCATGGGATGCTTTCGGAGACGGGACAGAGAACCCCGCGCACACCGAGTACGGGATCACGACGGTTTGGTGTGTCCGGGCGTTGCTCGATGTATATGAGCAGGCGAATGACGAAAACGCACTGAGAGTTGCCCTCTCTGCTCTGGACGGATACCTGCAATACTACACCCGAACAGACAAAGGAGGGTTCTTCTGGTACTCCTCCAGAATCGAGGACGCCACGGGTGTTCATAACGTGTCATCGATGCTTATGAGCCAATATGCCAGGGCCTACAGACTCACCGGGAGGCGGCAATATCTGTCTCTGGCAAGTGAGACAGCGCAGTTCCTGGCAGAGGCGCGCCTGTGTTCGGAGTATGGCACCTACTGGTTTTACTCCACACGGCGCAAGAGGTACAACGATTCCAAGCATGCCGCCTATATTGTTCAGGGCCTGGTGGATTTCAACCGATATTCAGGTCATGAGTTCTTCGATATCACGGGCTCAGTTGACTACCTACGGCGTTATGTTGAGGACGAACTGACGCATGAGTTTGCTGACTGTTCTCTCACGCCAACACGGTACAGAAAGATGCCGGCACGAGGGTGGGGATGTGGCATGCTCATCTATACTCTTTCGGAGGTGGGCGACTTTGGTGCAGCACGAGTGGCGGTTCGAACGCTGAAGGACTACAGGTTTCGGGGGGCCTGCTATGCCGTGAAACCGGGGGAAACGAAGTACACGCCACGAACCCAGGGACACGTTGCATTAGGGCTGGCTCGATTCATGAAGGAAAACACCGCGCACTAATGATCTCAATCGTGTACAGTGCAGATCATCCGTGAAGGGATAGCGTCCGTTAACAGCACAGATCTGAGACAGAATCACGATGAAAGACATCGCACTAGTTGGCTGTGGACGCATATCCGGGCGTCACATCGACGCCATATCGAAGACCTCCGGCTGCCGGATTGCGCTGGTGTGTGACGTGGACGAAGCCAAAGCAGCAGCTACGGCCGATAAGGTCGGCTGTCCCTACGTGACCGACTACAACGACATCACGGGCGTGGATGTCGTATCTGTACTCACGCCATCCGGTTGGCATCCCAAGCATGCGTCCGAACTGGCAGAGAACACGGATGTACCCTACATCCTGTGCGAGAAGCCCGTGTCGCTCACCCTGCGAGAGGCATACGAGATGTTCAATCGTGTGGATGCCGCGGGAAAGACGATTCTGCCCGTGTATCAGAACCGCTTCAACCCCCTCGTCCGGTTCACGAAGGATCTGATCGACAGCGGCAAATTGGGAAAGATCCACCAGTTCATCTGCAACGTACTGTGGAACCGCAACGATGACTACTTCAAGATCGGATGGCATGGTACACGGGAGCTGGATGGCGGCGTTCTGTATACCCAGGCCAGCCACTACGTCGACATGGTGCACTACTTCTTTGGTGAAGTTGTTGAACACAAGGGTATTGGTGGTTCGCTGAGAGATCTCGAGGTGTACGACAGCATTTCGGCAACCATGAGCTTTCCCCATGGAACCGTCGGCACCATAAACGCGACAGTGAGTGTGTTCCGCGAGAACTACCTGACCGAGTTTACTCTCATTGCGGAGAAGGGCACGATTCGTCTCTCGGGCACAAACCTGAACAGGATCGACTCCTGGGACGTTGAGGGACTGGAGAAACCGGACATCGATTTCGCCATCGATCATGTCTATGGCAAAGGACATGACACGGTCTATGAATATATCTCGCAGGAACGTTGGGAGATGTTCCCCGCGCGGAGCGATGTGCTATCCGGCATTCGACTGATGGAAATGCTCAGTTATTGAGAAGCATGAATTCTGGAGATCCTCTAATGGGGTGTTTTGTACATGAATCATCGTATGTTGACGATGGTGCTACCGTTGGCGATGGGACAAAAGTCTGGCATTTCTCGCATGTGCTGCCGGGCGCCAAGATCGGCGAGAGCTGTATACTCGGCCAGAATGTCAACATCGGCAACGATGTGGTGATAGGCAGCCGGGTCAAGATTCAGAACAACGTGTCCGTATACGGCGGCACGATCATTCAGGATGACGTGTTTCTTGGTCCGTCGTGCGTACTCACGAACGTGAGCAACCCGCGCAGTCAGGTCAACCGTCACGCCATCTACGAACCAGTCCTGATCAAGCGTGGGGCAACCATAGGCGCCAATGCCACGATTGTCTGTGGAATCACCATTGGTCGCTACGCGTTTATCTCGGCGGGTGCAGTGGTGACACGAGACGTTCCCGATTATGGGCTGGTCATGGGCAACCCCGCGAAACGGGTGGGATGGATGAGTCGTCATGGACATCGCCTGCCCCCTTCCGACTCCGATGGCATCATGTGTTGCCCCGAGAGTTCTTACCGATATAGAGAGATAGCTCCTGGTGTTATTCAGTGCCTGGATCTTGACGAGGAAGCGTCCTTGCCTGACGAACTGGCGACGGGCATGCGCTCGTATCACAGCTACAAACTGGATACATAGCGCTTCCTTCCGGAGGGTTCCGATGCATGCTTCTACGGTCCCAGGCAGCAGAATACACACTCTCTTCCTTGCGATATTCCTGTGCCTGTTCTACCTGGCATTACAGGTTCCATACTGGGTCCCCGCCAGTGATAGCGACGTCTATATCAGCGTCGCCAGGAACGTGTTCCTGGGGCACGGCCTGATTTTCAATGGCCTGCCCGCGATCAAGATTCCGCCGCTGTGGCCGCTGGTACTATCGTGGGCGTTCGAGTTCTCTGCGTCATTTTGGTTTCTGAACGGCATGGTCATGCTTCTGATGGTCGGGTTCATCCTGATCTGGCATAGGATCTTAGTGCGCCTGGTCGGGCTTTGGGAGGCAACGGCGGCGTGCGCGGTCACCGGCGTGCTGTTCTGTACCTACCGATTAACGTTCCTCTTGTACTCGGATCCCCTGTTCCTTGTCTGTTTTAGTCTTGCTGTGCTTTTTGCATTGCAGTCCGGCCAGCAAGACAGGTTTGGCTGGCGAAGCGTTGCGGCCATCGTTCTGACCTGTCTTTCCATCTGCGTTCGATGGGCGGGCCTGTTGTGCGCACCCATTGTTGTGGGTTCGCTACTGTCGTGTGTGGACGGGTGGGGTGGCATCAAGCGCCGAGTACCGGCAATAGTGCTGACATGTATGTCGATGGCCGTGACGTTCCTGGTGATTCAACGCACTTTGGCTCATCTTGTGGTCGATGTGGATGTTTCCGGCTATTCGGCCATCGAGTCCACGTTAGCCGAATCTCAGCCTGTTTCATTGGATGTCGTTACGCGGTACATACGGCACCTGTCTTGCGCGGGATACGGACTTTGCTGGCTCTTCTATCCCCCCCTTGAACTGGGACTGTCCTTGCCGGTACTGCTACACGCGACGAACCTCGCAGGATGGTTGTTGATTGCATTGTATGTTGTGAGCATACACAAGGCTGCGGCGCCGCGACGGGCGATATGGATAGGTGCATTAGCATATGCTTCCGCCATGCTGGCTCTGTGGTCTCGATCCAACACAAGATATCTGCTGCCGGTCGTACCGATGCTGGTCGTAGGCATCTGGCGTGGTCTATGGCATATCGCGGTGGAGAAAGCGAAGGGGAAGCGGCGCCATATCGGGATAGCGATCTGTGTGCTTGTCGCAAGCTCCGTGGTGTTAACGAATCTCGCCCTGTATGCGGCCAGTGTCAAGGTTGCCCGGTCAGGGAATTTCTACGGAGCATACCATGCGGGACAGTGTCGTGAGCTGGTCGGCATCACAGCTTGGCTTCGCGCCAATACACCTCCTGAAGAGATCGTTGCGGTCAGCCCTTCTTATGTCAATGTAAGCTGGCGCAGGGCGAACACGTTTGGCTTACGCGCTGTGTCCATGCTGACTGGGAACAGAGTGCGAATGGCCCCGGAAGATCGCTATTCAATGAGCGATCAGGGACCCGTGATGGAGTGGCTACAGGAGATGGACATCAGGTACTTCGTTGATCGTCCCGAAGTCAGTCCATGGCGAGTGTGGCACTATCGGGCACCGCGCCTACAGGAACTGCTGACGGGCGAGAGTGTCGCGACCACCAATGAGTTCTTCGAGCTGTATTGCGTTCAGAGCAACCGCTTGAGAAAGGTGGAATGCGAACTGTCGGGCTGCTTCCCCACATCGGTTCCGCTGCGAAGAGAGAGAAAATGAGGACACAGGTGCGCAGCTTCAGGGATTTGCGTCGCAGGCATCCAAGGCTTTGGAAGTATGGTCGCGTCGTCATACATGCGACGCTGTTTGCCACTGTTATGTACTACGTCCTGGTGGTGCTTGCGGGTCGGCTTGCCGGGCTGTCCTTGGCTGACCTGCGTGTCGACATGGGCGTGGCCGCCATCAGCGTGGCGCTCCTCGTGATGTCTCGTGTGGTCACGGTTCTGACCTATCGCCAGACCGTCAGCATGTTCATGTCGCCACCCGCGTGGCGCGAGTTCGTGGTGATAGCCTTCGTCCCCTCACTGGCCAAGTATGTTCCCGGGAAAGTGACCGGCTTCCTGGGGGCGTTGTGGTTCTTCGATCGGGCCGGTGTGCGTGTGCCGATAGCATCCGCCACCTTGCTGATCATGAGAGTCCTGATTCTGGCGGTTGCGTTCATGGTCTCGCTCCCTGCGCTGATTGTGACCGTGGGCTTTGGGCGCATCGGCACGATGTGGGCATGGGGATTGTTGCTCGCCATTGTTGTGGCGGCTGCGATGCATCCACGCGTGTTTAAACCTGTGGCGAATAGGGTTCTCACTCGCCTGGGAGCCCGCGAGTTGGAGAGGACACCGCGACCGGGCGAGTTCCTGGCCCCTGCGACTACCGTGTTTGTGCAGTGGCTGTGCACAGGCGCGAGCTTGTGGTTCATGGCCCGTGCTCTGTCGCCGCTGAGCATCGACACTCTGCCGCTCTGCATATCGGCAACTGCCCTGGCAAACGTGCTGGGGTACATTGCGTTCTTCGCTCCCGCGGGACTCGGCGTCCGCGAGGGGGTGTTGCTGTTTGCCATGGGATCGATTATGGCGGACGATCAGTTGGCGATCACCGTCATCATGCTCAGAGTGGTCGAGATGGCTGTCGAGGTCGCGCTGGCTGGGATAGGTATAGCCGTCCAGCACCTCCCGCGCCAACATACAGGTTGAGGTGGACGCGCCAGGAGCTCATGCTCTGGCCTGCAACACCGGCTCACCACCGGCCCGCTAAGCCGTCACGATTTGTGCCAGTAACGCATTCAGCAGCAAGGCATGATCACAGTGCGCTCGCGTGTATTGGATGCATGCGGAACGTGGGTCTGGCTGCTGAAGCAAGGCCTCGAGGGTGGCAAGGATCGCGTCGCAATCGCGCGGATTGACCATCCGGAAGCAGGGATGGACTGTCAAAGCTCTGGTGTACTGCGGTTGCACCGGGTTCACATAGATCGCGCGTGTGCCCAGGAGGCATGCTTCGGCGGCCGTGGTGGCGCCCTCGGTTACGCACCCCGCTGCGAAAGCAAGGACATGATGAAAATGGGCTGGGTTCAGTTTCAGTACTCGCGAGCGCAAGGATGGGTGAACATCGCCTTCGGGCACGATGACAACCCGCAATCCATGGTTCTCGATCGAGTCCGCCAGTGTCAACAAGGTGTCTTCCGATAAGCCCTGCTGGCCAATGTCGTGGGCAGCGCCCCAGGCGGAAAGCCTGAAGACGACATACCCCTCTGGTTGTAGACCGTGCGGCTTCACGTGTGTGACATCCGGACTGAATGCGTCGGGGTGCAGGTAAACCAGCTCGTGCGAGCCTTCGTATACGTGGTGTTTCCTGGGCGGGCACAGGCCGCTGAAGCCTGGCGGCGTCACAATCCTGTCCGCGAAAGGGAAGGTAATCCTGTTAGCTGTTCGAGCGGTTTCTGTATCGGTGAAGACGACCGATCTACACCCGTTGAGCCGGGCGGCATAGATCATGTAGGTGCCACCGATTGACGTGCAGATGTCGATCCCATCCTCGCGTATCAGTTTCGCGACCCCATAGTTGTGGGCGAGCAGCTCGGCAACCATGCGCCACGTAGACCTCGCGGTTCTGACTGCCGCTCCTCGGCCGACGACAACGTGGCTGATCCCGTAGAAATCAAGCAGGCGGCGCGCGGTGGGCAGGTCGCGTGCTGCAACCGTGACGCCATGGTCCTTTGCGCGCAGTTGCTCGATCAGAGGTCGATAGAAATGGACGTGCCCGGGATGGGCGATGTCGACCAGGACGTTCATTGGTCCTTCATGCGCCTGAGGTTATGTGTGTCGCGGACATGTTGCATGTCCATCCACATACCAAAGAAGAGCGACTGCATGCCGGTGATGATAAGGAACGCGGCGAGCAGTGATGAGGTCGGGGCAACAGGGCCGTGTGTGATACGCAGGTAAAAGAGGTAGAGACCCCAGACGACCCCTACGGGAACAAAGGAGAACCCCATCATGTAGAAGAAGACGAGAGGGTGGAAGTCGCGAATGACATACTTCTGGAACATCCGCCAGAGAAACAGGCGCGCCAGGAGAAAGGAGAACGTGAAAAGCGATTTGTGGTAACAGATACCGGACTTCTCGCCGATGTCGTATACGGGGTTGATCGGAACATCCACGACGACGAAGTCGTAGAGGTTGAGACGCACCAGGATGTCATTCGGCATGCCATAGCGCTTATAGATGCTGTCGAGGTCGAGCGTTTTGAGAACTCTCAGACTGCAGACCGTATAGCCGGTCTGAGAATCCGCGACGTGCCAGTAGCCGGACGCGATCTTGGTCATAAACGAAAGCGCGGAGTTTCCGAGGTAACGGATGTGAGGGATCTTCTTCCATGCTTCGCCCGTGAAGAGGCGATTGCCCTTGCTGTAGTCCGCCTCTCCGGATGCGACCGGCGCAAGAAGTGCGGGCAGATCATCAGGGTCCATCTGCGCATCGCCCGCCATGACAGCCGTGAGATCGAACCCGTGGTCCCGGGCGAACTTGTAGCCGGTAGCAATGGCTCCGCCGACGCCTTGATTCTGCTCGTGTTCGATCAGTACCACGCGGTCTGCATCGCGTTCCCGGAGCTCCTTGACAATGAAAACTGTCTCGTCCGTGCTGCAGTCGTCAACGATGACAATCCGGTCGACGCACTCGTGCATGGTCTCGACGACCCTCTGAATGAGCTTCTCCTCATTGTATGCGGGAACCACGACACAGACTGTCTTTCCATCAAACACCGCTATCTCCTAACTTCTGAAAGGCCCCAATCGTAGGTCTTACCCATAAGCATGGCAATGGATTTGTTCTGCCTGGGGGCGCACGCGTCTTGATGGCTGTCTGCGGGTGTCGCGCCGGGCTAATCTCTTGTTCTGAAAGAACGTCTCTGATAACGTGCGGGCATCCATCCACGCATCGACGGGAAGACATGGCAGAAACACCCCAGAACGGCCCGCGCTCCTATGCGCAGAATGCTCTTGCGTGGTGTGTGATTGGCGTTTTTGCGGCCTTCGCACTTTTTCTCGTCCGATGCCACTATGTCAAGGCTTACTCAGATCCAACGAACTGGATCAGGACTGCGGAGGAGTTCTGGGCTGACGGAACTGTGGCACGGTGGTCGGTGGTTTTTGCGATGTACCTGCTCCTGCCCCTCAAGCTGCTGGGACTGCACTATGTGTTCCTGTCGAACATTCCATGGATTCTGACCTTCGTAGCTTTGCTGGGGGGTGTCACTTACTTGTCGTGCAATAGGCAACCGGGGTCTGCTCAAGGGCACGCGGATGCTGGCATGTGTGGCCTGTCCGCCGCTCTTGCCGCCATCCACATCCACCGCATCTTCTTTCTCGAGTTGGTGAACCCCCTGCGAGAGCCGCTTGTCTTCTCGCTGCTTCTTGGGTCGTTCATGCTGCTTCTTCTCTTTGAGCGACGGCAAAGACGATGGATTCTGCCGGTAGCCGGTATGTGTTTTGGCCTCACCATCGGGATGCGTGAGCCGCTGGCCATGGCGGGAGTGTCACTTGTCTTCTTCTACCTGGCTTTCCTTTACCGCTACCGCCCCGGAGATTGGTACGCCTATCCCGGCTGGTATGCCGTCGGAGTCACTGTCGGCTTGGTTCCCTTCTTCATTCAGAACCACCTGTTTTCCGGCCACTGGTGGTATCCCAATCTCATCTATCAAGGGCCTGCGAGCCTCCACTTCCTCATTGGACCGATGGAGCGATATGGTCCTTCTGTTGGCGTGGGGGCTCTGTTGTTCCTGGTCGCAATCGTGATCTTTCGCCTGGTGATGCGGAAAAAGAGGGCGCGACGATCTGACGAGTACACACCCGGTAAGTCTTATCAACGCGTAGTTGTCGCCGTATCTGCAATGTGCGCCGTCTTCTTCGCTGTCTTCCTGATCGTGGTGACCCGATATGAACTTGTGCCCGGGGCTGTACGCGACAAGCTGCCTGTAACGGGCTGGAAGACGTTGCTCTATCTCTGGGGGAAGCTGGGCTGGATCGGCGTTGTCCTCTTTTTCTGGGGTTTGGCGGATGCGATCATAAGAAGACGGTATCGGTTTCTCCTCTTTGCTTTGCCTTCCATGGTGGTGTTCTTGTACTTCTGGTGCCACGTTCCCTATGTCAAACCGAGGTACGTCCTCAACGTTGAGTTCTATACATACCTGTTCATAGGCGTGGGTGTAGGTTCGGCGGCGAGTCTGTTATCAAGAGCTGTTTCCCGCTGGATTCGTCCTGCAACGCTGTATGCGTGTATCATGTGCGGGCTCACGGTGCCGTTAACCATACGGCTCTTGGCCCTCGCCCATGGCGGCGGAGGCGGGCTGAAGATTTGGCATCTACCAAAGATCAAACAACAGCTTGAGCCGGTACTGGAGGAGCCCTACGTGTTTGATAGCCGCCGCCGTCATTTCTCCACGCTGCTGTCTGTTACCATGGGCGGGACGCTCACGGAACATTATCGGCAGCGGCCTAAGCTCTTCAGCATTCCCGGTGTAGCGAAAGATGCCGACCCCGACGCTTATCTTCCAGAGGTTGGCCGCCAAGTCATTGAGGGCTTCTCCGAGGTGAATCGCTACGCCTATGACAACAGCTATGATCCGACCGTGCTGCAATGGTGTGACTATGCTCCTGTGTTCGATCTCGGCGAGCTGGCCCTTCCTCTGGTGCACTATGGGAAACGACTGGATAAGAACCTGTGCAAGCTCGAACTATGGCAACACGAGCAGTTCGAGACGCGGCTGTCGTTGCCGTCGTCGGGCAAGTATCTGCTGGGCTTGAACTTCAGACGGCTGTGGGACTATCCGGAGAGGTCCTTCTGCAAGGCACAGGTTGACGGGAAGACCGTTGCCGATACGGTCTCCAACGGCTTCCATTTCGTCGAATGCGATATGCTGCCAGCGGATTGGGACAATGGTGCCAGGTTACAAGTTGTCTCCGATGTCGGACTTACACAGCATCCTCTTATCCGGGTTCATGGGCTCGGAGAAGACATCCCCATTCGTTTTGGCACGTATGCCGGCGGGTATGCCAATTACCTCTCTTTGAATATGCGGCAGCGACAGTTTCTGCACCCCAAGTCCTGCATCCTCGTCGATGAGGGACGGATTGCGCTTCCCAATTTCGCTTCATCGGACGAAGAGGTGTTCGCGCGGTTCGTCTTGGAGTTCTGGTGCGAAGACCACTACTTCGACGGTGTGCACACGATAAGCGCAACGCTGGAAGAGCGCACAGTCAGAACACGGCTGCCCGGCCGGCGGCGTACCGGGGTATTTGTTGTGCCCTTGGGCCAAGGTCAGGGTCAGCTGGCAATGAAGCCGGTGATGCTCAAGACAGATCTGCCGTCGTGGGAAGAGCAAATTGCCTTAATGGGAAAAGGCGATCTTCGTGAGCGAGGCTACGTGAAGCTCTTGGCGTGCGACATTTGGGCTCTGCCAAGTGTTCTCAGTGCACCGGCTTGCTTTGGCGTTGACCGTATCCAGCCATTTCTTGTGAGCGGTTTCTTCCCAAACGAAGGTCCGCTTGGAGACCGGTTCTGCTGGACCATGCCGACCGCCAGGATGGTCTTGCCTCCATCAGCGGCCCACAACACATGGCGGGTCCGATTGCATATTCGCGAACACAGGGCGTTGGAGTTTCGTGACAACCCGACGTACACCTTCAATGGAAAGCCGGCCAGCCTCGATGTGCAGAAGGACGAGCAAGGGCTCTTCCATGTTCTGTCGGGGTTGAGTTGGCGGGATGCCTCTCCGAATGTTCTTGAAATGTCTGTGCGTGGTTGGAATCCACATCTCGATTCCGGCATGCGCGATGAGCGCAGTTTGGGGATTACCGTCACGTACGTTGAAATCGAAGCACTCGACGCACAGGCGTCCCCTGGTGTCGAATGTGGCGAGGGTTGACCGCCGGCGTATGGGTGCCGAACAGGAAAACGGAGAGCATGAAAGAAAAGGAAGGACTGTATGAGGCGCTAGAGCGGGTGCTGGCGTGGTCGCGGGAGCGTGACTACGCGGGACATTCGAAGCATGATGCCCTTAACAGCCCATTTCTCAACGCCCTTTCGTTGCAGAACAAGTACCTTCGTCTGGTGACGATCCAGGCCCTGATGCGGTTCCCTTGGAATGTGCGGGGGCTCTTTGGGGTCCCAAGGCTGCGCAACCCGAAAGGCATTGGCCTGTTCGCCCACTCGCTACTGGACTACTCTGACGTGCTCGGTGAGAACGGTGCGGATCGCCGTGCGGAGGCTGAGACGCTGCTCCAATGGCTGATCGACAACCCGTCGCCGTGGGCTGATGGTTCCGGGACGTCGGAGTTGGCCGGAAGAGGGTGGGGGTACCATTACCCGTGGCAGGATGTTGGTTTCTTTCAGCCCCGCCACTATCCCAATCGTGTCGTTTCCTGCTGGATCGGGTTTGCCTTTGTACGTGCCTTCGAGGTGACCGGGAAGACGCAGTATCTTGATGTGGCCCGTGAGATTGTGCGCTTTGTGCTCGATAATCCGAAGCGGCTGGAGGATACGCCTGAGCAGCTCTGTTTGAGCTACGTGCCGCTCGAAGAGATGGACTGGGCGGTCATGGATGTGAGCGCACTTAGCTCTTCGTTGTGTGCGCAAGTGGCACGACACACCGGCGACACCGATCTGCGGGCGACCGCGCGCCGCTTGATGGCGTTTGTCGTGGATAAGCAGACCCACTACGGGGCTTGGTTCTATACGTGGCCGGCCGGTGACAGTCACATCACGCACGACAACTACCACACGGGTATCATTGTCGACTGTCTGGCCGACTACATGGCCGCGAGTGGAGACCGCGAGTTTAAGAAGGCGTACGAAGCTGGCGTGAGCTACTACGAGGAGGCGCTCTTCACGGACGAGGGCGCGCCGAAGTGGATGAACGACAAAGTGTTCCCGCATGACATTCATGGGGCTGCCGCGGGCATTCTCTGTTTCACGCGGGCGGCGCGTTACTATGAGCAGGAAGCGTCGTCGACGGAGCCCGAGCGTGCGGAACATGCGCGGGGCATGGCGCAGCGTGTGTTGGACTGGACGATGGAGAACCTGCATCGGCCGGATGGATACTTCATCCACCAGAAAGGACGCTTCATAACGCGTCGCTACTGCCTGATGCGCTGGTGCAATGCGTGGATGTGCCGGGCGATGGCTTTCACGCTGTTAACCGATTGAACACGTCGGCCAACTCCCGTGTGAGATGCTGTCGCTCGAATGGGGGATAGCCGACCGGCCCTTTGCTTAGCGTTCCGCCCTTCCACTTTGCGTACTGGTCGATGAGGAACTGCTTAATGCCGTCCTTATCACCGTAGTTGAGCATCACCCCGGCTTGGGTCTGCGCAAGGAGGGCGGCCGCATCGCCGTTGGCCGGACCGATTCCCAGGATGGGGTTGCCACTGGGCAGGTACTCGTAGATTTTGCCCGGTGCGTAGACGTGGTTGTTCACGAAGTCATTGAGCACAACCACAAGCGCCTGTGTTTCGTAGAGCTGGTCAATCATATCACTGTGCGGAATGTAGTCGCTGACGGTCAGGTTGGTGGCGGGGACTGTCTGCTCCACGCTTGCACGCACATTGGGAGATATGGAGCCAATGATGCGGAAGTGGAAGTCGCCTGCAAACGCCGGGTCTGCGTCAATCAGCTCGCGCATGCCCTCGAACAGCTCCATGGGAAAGCCCTGCGGATAGACGGTTCCGTAGTAGGAGACCGTGAAACGGGGAAGGGGTCGAATAGCGGGTCGCACGTCCTCAACGTCATACCCGTTCGTAATTACCTGGAACTTGCCTTGCTGGTCTTCTCCCAGTTTCATCATGGCGAAGTTCTTGATACCGGGATTGGCGGCCAATACGTGGTCGGCCTTCTGCAGAACGCGGGTCTCGAGTTTGCGATTCCATTGCTTGATAAAGCCGAGGCGGGGTGCGGTGTTATAGGCATGGTTCTCCAGCCAGGGATCACGGAAGTCGACCACCCAGGGAAGCCCGGTTACCTTTTTTAGATCGGAGGCGATCAGGTGTGGCGTGTAGGGCGGCGACGAGGAGAAGATGAGATCCGGCTGTTCCCGGGCAATGATCTCGAGCCCTTTGCGCCGTGCGCTTCGCCGCCAACCGATCCGGGAGTCGGGCACAAAGAGGTTGAGACGAACCAGCTCTCCCAGCCGGTGCAGGCGGCTTGGTCCCCTGTCGGATGTGGCGTTCTCGCTTCCGGACCTGCCTTTGGGCGCGCGTTTCACCAGGCGCGCAAGTCCATTGTATAGGACATGCGGTTCCAGCGAAGGGGCGCGGTAGACCTTCTCTATCTGCGCGACCTCAGCCAGCAGACTCTCGTCCTGTGCGGGGTAATTGCCGTTCGCAACGGTGAGCACCACGGGCTCCCAACCCAGCTCTGGTAGATACTTGCAGAACTTGGCAACGCGCTGAACACCGCCGCCGCCGGCGGGCGGCCAGTAGTATGTAATGATGAGGGCTTTCTTCATTTATGATCCGCAGGACGGGGTCGCCCTTCCAACTGAGCATTTGCCATAGGTGCCGCCAGATGATATGAGAGAGACTCACACCTGACAAGGCGTCAGTTGAGGGGACCAGCGTGGGAGAGGCCGTGAAGCTTATAATCCAGATTCCGTGTTTCAACGAAGAGGGCACTCTGCCTGTTACCGTTGAAGATCTGCCCAGAGAAATTAACGGGGTGGATGAGATTGAGTTTCTGATCATCGACGATGGCAGTGAGGATCGCACGCGTGAGGTCGCGAAAGAGTGTGGTGTGCATCACATCACCGGTTTTTCCGGCAACCGGGGGTTGGCGCGTGCATTTCAACATGGACTCAATACGTGCCTCGCTCTTGGCGCGGATATTATCGTCAACACGGATGCTGATAATCAGTATAGCGGTCACGACATTCCCAAGCTGGTTGCTCCCATCGTCAAGGGCGAGGCCGACATCGTGGTAGGTGACCGCGAAACGCACACCATCAGCCACTTCTCGGCCTTCAAGAAGTTTCTACAGAAACACGGTAGCATTCTCGTAGGCAAAGCATCAGGCATCGAAGTGCCTGATGCGACAAGTGGCTTCCGGGCCTTCAGTCGCGAAGCGGCTTTGAGCCTGAACGTGATCAGCGACTTCTCTTACACGCTGGAGACATTGATCCAGGCCGGACGTAAGCGGATGAGAATTGAGAGCGTCCCGATCCGCACCAACGAGAAGTTGCGCGAATCGCGTCTTTTCACGTCCATGTTCAGCTTCGTCCGTAAGTCTGGATCAACGATGGTGCGCGTCTATACGACACAGCAGCCGCTCAAAGTGTTTCTCGTTCCGGCTATCCTCTTTCTTGCTGCCTCGCTTATCCCCTTTGGACGTTTCCTGTACTTCGTGGCTAAGGGGAATGGCGGCGGCCATGTCCAGTCCTTGATCTTCGGGCTTGTACTTTTCTTCGTCAGTGGTTTTCTCACGATCATTGGCGTCCTCGCAGAACTCATCACCGCCAACCGCAAGTTGATCGAGGAGATTCTCAAGACAACGCGCGACAAGCGGGATGCCGCACTGTAGGCTGCCTCCATGCGTGTTCTCGTTGAAATCCTGCATCCGGCTCACGTCCACGTATTCCGGCACGCCATCAAGACGTGGCAGGCGCGCGGCGACGAGGTGTTGGTTCTGAGCCGTGAGAAGGAGTGCGCCAACGCGCTCCTCGACGCCTACGACATTCCCTACAAAAGCATCAGTGCGCTCGGCAGGAAGAAGTGGTCACTCATCACGGAGATGGTTGTGCGTGATGTCCGCATGTTGGCCGCCGCGTTGACATTCAAGCCGGACGTGTTGGTTGGCATCATGGGTGTGACCATTGTCCAGGTTGGCAAACTGATCCGGAAGCCCGCGATCGTGTTCTACGACACCGAGAACGCGGTCACGACCAACCGCTTTGTCTATCCCATGGCCCACTCCGTCTGCACGCCCGAGTGTTACACCGCTCCGGTCAACGGCAACCATGTTACCTACCCGGGCTACCATGAGTTGGCCTACCTTCATCCCAACCGGTTCACGCCTGACCGCGACAAGGTGCGCGCTCTGGGCATCGAGCCGGACGCCGACTACTCCATCGTCCGCTTCGTATCGTGGCAAGCCTCGCACGATGTCGGGGAGAAGGGGCTTGGCGCGGCATTCAAACGCGACGTGGTCGACCGGCTCATCACCTGTGGACGGGTGTTGATTACGAGCGAAGGGGCGTTGCCGGATGACCTGGAGCAGTACCGGTTTGCATTGCCTCCCGAGAGTATGCATGACGTCATGGCTTTCGCCCGGATCCTGGTGGGGGAGAGCGCCACGATGGCCAGTGAGGCGGCGGTACTGGGTGTGCCGGCCCTCTACATCAGCGACACCGGACGCGGGTACACCGATGAAGAGGAAGCCAAGTACGAGCTGGTCTACAATTTCACGACAGACCAGTGCGATGCGGCACTGACGCGACTGGACGAAATACTGGCGATGGACGATTCGAGAGCGGTCTTCCAGGCGCGGCGGCAGGCGATGCTGACGGCGCGGATCGATACCACGCAATGGATCGTCGACCACGTCGACAAGGTTGTGGGTGAGGGACGCTCATGATGGAGGCTCTCCAGACCGTCGGTCTCGGCGCGCTTCTCATCACGCTGCGTCTTGCCGTTCCGGCCCTGTCACTTGGCTGGCTCCTTGCGGCCCCGGCAGAGTTGTTTCACCTCACGTGGGAGCGCCGCATTATTCTCAGTGCACGCGCCATGCTGGTGGGGGTGCTGGTGTCGGCGCTGCTCGTCTTTGCGTTGGGACAGGCAGGGCTCTATCGTCCGGTCCTGGAGCTCGCCCTCCTTGCCGTCGTCTGTCTGGCCGGGCTCACCCCGGCGCTCTTGCGCCACCGGCGTGAGTTTGGAGTGTTCATGCGTGCCTGTGCGCCGGTTGTCGGACTCTGTCTCTGCGGCACGGCAGTCATCCTGGCGCTTCCCGAACGAAGCGAATGGATGCTCGGCGGTTGGGATCCCGGCGTCTACACGAGCGAAGGTATGGCGCTGGAACGTACGGGCAGCTTCTACCCCGAGGATCCGCTTCTGTTCGAGGAATTCAGCCCCGAAGAGAAGGCCGTCTTCACGCGTACGGGGTCAGGGCGCACCGAGCGCTTCCCGGGCGTGGTGCTGGACGAGAATCGGCAAACGCTTTCGTACGAATTCTTCCGTCTTCATCCCTCCATGATCGCCCTGTTCCAGCGCTGGGGCGGGATGACCGCCGTGCTGCGTGGCAACACGATCCTGGGCATGCTGGTGGCCCTCATCTTCTTTGCGATGGTGCTCGATCACATGGGCCCCGCGCACGCGGTCTGTGCCACGCTGCTGCTCATGGCGCAGCCGCTCTGGCTCTACCATGCCCATGTGCCCGTCTCTGAGATGATGCATCTGCTCCTGATGACAGGCGTAGGGTTGCTCTGGGCTGAGCGATCGCCTCGCACGGCGACCGTGTTTCTGTTTGCGCTGTTGCTCTTCGGGATGATGCTCAACCGGTTCAGTTTTCTGCCATTTGCGGGAATGCTGCTCGTCGCGCTTGCTTTGCGCGACCTGTGCCGGGAAGACCGGGGCCGTGTCTGGATGGAACGCGGACTGCAGGCGACCGCCGTCGTGGCCGGGGCTGTCATTGACCGTCACGTGGCGCAGGCCTCGCTGGCCGGGTGGAGCTCGGGCCTGATGCCGCAACTCTTCGCTGTATTTGGTTTGGGTGTTCTGGCGGCCTTGGTTCTGGATGCGCTGGGCACGATCGGTGCTATCCGGAAGCGTTTTACCGAATTTCCTCGTTGGATGCCCATCGCAATCGCGTGGCTTGTCATCTGCGCCCTGGCGGCCATGTATGGTTATGGTTTCGCTGGTCGCGGTGGCCGTGAAGCAGACAATCTCCGTCGACTTGTGCCCTACGCCGGATACGCAGCCGTGACTGTTGCCCTGCTCGGGGGTCTTATGGTCACGCATGGCCGCAAACGAGCATCCCGGGCGCTGGGCAGCTTTCTGCTCGTTCTGGTCGGCATACTGCTGATCGTTTCGCTCAAGAAATGGGCGCGCGATCTCTATCCATGGGCCACGCGGCGCTACCTGGTCAACGCGGTTCCCCTGGTGGCCATCCTGGCAGCTGTCCCCGTTGTGTGGCTCTGGAATCGGGGTAGCCGGGCTATGCTCTGCCGGGGTGCCGCAGTCTTGCTGTTGATGGGGGTCCTTGGGTGCAGTGCCCGCCGCAGTTGGCATGCGTGGTCGCGTGTTGAAACCAGCGGTGTGCAATCGGTCTTGCATGTGATGGCTGACCAGATTGAAACGAACGATATCGTGGTCTCTGATACGCCGACCTGGGGAATGCCGCTTAAGATGATCTACGGGAAGGAAGTCCTGAACGGGAAGCATATGTGGCGTCGCAAGGACGCCGCGCAGATGCAGGTGGGCCTCGATGCACTGAAGCGATTGCATGATGACGGGCACCGCATCCGCTTCCTGACCAGCACACGAACATTGGGCATGGACATCTTTCCCGTAGCGGTCGAACCGGTCACGCTTGACTGGCAGTCGGAGGAAGCGGTCCTCGAAGAGATCAACCACAGTCCGCGCGCCGATGACTTCGAGGTGCGCGAAAAGCGCAACATCTTCCGCCTGTTCACATGGCATCCGGCCGATGCCGACCCCCGTGAATGATTGCAGGTGCCCATGCATGGTGCTATACCTTCTGCGGCTATGGATCGGTACCTACCAGAGGCGAAAATGACGGGGAGCATTGCGGCGCAGAACGCTGCATTGGCGCTGTTGGACCATTTTTGCGAGCCTGACCCCATCTATGCCGAGGGCGAGATTCACAGTGTCTACTACGACACGCCCTGTCAGCATGCCTATCACGATAAAGCCAATGGGGACTTCCTTAAGAGCAAGGCGCGCCTGCGTTGGTACAAGCCGGATATCTCGGACGATCCGAAGCAGAGCACCGCGTTCTTCGAACTGAAACGCCGCGGCGGTGGTGGGCGGCGCAAATCGCGGGCCAAGCTCTCGCTGGACCGGCAATGGCTCCACAACGCCCCACTCGAAGATGCCGGCTTCATGCGCATCCTCGACGACCAACGTTCCGAGCTGGGCGGTGAGCTGGCCGCCGACCTGTTTCCCTTGGCCGTTATCAAGTACACCCGTTTCCGGTATGTCTATCCTCCGTTGGCTGCCCGCGTGGCCGTGGACACACGCATAGGATCAGGGCGCGTCAATTCCTCGTTCCTGGCCGGCGAAACAGATGTTGAGATCCCAATCACGGTGCTGGAAGTCAAGAGCAACGAACGGTGCGAACTGCCCTGGCTCCACGAAATGTTCAACATCGGCTTCCGGTCGCGCAGCTTTTCAAAATATGGTGCCTGTATGGCGCAACTCATGGGTGACGAGAGATAGGCGTACGGAGACCGGATGTCAGAGGTCGGAGATCGGAAGCCAAAGAGAGGCGTCCGAGAGTAGAGGAGAGAACAGATGCATAGAAAGATTCAGATGATGTTGGATAGTTTCTCGCCGTCCGAGGGGGCGGAACATTTTGATCCATGGTGGCTCCTGGTGGCGCTGCTGGCTTCCCTGGCGGCCTCGCTGGTGGCGAGCTGGCTTTACTCGGTGTTCTATGAGCGGCGGGGGACGGGCAGCCAGATCAACCGGGCCTTTCCGCTGCTGGGTATCTCGATCACGACGCTCTTTGTGAGTGTCCAGGTATCGCTGCCGCTCTCACTCGGACTGCTCGGTGCGCTCTCGATCGTTCGCTTCAGAACGCCGGTCAAGGAGCCGGAAGAAGTCGGCTTCATCATGTTGGTTATTGCGGCTGCGATCACCTGTGCCACTTTCCGGTTCGAGTTTCTGCTGATTCTCTACGGGGTGGCGGTCTTCGCGTTGTTGGTGTTCCGCTCGCGCGTGTTCTTCAAGCAGAATGCCCGCGACGGCTTGCTGATCATTGCGATGCAGGATGATGCCGCGAATGAGCTGCTGGACCCGTTGAATGCCAAGGTCAGAGGTGCCACCCGTAGCTGCAACATGGAAAGCTGCACGTCCCGGGAGGGGGTAGCCAGTGTGCAGTACTCCTACTCCGGACTGAAGGGCTCCCTGGCGGAGTTCAGGACGGCCCTGACGTCTGATCCCAGGGTCCAGACGGTCAACTTCCTCATGAACCGTCCGGGCAACGTGACCTGATAGCTGGAGTCTTGATGAGACTGTCGTGGCGCCGCGCAATCTTCGGGTTTGTCCCCCTTGTCCTGATCGTGGCGGCGGTGTCGTCCGATCGCGTCATGATCGGGATGCCCCGGGCGCGTCTGCAGCACTATGGCCGCAAGATCTCGAAGAAGCTGCAGGAGAAGGCCGTCTTTGCCTACGTGCCGTGCGATGCGCCTTTCGGCAAGGATGAGTGGGTCCAGGGCCTGGATGCCGATACCCGCAGCAGTCGTCTTGTTGCGGGAAAGCACGGATATGCACGCCACATCATCCCCGGCGACTGGGGCCTGATCTCGGTGCCCATGGAGTACATTGAGCGCGAAGAGACCACCATGGTGGCCTGGCTCAAGTTCCACGAGAAAGAAGACACCTTTCAGGTAACGCGCTGGCTGAAGAAGAGCGGGAGCAAGCTGCAGGTGCTCTGTCCCTACAAGTGGGACCCGCTGGTAGAAATCACGTTTCCTGCCACCGACGAGTTCTTTCACGTAGCGGTCGTCATCAGCAACAACCCCAAGCTCCTCCAGCTTTACATCAACGGCGAGGTCGCGGCCGAGCTGGCCATGGAAAACTACTACCCGCTGATCGAACGGTACAGTCTCGACATCGGTCAGCGCCGCTGGACGCCGCCCGCCGATCTGGTGGTGGATGATTTTGCTTTCATCCGACGTGTGTTGCCTGCCGACGAGGTCCGCGAGATCGCCACCACGCGCCGCTCGCTCGCGGCGCTCTATGCGCCGGCGACGCACGCCAAGCTTCGTGTGGCGGCATCCGTCGACAACCTGTGCCGCCGGATACTGAAGTCACTGGACATGTTCTGGCCGGGGTATTTCGAAGGCCGCATCACCAAGACCGGCCTACCTGAGTATGGCCTGTTGCTTTCCAAGAAGGACCGTACCTACTTCAACGCCTACCATTCCGAGCGGATCGCGCACGGGCTGACGGATCGCGGAACATCCGACCGGCGGAGTGTGGACATTGTGGTCGACGGCGTGAAATACGATGCCCGGGCGGAACTTGTACATCGGCCGCTAACTGGCGACCTGGCTTACAGCCGCAAATCCTACTCGATTGCCGTCGATCCCGGTGCCGATCCGTCGTTGGCGCATCCTGGCTTCGAGCTTACCCCGATCGAGCTGATGGACCCGATCCTCATGGTTCTGGCGTCCCGCCTGGCCCGGGAACATGGGGTGCCGGTCGTGCCGGTGGTCTTGACCGTGCTGCGCATCAACCGGTCGCTGGAGCAGCTCTGTGTTGCGTATCCGCGTTCCTGCGATCCGGGATACTACCGCCTGGACGATTCGGATCAGTGTCTCGCTCTGCTTGCGGAACTGCCGCTCAATCCGAATGAAGTCGTCGCGGAGTACCGTGCCCTGGCGCGCGGGCTTCGTCCACTGTTTGCATCGGACAAGCGGTGCCCGCTGAGCAGCCGACACTGGCGTGTCCGTACGAGGAATATGGCAACGCGCATCGCCGCGCACCTCGCAAGCGACTCCGGTAGTCAGCTGGATCCCCTGGAGAAGGCGGCGGCCTTGATGTCCGAGCGTTTCTTCCTGGGAGATAACCCGGCGGCCAACCTGGTGGTGACAGACTTGAGTCTTAAACCGTTGACCACGCACGGAATCACCACGACATTCAAATCCCTGACCCCGGATGTGATCCGCGATGACGGCAGCATCAGCCGTCCGGCATCGGCCGCACAGGAGGGTGTCGTGCGCGTGACCGTCGCCGATGCGCAGCGTGCGCTTACGAACGACCTGCGCTTTGTCGTTCAACCCACGCAGCTACCGGCGAAGGTTCTGCACCTGCGAACCGGCAACGAGATCGGGCTTGAGCACCGCGTGTCGGCCACGGCGCGGATGTTCGACCGTTCCGGCGCACCGGTGTGTGACTGGATCAGCGTGCGGACTAAGTATCGCGGCAACGCAGCCGTGATCGAACCGAAGAAGTACTTCTCTCTGCGGCTTGACGATTCTGCGGTTCTCGTGGGTGAGCGGGCATACACGCACGTCAACCTGACCTCGTCCTACCTGGACCCCACGTTCATGAAGGACAAACTCACGTATGACCTGTTCCGTGAGTTTGACGGTCAGGATGACCTCAACTACACCCCCCGCTGCGAATACGTGGAAGTGGCGCTCGACGGGCGCTACCATGGGCTGTACACGATCTCGGAGCGCGTGGATGGTGTGAGCCTGGGCTTTGACGAACCGGTGAACGATGCGGGTGAGCGGCCGGCGCTCTACAAGTCCCTTGGGCGCAACTCCAACTTCCGCGTTCTCTCGCACGGCGACTACTCGCAGAAGGTCCCGGGCTGGAAGCAGATGGCTTACTGGAAACCGTATGAAACGTTCATCAACCTGTGCGGCCAGTCCTCGGACGCTGAGTTTGCGCGTGACTTCGAAAAGCTAGTGGATCTCGACAACATTATCGATTTCCACCTGATGCTCTGGTTCAACAACGACCAGGACGGATCCAAGGCGAATATCTTCATCGCGCGGGACAACAAGCCGGGGTCCCGGTTCTTCCTGATTCCGTGGGACAACGACAAGACCTTCAAGAAGAGAGGGTGGCAAAACAACTACCTTTTGAAGCGCCTCATGGCGAACTACCCGGGGTATCGTGAGCGACTGACAGATCGGTATCACGAATTGCGCAAAGGCGTGCTCTCTACGGATGCGCTTATGTCTCGTATCGACGGTATGGCGACGACCTTGGCGCCGGCCTATCGCCGTGACCACGAGGTCTGGGGTGACGAATACTACGGACAACACGTCGATAACAGTTATTACCTCGAAGCCCTGCGGACCTGGATTCAGAACCGCCTGACCGATATGGATACCGTTTTCCCGAAGAACTCCAACCAGGGGCATGATGGATAGCAGCGACCAACTGAATGCCAGGGGCGGCGATCACCCCGTACTGCGCTGGACGTGGTGTGTGCTGCTGGCGGTGTTCTGCATATCGGCATTGGCCGGTTGGATACAGGTGAAACGAAGTCGGGCGGTCTATGCCCCCTCAGCGGTGACCCAGGCGGACTGGTACAGCGTAGAGCCGGTCGAGTTCCAGGCGGGCAAACCCGGTGCGCGTCATCCCGACTTCGTGCGGATGATAGGTCACCAGAGCGGTACGAACAGCATGCCTGCGCTGCAGGTGAAACTGCCGTACCGTCCCCTGGGATATGTGTTGCACGTGGGAATTCACCGTACGGATCGCCATCCGGCTAATCTCGAAATAGCCGTGAACGGTGAAGTACTGGGCACACACCTGGCCAACTATCATCGTCGGGCCGATATCTTTGAGGTGACGGTTCCTTCAGAGCTGTTGGAGCGGGAGGGTGACAACGCTTTAACGGTCGGCAACGTCGGGGTGGGCGCCTGGTTCGGGCGCATGCTCATCATTCCTTACGGCTGCCTGCGCACGCCGCTGCAGGTTGTGTTGCCGATTAGCGGATTCCTGCTGCTGCTGTTGGGAGCGGTGAAACAGCATATGCGTGGCCGATCGGTACGCGCCATTGTCCCGGGTCTGGTCGTCTTCTTTATCTACTGCCACGCCCTGTTTGCCTCCAAGATCGTCCCGATGGCCGGTATTGCGTTTTCGGACTGCGACGAGCTGGTTCAGCCGTTTCTGACCAACGTGATGGAATATGACCTGACCAAGCATATGCTCTGCCTGCCGGTGATTCACCTGTTGTGGCGGGTGTTCAGCGTGATCGGCTGGGCCGAGATGGTGGCGCTGGCGGGGGCGTTTGCGCTCGTGGCGGCAGCCAACGTTGCGGTGGCACACCTGGTCTTCACCCGGTTGGTTCGTCACGGGTTGGGCGCGATGCTCCTGACACTGTGTTACGCGGGCTCGTTCTCGATCTGGCTCTATTCCTCTATCTTCGAGACATTCATCTTATCGTCGCTGCTGGCCAACCTGTTCCTGCTTGTATGGCTTGCGTCCCGCGGCACCCCTTCACTCGGGCGCGCCTGTATCAACGCCGTGATGGTGGTGTTGTGCGGACTGGCCCATCCCCCCTTGCTGGTCTTTCTTGGGGCCGTCATCCACGAGTGGCTCAGGATGTGGCGGAAGCGGGACCTGGCCATGACGCTGGCCGGTGTGGTCTTGCTTGTTCTCGTGACGTGTGGCGGATTCCTCGGCGGACGTTTCGTGATGCGCCGGGCCTACATTGCCGGCTCCGATGAGCTGGCCACGGGATCCGTGGCGGAGGAATACGCCGACGCAGGCAAGATGGTTGAGCTCTATGCCAGTACCGACAACATGACATGGGACAACGTGGGCAACATCGTTATGAACCAGTGTGTCTACGCCGTTGCCGGCCGCGAGCCGACATTCGACTGGTCAGGGGGGTGGTCTTCAGGACGAGCCTACCTGGGGCGACCGACCGGCTGGTTGGTCGTAGTCGGCATCGCGCTGCTCTGGGGATTGGCCGGCCGCGGCATCGTGTTGCGACGACGCAAGCTGCTTGAGACTGGCGCTCTGGTTGCGCTGGTGGTGTTGCCCACGATGCTCTTCTACCTCTGGTTCAATCCCGGCGAAATGCTCCTTTACGCACCACCCATGATGACGATCATGCTGGGCTGGCTGGCCTGGGCCGGTCGCCCCGGCGCCGAACGGTTGTTCGACGGTGCGCTGGCCGTGCTGACCGGAACGGCCATAAGCATCAACACAGTTGCGATCATGTCTTTTTTGTGATTTCCGCGTCCTACGCAAAGTCGCGCAACGGGATAACCAGCAGCCGCAAGTTGTGAATCCAGACCAGGCTTGTGAGGAGAAACAGTGCTACGGGGATACCCCATTCCGAGGCGCGTGACCCCTCGTGCACAAGATAAGCCTGCTGAACGCCGAGCATCAGCATGAGCCAGATCGCCGGGATCGTCATGGTGGCAAAAAGAAACGGATCGCGCGGCTCCCACCAGCTATAGAAGAGAATCCGTATCGCGACCCACAGGAACACGGTAACCGAGAGAATCAGCACGGCCCAATTACGGTCGCGAATGCCCGAACGAATCCGCGAGAGGGCGTAGCCCCCGGCGGCGAACATGACCACCGCGTAAAAAGAGAGGACCGCAATGCCGGGCGGGGAATAGGCTTTGGCGATGTTCGTCCAGTGTGTGGTGGGTAACTGCGGAAATACGGCGGTGTAGCAGATATGGTTTACCAGGACCTTCACCACGTTGTGCCGCGACAGGTTCTTCGCCAACCCCCAAAGCTGCTTCTGCGACGCCTCGGGCCGCTGCAACGCGCCCAGCGCCCACTGCGGCACGTCGCCCCATGCCACGCCGTAGCAGGTATGGGCCAGTACGAAATACCCCACTACGCCAACGACAATTGCGGCGGCCGCTGCCACCCCGATGCGCGGCAGGATGTTCTCCCGCCGACTCAGCAACGATAGTCCCAGCACCGCAAGCAGCACGCTGTCCGATCGCAACAGGAACGCGAGACCAACCAGCGCGCCCAGCGCCGCGCTGGCTTGAAGCGATGGTTTCTTGATCACCAGGATGGCGGCACCGAGGGCAGCAGACGAAGCCAGGACACACGGAAGGTAGGTATCGATGGTTGACGAGAAGAACCACCACCCGGCACATCCTCCCGCGAAAAGGGCGCCCAATACGGCCGGCACATGACGGGAGGTCATGCTGAGGCCTATTAAGTAGAATAGAACCACTCCCAGCCCGCCGGCCACGACACTGAGCGCTTTGTGTGACCGTACCATATCGCCTTTGAGGCTCGGGATCGCCCCGGAGTGCTGTTGAACAGCCTTGCCCAGGATGTGGTAGAGCAGGTGGTCATTGTGCGTGAAGATCTTGCCTTCACGGTATTGCCGTACGATGAACTCACCGTCGCTGTCGAAGAAGCGCCGATTCTCGTAGATGGTGTTGAACGAGTGGGGGATGGACTTCCAATACACCGTAGTCGTGGCGATGAAGAGCAGAACGCCAATGATGACCGTCTTCTTCATGATGCCGCATGTTATCGCAACGGGAGAGCAGGTTCAAGGTTGAGAGGTTTACAGTTCAGGAGTAGGATGCAGCGCAATGGATTCCGCAGTAGATACAATTCCTACCGGGACACGGATCCTGGTCACGGGGGCGACCGGCTTCACGGGAGCAGTGCTCGTGCGGCGTCTCGTGGAGATTGGGCTGGACGTCCGGGCCATCGCGCGTGGGTCGTCCGACATGTCGGCCCTGGAGGATCTGAACATCACATGGTTCCGGGGGGATGTGTTCGATCCCGCGACAGTCAAAGATGCGTGCGACGGCGTGCAATACATCTTCCACGTTGCGGCGGCGTTCAGGGTGTCGGGCATCGCGGACAGTGTCTATCGCGACGTCCACGTGACCAGCACCCGATACCTCGCCCAGGCCGCACTCGCGCAACCCGACTTCAAGCGGTTCGTCCATGTCTCAACCGTCGGCGTTCATGGTCATATCGAAAATCCGCCGGCCAACGAGGACACGCCCTTCCATCCGGGGGATATCTACCAGAAGACCAAGGCCGAAGCGGAGACCTGGTTGCACGCGTTCGCCGCGGAGCAGAACCTGCCCTATACGGTGATCCGCCCCGCCGCAATCTACGGGCCCGGCGACACGCGCCTGTTGAAGCTTTTCAAGATGGCGATGCGCCCGCTGTTCATTCTGCTGGGCAGCGGGAAGTGTCTCTATCATCTCATTCACGTTGAAGACCTGGTCGGTGCAATGATCCTGGCCGCGACAGCGCCCGGCGCATTGGGTGAGGCGTTCATCTGCGGTAATCCCACATCCATGACGCTCGAAGGAATCGGGCGCATCGTGGCTGAAGCGCTGGACCACAAGGTGCGGGTTGTGCGTCTGCCCGCATGGCCGGTGTTCCTGCTGGCAGATCTATGTGAGGCGGTCTGCCGTCCGCTTTGCCTCAAGCCGCTGCTCTACCGACGTCGCGTCGCGTTCTTTACGAAGGATCGCTCCTTTGACACGACCAAGCTGCGCGACGTGCTCGGCTACACATGCCGATACACGAACGAAGAGGGAATTGCAGATACCGCCCGCTGGTACCGAGCGCACGGGTGGCTGTAAGTTCTGGGGGATACGCGGTCCGCGCGGAGCGCAGACCCTACCGGACCCTCGGTGTCGATTCGCCTATGGACAGGTAGGGCCCGCTCTCCGAGCGGGCCGAGGACGGTTGTAAGGTGCTTGGCGCTTGAACATTAGTGTCTATTAGTGTCTAACTTGTCCTCCGAAGCCCTCGGCGAAGGGGGATTCGTGGTTCAGGAGTTCTTCGCTACGATGACAGACCAAGCCAACAAAGAGAGCGTCCGGATTCAGCAGGAAGTGACTTCAGGGATGAAGTCGAAGCTGACGCTCTACTCGGATCTCATTGTCGGCAAGCGGGGATTCGGGGCGTTGATCAAGTATGAGCTGATCATGCTCTTCTGCTCCCGTACACCGGGCGCACTGGGTCTGTTCCTGCGTTCGAAGCTCTATCCGTGTCTGTTCAGGACGTGCGGTCGCAACGTGAACTTCGGGTCAAACGTCGTGCTTCGCAACCCGAACAAAATCGATCTCGGCGACAACGTGATCATCGACGACAACTGTTTGCTCGACGCCAAGGGCCGTCGCAACAACGGCATCACGATCGAAAGTGGTGTCTTTGTCGGCCGCAATAGCATCCTGAGCTGCAAGAACGGTGATATTATCCTGAGGAAAGACGCAAACATCGGTTTCAACTGTGAGGTCTTCTCGGGTAGCCGCGTTGAAGTAGGCGAGGGCGTGCTCATGGCGGCCTACGGCTACCTGATCGGCGGCGACCATGATGCCGACAATGCCGACGTGAGCGTCACGCAGCAAGGCAGCACCTCGCATGGTATTCTCGTTGAGGATGGTTCCTGGCTGGGTGCGGGTGCTCTCGTGCGCGACGGCGTGACCGTGGGCGCACACGCCATCGTCGGCGCCGGCGCCGTCGTCACGCACAACGTTCCGGAATATGCCATCGCCGCCGGCGTCCCCGCACGCATCCTGCGCGACCGGCGTGAACCGCGTTCGAGCACCGAGTAGTTTCTTTCAAACATGGATGTACAGGATCAGCAGGATACTCTCTCCCTATCCTATCCATCCTGTACATCCATGTGAATGGATCTGCAGCTCGGCTATACGCCCATCGTGGCTTTGCGCAGCAGGTTCTTGAAGGGTTCGACGATCTTCAACAGCACCTGCCCATAGCGCGAATAGTAGACGCGCAGCATCAACGCCTTCTTCAACGAGTGCGGTTTGTAGACCTGGTAGGCGAACGCCCGGAAACACTTCAGGATCTGCTCGCGCGGGAACTGCGGCATGTCGAGGATCGTATCGGTGCGCCCGACAAAGAGCTCGTTGGCCCGTTCGGGATTGATCAGCCCTTCTTCTTTGCACACATCCCCGAGCTTTGTGCCCGGGTAAGGTTCAAAGACGCCGATGATGGCGCTGTCGGGGTTGATCCGGGTGTTGAGTTTCACGGTCTCCTGGAAGATCTCGGGGGTCTCGTGCGGGAATCCGACGATGTTGAACGATTTCGTCTTCAGGCCTGCCTTGCGGCACGACTCGAATGCCTGCACGATCCGGTCGTTGCTGTGCTTGCGGCCGAGGACTTCGGCGCGGAAGGTCTCATCACCGTTCTCGACCCCGATGCTCACACGCCGGCAGCCGGCCTCCTTGAGCTGGACGCAATTCTCGTCCGATAGCGTTTCGGGTCGGGCATTGATGTCGAACGGGTAATCGAACTCCGCCTTGTACCGCTCGCAGAACTCGTCCAGAAAACTCCTCCGGCACGTGAAGCAGTCGTCGTTGAAGTAGAGCGCTTCAACCTTGTAGGTACCCACCACGTCGCGGATCTCCTGCAGGCAGCTATCGACACTGCGGAAGCGGACATACGTGCCGCACTGCTGCTCGCGCAACGCATGGTTGGCGCAGAACGTGCACTTGTACGGGCAGCCGCGCGAGAACATGAACAGCGCGGTGTTGAAGTCAGAGTCGATGATCGCCTGTGCATCGAACATATCCCAGTCCGCGAAGGGCAGGGCATCGAGATCGTCTGAGAAGGGGCGCGTCGGGTTGCGCTTGATGCTGCCATCGGACTGCCTGATGCAGAGATTCTGAATGGCATCGATCGGTTCGCCTGCCGCCATGGCGTCGACCATCTCGAGCATGGGGTACTCGCCCTCACCGATGCAGATGGCATTCAGGCGGGGGTTCTCCTCCAGGCATTCGGGTACCAGTGTGGCATGGTGTCCGCCCAGGATCGTGAAGGCACGGTGCTCCATCATGTCGCGCAGGACCATCTTGACGTAAGGATACTGCGGCGAGACGCACGAGAAGGCAATGATGTCGGGATCATACTCGCGGATCGCCGCGTTCAACGGCTCGATATCGTACTGCCCGAACATGTAGTGGAGGCGTGTGTCATATCCCGCCCGCTTGAGCATCGCGCTGACCATCGCGATCCCGAACTGGAAACTCTGCGCCCCGCCGCGGACGTTGATGTCCGTGTAAACGAATAGTGTTTTCATCCCGGTGTACTTATCACATCTGGCGCATCACCCGCAACGCTATCCGGCTTCCGGAGCGGGAAGCACATGGTCACGGTCAGCATGAGAATCACGGCTTCGATGGAGAACTTGAAACGGCAGTTCTCCCCGTATTCGAAGAGACACGAGATGGCGGTGACGTAGAAGACGAGTCCGGCCATTGTGATCGCGACCGCGTTAGCGCGAATGGTGTCGATCCAGCTCTGCCACGATAGACGGGCGCGGATCACGGCGCGGATGAGCAGCACGACGAGTGGCAGCGGAATTAACGCCATGTAAAACGATTTGAAGCGGGTGTTGAATCGTTCATTGAGGAAGCTCGCGAGCTTGCGCCCGTTCAGGTACGAGGCGACATGCACATGCGGCATGATGCGGTGCGTATTGATTGTCAGTGGCCGCGTCTCGTTTGAGGGCTTGCAGAGGAAGCGGTAAGCTTGGGCGACGTTTGCGTGGTAGTGCTTCGGATCGTGTTTCTTCAAACGCTTCGCATTGCGCAGGTGCATCATGGAGATGTCGATCATGTTGATGTTGTTGTAGTCATCGCGTGACAACACATCGACATCCGACGTCTTGTTGTAGCCCAGATCACGGAAGCTGGATGGTGGATCGAAATACTTGCGCGCCACCGCGTCAAACTCAACCACGCCCTGTTTGTGGAACGTGCGCAATTCGTCTTTAGAATAGTCCGCTGACACGCTGCGCCACATGTTCGACCCCATCCAGCTGCTCGCGCCAAAGAACCCGAACTTCACCTGGTTCTTGGCATACCAGCCGAGCGTTGGAAGGCAGACCAGGAGCGACAGAATCAGAAAGCGCCGCCACTGCCGGGCGGCGAGAATTCCTCCCAGCACCAGGATCGGGATGAGCAGAATCATGTGGTACGCACTGCGCGTGAGCGCCAGCGCGTTGATGAGCAGCACGAACAGCACAAGTCGCGAAAGCTTGGTCGTCTCGCAATAGCGCATCAGCATGAAGAGGGCCGCCACGACCAGAAACGCTGTCAGCAGTGTGTAGAGAATGAACGCTTCATACAGGAAGATGACCGGGTTGAGCGAGATCACCAGCGCCGCTATGAACGCGACCACCGGGCGTCGAATCATGTGCTTCAGGAGTGGATAGAACATCCCGCACATAGCACTGCCGAGAAGAATCTGCACGTAGTGTTGAGCCACGAGGTGGTGGGTCGGTCCGACAATGCGGTGAATCAGAAACCCGTACAGGTTGAAGAGCGGCGGCTGTGCGTGCAGGTTCCAGAGGCTGCCCCAGAGATCTTTCTGCATCGCATCCATCGGAAGCGTCTGCCAGAAGAAGTTCCACGAGTTGGCCTTCGGGTCCGACGTCATGCTGAGCCCGCGCCCATGCATGTAATACAAGCCCAACACCAGGTGGATGCCAAACAGAAGCAGCGCTGGCCAATGCCGTGCCACACATGCAGTGATGATTTGTTTTACCTTATTCATCCGGGGTGCTTTCTAAGAGCTCCAGCTCACACAGCGTCCATGCACGCTTGGGGTGGGGGTGTGTGATGTGAAGCGAGACTACCTTGGCTTCCACCTCTGGCAGCGCGATTGTCTGTCGCGCCGGTCCGCCGTAGACAGGGCGACCGTTCTCAAAGGCAAACTTATCGAGCTGACCCGTGATACCTGCGACGGTCTCCGTAGATTCCGAAGGCGTCGTTACGATCACGGCCATCTCCGGTGCGTGGTCGTGGAAATAGGCCCCGTACCCCACGCGCAAACGGCTGAGCACGACCGGCTCGGCCAGCGTGACTCGCAGCCACATCCCATCTTCCTGGTAGGCTTGCGTGGACCATCGGTTGTATACGTCGCCATCGGTGAGCTTGCCGAGGTCGGCCGGGTTGTGGCTGGCCTCCAAAGATATATCGGCAGCCATCACGGGTTGTTCGCCCGGTCCGGCTGTGATCCCTTTGAAGTCGGAGTAGATCACGTAGTCACCACAGGTCTCCCGATCGGACGCAATACCCATGGTGCGCAGGTGGCGGTCGAAAATAGACGGCTTGAGGAAACGAACCGTATCAGTGAGCACATAAGCCACCGGTGATGCCGCATCCACCTCGGCCTTGTAAGGGGTGGGCCAGCCAGGGAAACGCTCGTTCATCGGTTGTCCTGCGATGATGTTGCCGCCCGACTGGTAGTTGATCCGGTAGGCCGTTCCGTAGGATGCAACGCAGTGATGAATACCGGCGGACTTCAATCGGTCAAGTACTGGCACAAGATCGGCCGCCGCGGCCTCTTCCACGGCGAAACCGGGCGCTTGCCAGTGGCGCATCAGCATGCCCGACGCGGCAACGTTCCAACCCGCAAGCAGGAGGATAAATGCCGCTGGAACGATGCGCAGGACTTTGGGTGTTACGTGGTGGATGTACGCGATCAGGAAAGGAAAGCTCCACACCAGCGGCAGCAGGTAGCGGTAGCTCTTCGAGTCGGCGCGCTTACCGAAAATGAAAGAGGCGAGCGTGATGACCGCAATTCCCGCGAAGACATCGATAACCTCAAGCGACGGCCAGCGGTTGCGAATGGCCCGCCGCACAAAGGACACCGCGCGCAGCAGTACAACCGCCACGATGATGGCGGCCCAGATGGCGCCGAACAGTGAAGGCGAGAGGAAGTCGCAGTTGATGGCGGAACCGTCCGGGAAGAGCGTCGTCCGAATGCCCATGCCCGTGTTGAGGGTCCACTTGATGGCCGGCGACCAGAGGCGTGCCCATGCCTCTGCCAGACCGTGCTGCTGCGTCACGGCCGCGTGCGCACCGGGTATGCACCACTTCGCAACCAGGTAGGGCAGCAATCCAACAAAAAGCGCCGGGGCAAACCACAACGTATTGCGCCAGGCGGTGCGCCAGTTGGTGCCGAGACAGACATAGATGGCGACGCCCACCATGAACGGGATGGCCAGCATATGGCTGGCGAACGAGAGTCCGGCGAAAAGGCCTGCCAGCGCGGCCATCAGTCCGGGATGACCCACGCCGCGGCGTGGCAGCATGGCGACGAGGATGGCCAGGGCGCTCAACAACAGAAGACCACTGTATCCCGGAAGCGCGTAAGCCGCCTGCATCATGAGCAGGTAGGCGGATGGGAAGAGCAGCAGCAGTCCTGCCAGCCGGGGCGGGCAATCGCGAAACATGCGCGCAAGGATAAGGAACGCCACGAAAACGGCCGCCGCCTGCAGCAGCGCCGGCACGATCCGTGCACCGAAAGCGTTGTTGGGCAGGAGCGGGGCCAGGGGGGCGGCGATGTAGGATTCGACGGGGAAAAGATACGGCTGTCCCAGGAACAGTACAGGGAAGTCACCCCGCATCACCTGTTCCGCCATGAGCTGCGCAATACTCTCATCCGCCGTAGGCTGCACAAGACTCACACTGATCCAAAAGAACACCAGCCGCAAAACAACCGCCGCCGCGACGAGAACCGCGGCTGCAATCTTAAGCTGTTTCGCTTGTGTCATCTTTGCGTTCTGTGTGTTCTTTTGCTTGCCCTCCGTAGCTTCAGCGAAGGAGGGCGGCTAATCTTCTTCTGGCACAGGAGCGATCACGACGCTCTTGACTCGAAGTGGCGCGGCACGTGTGTAGCCGAGGTCAATCGAGAGACGCAGGTTTGTTTTCAAGTCATACGTAAACTCGGCCGGGGTGCCGGCTATGAGCTCGGGCGGCTCAACGTGACCGGACGGGTAGCGGGCGCGGACGGAGGCGAGCTTGGTGCCTGCCGGGGCGGGGCTTTCGTAGTCGATCGTGATGCGATACTGCCCGGCGGGCAGTGGGAGCTTCGGGCCATAGAAGATGTAGTCAGCCGGTTCGCGATCCGGATCCAGCACCACAGCTCCACTCTCCAGATCGATGTGTCCGGCGTGGAAGAAGAGGGCGGCCGGCAGGTCGAGCGGTTGGGTCAGTCCTTCGACCGGCCAGGTGTCGGTGGCGAGGATGACCAGGTCGATATCAGTGCGGCCGCGCTCCGGTGTAAGCTGGAGTGAGGTGCGGGGGTAGCCGGTGAAGGCGGCAATGGGGACCGTGTACCACTCCCACGTGTCCGTGAGTGCTAATGAGACCGGCTGCTGTGATGTTCCGCCCTGCAGAACGGTACCGCGGCACCCACCCGTGCCCCGCATCCGCACGAGGTAACAGAGACCGGGCGAGTAGAGGATCGGATACTCATGCAACGTCATCTGCGTCTTGGGGCCAGGAAGCCGGAGGAAGTAGTTGGCGCTGGTCTTGTCGTCGAATGACGGCAGAATCTCGCCGCCTTCATGCAGTGAGCGTTCGCCCTGCCAGAGGCGGCAGGGGAAGTCGTATCTCCAATCCGGCAACTCGGCATAGACGCCCTGCGGCGCGGGGACGATCTTGAAGGCCCAGACGGGTCCATCCTGCGCCAGCAGTGCCAGGCGGGGATGAGCCAGCATCTTGTGGAGCACATCCGACACGGCAAACGGGGACACCTTCTCGGGAAAGGCGTTCTCGTGCAGGACAAGGTAGTGGATGCCTCGTTCCTGCAGCTCCGCTAGCTGTGCGTGATCGAAACTGCCCTTGTTGAAGCTCTCGAATTGGCGGATGTAGTCCTGGTAATCGGTCCGGGGCGTCGGGCGATAGCCGTTGACCATCCGCAGCCGGTAGAGCGAGACATAGTACTGGTTCAGCGACGACCAATGCGAGTTGCCCGGCCAGAGCGGAATGGCCAGGAGATGTCCATGATAGCTCTCTGTGTCGGCGTCCTCCGCAATCGCGGCGTAGGCGCCCTGTTCCCGGTCCAGCAGACTGATGACCGGATTGGTGTGATGCGCATAGTCAAACAGCAGGGCCGCGGCAATCACGCTCCACACCCCCGCCCGGACGCGCTGTTGCGGCACGATCTTCCGCAGCAGCGGCGGCAGTGCCAGGGCATAGGCCATCGCCAGGAGCACCGGCAATATGGCGAAGATCTTGGCCGGTTGGCGTATCTTGCCGTAAGGAGGCAGCACGCGTGTCAACAAACGCCATGCGCGCTCGCCGCCCGGGTTTTTGGTGCCCAGCGCAAGGACGACGATGCCCACGACAGCCAGGCCGAGCAACACGGCCACAAGGCACGCTCTGCCATCGGCGTCTTCTCCCATTCGCCACCGGTATATTGTTGTGGCGAGGAGAATGAAGAGGCCCACAACAAGAAGGGCTGCACTGAGATAGCCGGTGTAGATCTGGCTGTGCACGCCGATGTAGTCGAACGTAAAGGCGCCGCGGATAGCCGGTGAGTTGATAGCCACATCGAGAATGGGGCGCGCCTTGTCGCCGATAGCCGTGGCCTGCAGTCCCACCTGCACACGCCGTGCCTGCCAGACCATGAGCAGCCCGAACAGCAGCAGAGGGGAGAGCGCGATCACATACGAGCGGATCTCGCGCGCCGTGGGCAGCCATTTCCCGCGGTGGTGGTGAATGTAGCTCAACACGCACCAGAACGGGGTGGTGAGCCCAGCGAAGAACGTGATATGCGGGTCGCTCCACTCGGACAGGGAAAGCGCGGCGCCCGCCAGAATGGCGCCCCACGGCTTGTGGTCACGGATGGCCACGTCAAGACCGTAGTAGATCATCGGCACCCACATCATTGCCAGGCCTGTTGGACTGCCGCCCATCAGCGTGAACCAGCGATAAGGGAAGGCGATGGCAACCAGCGCGGCGAGAGTCGCACCGCCGCCGCTCGGGGTATAGCGCCGTGCGAGCATCCAGGTAAACAGCGCCGTCAACCACAGTGCGACCAGCCCCATCAGGTTCCATCCGAGGGCCTGGTTCCCGCCCAGTGCGCCGAGAATAAAGAGGAGAGAGAAGGGGAGGTAGTAGCGCTTCCCGGTATCCTTGCGCGCCTCGTCATCGCCCGTGTTGAACTCGTACGTATTATAGAAGAGGGGCGTCGGTCCGCAGAACGTGTCCTTGGCCAGCCAGAGATGGTAGAGAAACTGGAGATGGTCCCCGGCGATCATCGCCCGGTCAGCCCGCACCTCGGAACTATGATGCGCCGCCGGAATTCCGGACCCAAACCGCCCCGCCAGCGGCCAACTCGTATAGCCCCAAACCAGGAGCGTAAGTAGGAGTGTGCCAAGAACGATCTTGGTATGCTTCATGTCTCGGACTCCCCATCCTCCAGAAGCTTGGCGATTTCGGCCGGTCCGGGCAGTTCGCCTTTAAGTTCTTTGGGCAGCCGTTTGACAATGCGGTAGGTGGCTACGCCGATAGGCTTCTTGGCCGTGTGTAGGGCATATTCCACGATGGTACGGTCCTTCTCCTTGCAGAGAACAATGCCAATTGAGGGTTTCTCTCCTTTCTCACGGACCTGGCGGTCAAGCGCCGTCAGATAGAACTGCATTTTGCCGACGAACTCAGGTTCGAATTCGCCGACTTTCAACTCGATTGCCACAAGGCATCTGAGACGACGGTGATAGAGAAGCAGGTCAATGAAGTACTCTTTGCCGCCTACTTCCAGTCGGAACTGAGATCCAACAAAGGCGAACAGGCCACCCATTTCACGGAGGAAGTGCTCGATGCGTCCGACCAAGGAACGTTCGAGTTCGCGCTCGGCATGTTCCTCACGCAGTTCGAGAAAATCGAACGTGTACTCATCCTTTACGGCCAGCTTGGCCTGAGCTCGGAGTTTTGGTGTTAGCGCCTTGTTAAAGTTGGTCTGCCCCAAGAGCGTTTTTTCGTAGCTCTGGTTCTCGATCTGGTGAATCAGTACGGCCTTGGTCCAGCCAAACTTGCGAGTCATGCGGATGTAGAACTCGCGTTCCAGCGGCTTCTTGCATCGCTGCATGATGATCAGGTTGTGGGACCATCCGATTTGTGCAACCAATGGTTGCACTTTTGGCAAGTGAACATAAGAGACGTATAACTCACGCATGTAGAAGATGTTACGTCTGGAGAAACCTGCAACTCCGGGGAACTCCCCTTGTAGGTCAGCCGCCAGCTGTTCGGCTACAGCCTGACCGTGCTTCGCATGCATCTTTCTCTCAACGATAAGCTGGCCAATATCCCAGTACAGTGAGACGAGTTGCTTATTTACTGCTCGAAGTGCCTTGTACTGGGCGGAGCGGACACGCTCCTTCACTTCCGTCAGAAGGGCTGCATAGTCTGCTGGAAGCTTCTGTGCCACCTTGCTCATGTGTCGGATGTTAACCTGATATCAGCATGGAAATCTACCCGAAACGCCATTCTCCCGGCACGGCCGTGCGCCAAAGGCCGAGATCAGGCACCTTGGATTTCGGAAGCAAGGCGATGTCAGTGTAACAGTGATTTGTGCAACGGTGCATTACACACTATCGGGGTATCCGACGCTGGCACTCGTCCATAATGCTCCAAAGGGACACGTGGAGAGTCGCCGGACCGATCACAGGGCTCCGGGGCAACCACTGACCGCCCTCTTCTGCTGGGACAAAAAATGGGCCATTTCGTTTGCCCGGTTTTTGGTTGGCCTACCGGTTGCACAAATCGGCTTCGCGCCATCCGCAGGAAAGGCCCGTCGAATTGGGGCGGAACACCAGGCCCAACAGGAAACAGACCTGGCCCACGACATAGACTGCTCCTTAACCGGCCAATGTGGCCGGTGAAGGTGGGTTTCGTTTATATCTCGTTCTTTAGTCTCGTTAAGAGGGGGATGATAAATCCCTCTCTATCTCGTTCCCCTGCTGTATCGTGGCGGGATGCAGAAGCTGGTACGGGTGAAGCTCTCAGTGGAGGAGTATGTCCGGGAGCAGTTCCACAAGCAGATGCGGCCGCCGTCGCAGTGCCCGAACTGTGGACACATACGTCGACTGTGGGCGCTGGGCTACTACCAGCGCTACACGACCGGGCTGCTCGGCAAGGCGATCGCGATCCTGGTGCGGCGGTTCCGCTGCAGGGACTGCAAGATCACGGTCAGTTGCCTGCCCTGCTTCGCCCAACCGTACCGCCTGGTCAACCACACCACGCTTGAGGCGTTCATCAAGGGCCGGCATCGGCAGCGCGATGTCCAAGCACAGTGGGATCTGCTTCAGCGCTACCTGCGCCGGTTCGCCGAGTGGCAGCCGGAGTTGCTGAAGATTATCGGGCATCGTTTCGGCCGCGCTTCACCGAAAGAAGAAGCCACCGCCTTCTGGCGAAGAGCGGTGGCAACGTGCGGGTCGGCAAGTCAGCTGACGGTGCTGCTAGTTGAACAGTTCGGCACCACCTGCTTCACGACCTACCGCTGCCATCAAGCGCCTTTCGCCCAGTAGGCGACCGACGGCTCAACGGCCTGCGGCTTGATCAGACTCCACACACCTTGTCCTTTTACGGCATCCGGGCCGCTGTGACAAGGTGCACGGCATGAAAACGGAACTGGAACCATGCCGCAGGAAGCCTTCGCAGAGTTCGAAAAGGGCAAAGCGGGGAGCACGTCGCAAGATTTTCAAGCAGCCGGTGGACCCTGAACGGGTTCGCACGATACCGGTGCAGTTCGGCGCAGTGGATCGGCAACTGGTCTACGGAAAGCACATCCGGAGCATGAGTACCGACGCGATCGCGCTATACGTGTTCCTGCAGTGTGTCGGCGACGCCGAGGGGCTCTCGTTCTACTCCGACGAGCGGATCTGCGAGTACCTGCACTTCAGTCTCAACGGGCTATGGAAGGCTCGCGAAGGGCTGGTACAGGGTGGCTTCCTGCTCTACAGCCAGCCGATCTATCAACTGCTCGACCTACCAGAACCACCGCGATGGGAGTAAGCCATGGCTCGTAGCGCCTTCACCATTCGTCAGTCTCAGCGCCAGGAGCAGCCGGTATGGGAACTGCTCTCAGCCGACGGGCAGCCTGTCGAGCAGGCTGAACGGTTCATCCACACACTGGTGTTGCGCGGCCTTTCGCCACGGACTCGGCGCGCCTACGCCTACGATCTGTTGGAGGCCTATCGCTGGATGGACACCGCGAACCGGCAGCCGGAGCAGATTACCGGAGACGACCTGATCACGTTTATCGATTACATGAAGCGTCCACCACCGGCCTCACCCGCGACGATCAACCGGCGGCTGCGCCTGCTGCAACGCTTCGTCCAGTTCCTCACAGGCGAAGCCCCCACCGTTGCTGCCTGGCGGCAGCATACCCACGCGCTCTCCTTCCACAGCCGCTCCCGGCGAGGATCGGTGCGCGTCAAGGAGCCGCACCGGGTGATCCATCCGCTCAAGGACAACCAGGTGATGACCTTCTACGCAAGCCTCAAGACCTGGCGCGACCGCTCCATGATGCTGCTCATGTGGGCTGAGGGACTGCGCGCGGCTGAAGTCCTCAACCTGAGCGTTAACGATATCGACGCCCTGGGCCAGAGTCTGCGTATTCTTGGCAAGGGCAACAAGCAACGGGTCATGCCGCTGGCCGACGCGGCCGTCAACACGCTACGCCTCTATGCACAGCTCGAACGTCCCGCCACGGACTCACAGGCCATGTTCGTCGTGCTCAAAGGGCCGCGACGTGGGCAGCCTCTCAGCGCTGAAGGTCTGCGGCGCATCTTTCGCTATCACCGTCGTAAGAGCGGCATCAAGCAGGCTAACCCTCATCGGTTCCGTCACAGCTTCGGCGCTAATATGACCCGCTGCCGTGTGCCGCTGTTGGTACTGGCCCGGATGATGGGACACAGCTCACCGCACACCACCATGCGCTACGTCGAGATCGAGGACCCCGAACTGCGCGCTCACTACCGCGAGGCCCTCGACGTACTCAAAGCCCAAGGCTTACTTGATGAGGGATTACTTCGATCCAACGATTAAGCGTTACCTGCGCCGCTGGCAGACGACGCTACGACCGGAGACGATCAAGAGCAAAAGAGGGCTGCTGCGACGATTTTCCACTTACCTGCGTGAGAACCATCCTGAGGTCCGGCGCTTCAGTCAGCTCCAGCGAGATCCCCACATCGAGGGATGGATCGAGTCTCGCCTTTCCGTCTCGGTTGTTACCCGCAACTGGGAGATCCACAACCTCAGAACCTTCTTCGAGGACTTGATCGAATGGCAGTGGCGCGACGCGCCACCGCCCGCGTTGCTCCGTGCTGAAGACATCGCCCCCGAACCGCTCCACCTGCCCAGGCCGCTGTCGCCCGAGCTCGACCAAGCTGTACAGAAGGCTTTCGTCGAAGCCGGAACCTGCCCGGCCATGGGCCTGCTGCTGATGCGCTACACCGGTATGCGCATCGGCGAGATGCGCGCGTTAGCCCTCAATGCTATGGAGCCTGCTGGACCAGAGGTCTTCTCCCTTCGCGTCCCCCCCTGCAAGACCTATGCCGAACGACTCATCCCCATTGACGAGCGTACCGTCGAGCTGATCCGCCGCATCATCGCGCAGCGCGCACATCTGTTGAAACGACGCCTGCGCCCGTCGCGCAGGCACCTGATGATGATTGGTCCGTGGGGGCGACATCTCTCGCCTGCGACTTACGGGGTGCACCTCAAAGAGCTCACCGCACACCTCGATCCCTCCGAGCACATCACCTCGCACCGGCTGCGCCACACCTACGCAACCGAACTGGCCCGTGCCGGTATGCCTGTGCCCGCTTTGATGAAGCTAATGGGGCACAAGACGCCCAAGATGACCATGCGCTACGTCCAGGTCGCACAGGCCGACGTGCGGGAGGCCTACGAACAGGCGCTCACTCAACTCAGCGTCATCCGCTCCGTTCAGAGCAGCACACTGCCGGCCCTGTGCGTGCCCACCATGGCCCTCCCGCAGCAGCCCGAATCAATCCAGCTGCTCAAGCTGATGGAGGCCATGATCACCGGCCTCGAAAGTCACCGCCGTGATGAGCTCGATCCCGACCGTTCAAAGCAGCTCCACCGCTTCATCAAACGCATCCGAAAGGCCGGTTACGATCTGAAGGATATTCTTTGAAAGAGCCCCCGCATTGAGGAAAGGGAAAACGGTCGCCGATTGGCCGGTTAATGCCCCTCAATGCGCTGGAGCCTTCCGGGTCCGACGTCTTCAGCCTGCGCGTCCCGGTCGGAAAGACTCATTCCCAGCGTCTCATCCCGCTCGACGAGCGCACCGTCGAGCTGATCCGCCGCATCATCGCCCAGCGTGCATGCCGGCAGAAGCGGCGCTTACCCCCGCGACTCAGACGCCTGATGATGATCGACCACTTCGGACGCCACATCGGCAAGGCAAGGTATAACTGCATTATCAAGGAACTCACCGAGCACATCGACACCACCGAGCGCATCTACTGCCATCGCTTGCGCCATACCTTCGCCACCGAGATGGCGCGCGCCGGCATGCCGATGCCCGCCTTGATGAAACTGCTCGGGCACAAAACCCCGAAGATGACCATGCGATACGTCCAGGTCGCCCAAGTCGATGTCCGGCAGGCCTACGATCAGGCGCTTCCCCAGCTTGCCGTCATCCGCTCCGTTGAGAACCGCATCCTGCCAGGCCTGCCCGGCCCTTCAGATCCACTACCGGTCGCCCCCGGTTCGGACCAGCCCCTCAAGCTGATGTCCACGGTGATCGACCGCCTCGAAAGCCTGCGCCGCGACGCCCCCGATCCCGCCCACGCCAAACAGCTTCAACGCTTCATCGAACGCATGCGAAAGGCAGGACTCGACCTGAAGGAAATCCTCTGAAAACCAAGCCCACTTCAGGCCAGGGAAAGCGGTCGCCGATTAGCCGGTAAATGCTCCCTGAAACCACTGAGAATGCACTACAGGCGGGGCTGGGGTAGATCAGTGATACCCCCTAGCGTGAGTTTATTTTGCAGGCAATGCCTGACTGCTCTAAGTGGTTACAACAAAGTCGGTTACACTGCAACCTAGTTGTATACACTAACGCCCTTGATCTTGACCGGTTTTGTATGCACATCCGCGAGATTC
>JADHWE010000026.1 GCA_016783675.1 Kiritimatiellia bacterium
ACGTGACTTTGCCCGGCGTCACTATGCCGATGCGGTCACCATCTCCGAGAAGCGTTTTGGGCCCAATCACCCCGCAACGGAGGAAGTTCTCTACAATCTCGGCATGTTGCTGCTTGGGGAGGGCAACGTGACGGCGGCCGACGGCGTACTGCGACGTGTCCTTACCAGTCGGATCAAACGCTACGGCGCCCGCAACATGCGCGTCGCCGAAATCCTGAAACCGCTCATCCATGTCTACAAGGCACAGGGGATCTATGATGGGCTGGACGCGATTGGTCAGCGCGTGCTGGAAATCGAGATGGCCAACATGCCGCTCGATGATCCGCGCATGATCGACACGCACACGGATTTGGGCGACATCTACTTCAACACCGACCGCGCCTCACTCGCCGAACCTCACTACCGCCGGGTCCTGATCCTGCGCGAGCAGCACGAAGGTCCCGACTACTACCCCGAACAGGAGTCGTACACCAATTTCGCACAGATCACGGTGAGCGGACAACAGCTGGACAGCGTCCTCCTCACCTGGAATCGGGCTATCGGCAAAGACCGCGTTACACGCATCACAGACCTCAACCACATGGGCAAGGTCCTCAGTCAACAGGGCAAGCAGGCGGATGCGCTTCCGTTCTACGAGCGTGCGCTGGCCATTTCCGAACGGGCCTATGGTCCCGACCACCATGCCACGGCCATGGCGGTCAAGAACGTTGCCGAAACGCACTACGCATTGGGAGAAACAGAACAGGCCAGGCCGCATTATGAGCGTGTTGCAGATCTCTGTGACCGTGCGCGCCAGAAGGACGACGCGGCGCTCAAGGAATACCTGGACGTGCTCTCCCAGATCTATTTCATGGAGCAACGCTACGAAGAGGCAGCGGAGACCTATGCCAAGATCGTCGAGCTGGAGCGCAAAACACTGGGAGACGACCATCCCGCCGTGGCGTCCGCCTTGAATAACCTGGCCGAGGTCGAACGTCTCCAGGGCCGTCTCGACACGGCGGAAGCACACTACCTTGAAGCACTGGGAATCTATGACCGCATGGAGGACTCGCCCGGGGAGACAGGCGGCCTGCGCGCCGTTCTCGGGAACCTTGCCCGGCTCTATGAACAGACCGACCGGCGGCGCGAAGCCCGTTCCTGCCGGGACAGAATAGAAGCACTCTCCTCCGCCGACTCATCACCCGCAACCATTGTTCTACCATGACCCTACCCGTGCACACAGGCCCTGACCTTATCGCCAAGCTGGTTCCCACCGATGGAAGCCCGTTGGTCGGGATGCTGACGTACCGCCTGGAAGGCGACGCCCTGATCTTCGTGTCGGCCAACGAAGGTGCGAGCAGTATACTGAAGGTTGATTGCAGCCAATTCATCGGCCAGACGATTGAGCAGGCGTTTCCACCCCTGGCCGAGACCGAGATCCCCGCCATGTACCGCCGTGCGGCCGGCGAGGGAACCCCATGGTCGACCGAGCATGTCGACTACGACGACGGTGTGATCAAGGGCGCCTACGAGGTCCATGCCTTCCAGACCGCGCCCCTGCACATGGCGGCGGTGTACCTGGATGTCACCGAGCGCAGACAGGCCGCGCTGGAGCGCGAACAGCTCGACAGCCAGCTCCAGCACATGCAGAAGCTGGAGAGCCTGGGTATACTCGCCGGCGGCATCGCACACGATTTCAACAACCTGCTTTGCGGCATACTGGGAAGCGCGGAGCTCGTGCTCATGGACATGGAGGAGGTGCACCCTGCGCGTGAGGACCTGGATACGATCAGGAACACGGCGCGCAAGGCCAGCGAGCTCTGCAAGCAACTCCTTGCTTACTCCGGCAAGGGACGCTTCGTCGTTGAGCCGGTGAACCTTACCGACGTGGTTTCCGGTATGGGTAATCTTCTGCACGTATCCATGGCCAAAACCGTGGTGCTGCGCCAGAACCTGGCCACTGACCTCGTACCCATCGATGCCGATCAGGGACAAGTCCAGCAGATCATCCTGAACCTGGTGATCAATGCATCGGAAGCGATTGACAACAAGAGCGGAACCGTATCCATCTCAACCGGCATGCGGGAATACAGCCGCCAGGCCTTGAAGACGATGTTGCTTGGCGAAGGTGCCGAGCCCGGCACATACGTCTACCTGGAGGTCAGCGACACGGGATGCGGCATGGACAAGGACACCGTCGCTCGCATGTTCGACCCCTTCTTTTCGACCAAGTTCACCGGGCGCGGCCTCGGACTTGCGGCCACGCTGGGCATCCTGCGTTCCCATGGCGGGACGATCAAGGTCGACAGCACCCCCGGCAAGGGCACCACAATCAAGGTCTGCTTTCCAACGGGCAGCAAACCCGCGCCCACGACGTGTCCCCTGCCCTCGCCCGACAGTTGGCAGGGAAGCGGGACGGTCCTGCTGGTCGATGACGAGGATACCGTGCGTGTTGTGGGCAAGCGTGTGCTTGAGACGCTCGGGTTCGAGGTGTTGACGGCCGAGGATGGCCGCGCCGGGGTGGACATGTTTGAGGTAAATGCCGACGATATCCGGCTCGTCTTGCTCGACATGACCATGCCACACATGAACGGCGCTGAAGCGTTTCGCCAGATCCACACGCTGAAGTCGGACGTACCTGTTCTCCTCATCAGTGGCTACGACGAGGATGAAGCTATCGCCCGGTTTACGGAGAAGGGACTCGCCGGCTTCATCCACAAGCCATTCACGATCGCCAGCATGCGGAACAGCATTCGCAAGGCACTGGAAGGATGAACGGAGGCGGCAGGAACCTACCCGTTGTTCAGCGCACTGGGGCACGGAAAGATAACGCGGAAGACGGATCCGTGGTTGGGTACGCTTTCGACCAGGACGCCGCCCGAATGGGCACGTGACACACCCAGGGCAACGGACAATCCCATGCCCTGGCCACGGATCTTGTTCGAATAGAACGGGTCGAACATGTGCGCCCGCACCTTCTGCGAGATGCCTGCCCCGTCATCGGCTACCTCCACGTACGCATACCGACCGGGGGGGATCTTCTCGTGCAGGACCAGCTTCTCAGTTGTCTCGTCATCGCAGAGCATCATGCCGGTCGAGATGGTCACGGTTCCCACCCGGCTCACGATGGCCTCCGACGCATTCTCGACCAGGCCCCGGAGAAGCAGTTGAAGCTGGTGGCGATCGCCGCAGATCAGCGGCATATTGTCATCGAGGCGATAGTCAACTTTCACGCCCTTGAACACGAGGCCTTCGATCGCCTCCCGGTTCTCCTCAACCAGCGTGCTCAACTTCACCGGCGCTCCGTCAAAGCGGCAATGCCCTGAATATAGCGCGATCTTGTTTGTCAGTTCGACCGCCTGTGCCGCAGTGGCCTGGATCTGGAGGGCGTTGTCCCGCGCGGGCGCATCAGACGCCATGCTGCTGATCACGATGCTGGCGTTTCCCATCACCGCTGCAAAGAGATTGTTGAAATCGTGTGCCACGCCCGTGGCCATCGTGCCCAGTCCCTCGACCTTCTCGGCCAAAACCAGGCTCTCGCTCAGTCGCCCACGCTCCCCCTCGACTTCCTTGATATGGGAGCGCAGCTCTTCGACAATCACGCGCATACAGGCATTGATCGACTCGACGTCATTGGCGACCGAGAGGGCCTCCTTCGTTACGCTGTCCGTCAGCTCATCCTTCACCACGCCCTCGAGCCGGCCGCGCAAGGCCTCAACCTGCATCGGGCCCCGGCGCATCAGGAGAAATCCCGCGACGGCGAGCATCAGGACGAAGACACTGAAGAGCACCACCCAGAATGGCGTTAGGCCAGCATCACTGTTCTGCGAATGGATGAAGTACCACATCGCCAGGGCCGGCACGGCGAAGAACAGCAACAACCCAATGCCGAATTGGGCACGCAGGCTACGCGAATCTACGGAAAGCCATCGTTGGAAGAGAAAACTCACACAACCATAATACTCTACCCGACTGTCCTAAGTCAATTGAGGGAGAGCGGCAGCATTCTGCGCTGTTAGCGCAGAATACTCGCGGTCACTTCCCGAGCGTCTGGCTCAGGTTCAGGATGGGCAGCAGGACGGAGAGGGTGACGAGCAGCACGAACCCGCCGATCAGGACGATCAGGGCCGGTTCCACGATCACCAACCAGCGCCGAAGGAAACGATCCCACGCCTCTTCGAAACGGCGGGCCGCACTATCAAGCAGGCGATCGAGTTCGCCGCTGGCCTCGCCGACCCTGATCCAGCCCGGGAGCGTTCCGGACAGTGGGACAATCGCCTGCACGGCTTCGGAGAGGCTGGTGCCGTGCTCCACCTTGTCAGCACCGGCAGCGGCATCGCGTTCCACCGCAACACTTCCCGTTGCGCGGCCGGCCAACACCATGCCCTGGATAGGCGAGACGCCGCCGCCCACCAGAATGGCCATGGTGCGGGCAAAGCGCATGTTGGCCAGGAGACGATAGCCGCGACCAAACCCGGGCGCCCGAAACAGGGCACGATCAAAACGCAGGCGCCAGAGGGATCCGCGCCGCAAGAGACGACGCCCCAGCACAACCATCGCGATCGCCGCAACCAGGAGAACCGGCCAGCCATGCTCGATGCCGTGCCCGATACTCAGCATGAATCGTGTGAGCCCCGGCAGTTCCCCTGCCCGATCGCCCAGTACGGCCGCCGCCCTCGGCAGCAGGAGTCCCAGCATGAGGACAGCCACAACAATACCAACCGTGAAAACAATGGCGGGATATATCAGCGCGCCCTGCACCCGTTCGCGGACGCGGTCCTGTTCTTCGAGAAATGCCGCACAGCGCTCGAGCATATCGGGTAGCCCGCCTGACGCCTCCCCGGCTTCCACCACGGCCGTCTCGAACGCACCCACAGAAGCACTGGCATCGGTCAATGACTGCGCCAGCGCGCGCCCCTCCCGAATGCCATCCCGCGTAGCGGCCAGCACCACCCGAACCCCCGACAGTTCCGGCGACTGCAGCATGATATCGAGCGCCCCGAGCAGCGGCACTCCCGCACGCAGCAACGAGCTGAGCTCCCGATAGAGAACCGCCCTTTCCTGCGGCGGCAGACGTACACGACGACCGGTGGGCGTGATCCGTTCGGCAAGAATACCGCTCGCCGCCAACTGTTCGCGGGCATGCTTAACGCTCGTCCCCTCGGTGAGCCCTTTCACCGCTTTCCCGGCCGCGTCATACCCTTTGTACTCAAAGGTCTTCATGCGGCGGCAACGTTGAGGGCTTCATCGAGACTTGTTTCACCCGCCAACATGCGGTCGACGGTATCGGCCACCAACGGGCGCATCCCGGCGGCCATGGCCAGGGCCCGCAGCTCATCGAGTCCGGCCGAGCCCCGCCGAATGGCATCACGCAGGGCCCCGTCGACCTGTAGTAGCTCGAACACGCCGATTCGGCCGCTGTAGCCCTCCAGGCATTGGTCACACCCAACCGGCTCCCATACGGGCTTGCCGACCACGCGGGCCGCCAGCGCCTCTCCCAGGTCACGCACCCGGGATGCGTCGGCCGTCACTTCGCGCCGACAGTGTGGACAGAGCCTGCGAACCAGGCGTTGTGCCATGGCCCCGCGCAGACAGGAGGCCAGCAGGTAAGGCTCCACGCCCATGTCCACCAGGCGCGACACGGTTCCGGGTGCATCGTTCGTGTGCAGGGTCGTGAAAACCAGGTGGCCGGTCAACGAGGCGCGTACGGCGATATCCGCCGTCTCGCGGTCGCGCGTTTCGCCAACGAGCACGATATCCGGGTCCTGCCGCAGGATATGCCGCAATCCCTGGGCAAAGGTGAGGCCGATCTTGGGCTTGACCTGGATCTGTCCGATATCCGGCAGTTGATACTCGATCGGATCTTCGATGGTCATAATGTTGCGGCGCGAAGCATCCAGTTGACCCAGCGCTGCATAGAGCGTGGTCGTCTTGCCGGCACCGGTCGGGCCGCTCACAACGATCATCCCGTGCGGGGCCGAGAGCAGCCCCTCCACACCATCGAGAATGGCCGCGCTCATGCCGAGGCTATCCAGCGGCAGAAGGGCCGCCTGCTGATCGAGCAGCCGCAGCACGACCCGCTCACCTTCTGCAACCGGCACGGTCGAGACACGCACATCAATCTCACGTTCGCCCACATGCACGCGTGCCATGCCGTCCTGCGGTAGGCGTCGCTCGGCGATATCCATACGCCCCATCACCTTCAGACGCGACACGAGGGCATCCTCCAGGTGTTTGGGCGGCGACGACTGTTCGTAGAGATTGCCGTCGACCCGGTAGCGCACCCGCAACCGCGACTCGAACGGCTCAAAATGGATATCGGAGGCCTGGCGCTTGACCGCCTCGAGCAGGATCAGGTTGATCAGGCGCGTCACCGGCGCCTTCTCGGCTTCAGCGAGCAGATCGTTGCCGCCCAGTGCGGCGGGACTGAATGCAACGGCGTCACCCTCCAACCCTCGCAGAAACTCATCCGGCGAGTCATCCCGACTGAAATAGCAGCGCTCGATTCCCCGCAGGATGACCTCGTGTGGCGCCGCCACCGTGGCGAGATCCTCGCCAATCAGAAGTGCCAGGTCTTCCTGGGGCTGGACGCGATCGATGTCGGCTGTCGCCACACAGGCTTCCCCATCAAGGCGAATCGGCAGCATGCCGTTGCTGCGTGCCCATTCGACAGGCACTTGTGCGATCAGGAGGGGATCAAGACAGCTATCCGGAATCTGCTCCAGGAACCGAAGGCCCATCGCTTCGGCGCGGGCCCGGAGGGAAGCAGCATCCTTGTCGCCGACAGCCACGTTCGTACCTCCCCCATTGCTCACAGCCCACTACTTACTGCTCACGCTCGTCCGGTCCCTCGGGCAGCCCTGTCTTCAGCTCCCACTCGCGGCGCAGCCCTTCCTGGTCGGACATGGTGTTGACCATGATGGGCGTAACAAAGATCAGCAGGTTGGTGCGCTGATCGGTTTCAACGCGGCTGCGGAACAGCATCCCGATCAGGGGAATCGAACCCAGGACAGGCACCTTGCGCCGCGTCTCGATCTGGTCCTGCCGGGTGAGTCCGGCGATGACGATCGTGCGTCCGCTGGGGACGGTTACGGTCGTGCTCACTTCCCGCCGCGCGATGGTCGGCGTCAGGCCGGTGTCCTGGATGACCTCGATGCTCGGATTCAGGTCCATCCGCACCTTGTATCCATCCACCACGTGCGGTGTCAGCTTCAGCTTGATACCGGCCTCGATACGCTCGATGTTCTGGATCACATCGCGCGCCGAGCCCGATCCGCCTTCAATGGTCGATTTCAGGATAGGGATCTCGTTGACGATGTTCACGAAGGCTTCGCGATTGTCCAGGGCCTCCAGGGAGGTCTCCGAGAGCACCTTGAAGCGCCCATCCTTCTTGATCGCGTTGATGTTGATCAGGCCGGGGTAGCTGGTGGACAGGTTGCCGTTGTCATCAATCCGGTTGCCGTAGGCCAGCCCCACGGTCATGCCCTGCGGGAAGAGGCCCTGCTGAATGCTGTTCAGGACGCTATCGGCGCTATTCTGAAACGTGCTGCCGCCCTGGATCGCCGTATCGCCCTTGCCCTCGGGCAAGTCGAGCGCTCCGAGCTCCACGCCAAAGGTGAAGTCATCGCTGACGGTCAACTCGGCAATCATAACGCTGATGTGTACCTGGGCCGGCACGCGGTCGAGCTGTTCAACGAGCTTAAGCACGACATCGAAATCACCGGGTGTAGCGTCGACCAGCAGGGCGTTGTTGGCCTCGCTCGCCTCGATGGCAATCGGGCTCAGTCGCGAAGCTGCCTGCCCCTTCACGTTGCGCTTCTCCAGCAGTGCGCTGATGCTCGCGGCGGCTTCCTTGGCGGAAATGTACTCCAGGAATATGGCGTTGAGGCGGCCCTGGCCTGACGGCGTGTCAACGTCGACCTTCTCAATAAGCCCCTTCAGCTCATCAACCTGCGCCTGTGTCCCCACCAGCAACAGGGCATTGGCATGCGAGGCGGCCACAACGAGTGCCGAGCGTGACCGCCCCACCATTGAGGAGGAAACGGAAGGCAGGCGCTGCTGCATGCTATGTCCGCGCGACTGCCGCTCCATCAGCGCGGCGTTCAACTGTTGTGCCACATCTTCGGAGCCGGCGTGCTGAAGCGTCACCACTTCCGTTATCCGCTGCAGGCCGGGCTGGTCGATCTCTTCCACAATCTGCTCGATACGGCGGACCACCGATGCCGTCTCTGAAACGATAAGGTGGTTGGTGTCTTCAACAGCACCGATCCCGCCTGCCTTGCCGCCCATGACCTTGGATTCGAGAACCTTGACCATGTCGTTGGCATCAACGTGTTCCAGCCGAATCACCTTGGTGATGAGCCCTTCCCCGTGTTCACCGCTGCCCACGACGGCACCCATCGGGGTGGGACGGGCCAGCAGACGCACGACGCGGTGGAGGGCACCGTCTTCGACTACCGAGCAGCCAACCGATTCGAGAATCGATACGAAGAGCGGGTAGACCTCGGACTGCTGCACACGGGGCGACACGACCGTGATCTTGCCGGCGACCCCTTCGCCCAGCACGAACTTGCGGCCGGTGACTTCTCCGACCAGCTTAACAAAGGAATAGACGTCGACCTGGTCAAAGCTGAAATCGACGTATCCCTCGCCGCTTGAAGGTGGCGTGGATATGGCGCGCGCCGGGAGGCGGCTGGCCATGGCAGACGCACGCGCTACGGTTCCGGTATCAGCAGCGTGAAGGCCGGCGGCAGCCAGCAATCCGACGGCCAGCATCCCCAACGCCGCACGACACGGCTTTATGTGTACCTTCGTCAATCGCCCGCCTGCCGATCGGTGACCATACACATCAATTCGGCTTCAGATGCCACCTGGTCCCCCACCCGGATCACCGCCTTCATGCGTGCACGCCTCGGGCGCAGATTCGTGATCTGCACGTCAATCGTAAGCTGGTCGCCCGGCACAACCACGCGCCGGAACTTCGCCTTGTCGATTGACATGAAGTATGGGGTCAGGTCATGCGTCTGCAGCAGTGTAATCAGGAGGACACCGCCCGTTTGGGCCATGGCCTCAAGCTGCAGCACGCCCGGCATCACCGGGTGTCCCGGGAAGTGGCCCTGGAAAAAGGGCTCGTTCATCGTGACATTCTTGATACCGACAACGTGCTGCGCTTCGCAGTCCAAATCCGTGATCCGGTCAACGAGGAGGAACGGATAACGGTGGGGTAAGATCTCCATGATCTGTTCAACGTTCAGGTCCACCATAGCCATTCCTCCTGTTGTGCTTTCCGAGTACCCGTTGGGCTGCTTACTTCATATCCGCTTCGACTTCGGCCTCGGCCTCGTCGCTCTTCAGGACGTCGCCACCGAGCCCCTCGGCTTCCTTGTCCACTCCGCGCAGGTAAACTTCCACGCGGCGGTTGATCGGGTTGCCGTACTCGGGATCGTTCTCGGCCTTGGGACGGTCGAAACCATACCCAATCGACTCCATGCGATCGCCTCCGATCCCGGCAACCTGCTCGAGGTAGGAGAGCACGGACTGCGCACGGCGCTTGGAGAGCCGGCGATTGTAGCGCGCACTCGAGCGCTTGAGCTTGTCGGCGTGTCCTTCGATGCGCGCCGAGGAATCCGTGTTACGCTTCATAACCTTGGCAATCACGTTCAGATCGTCGAAGTACTCGGGCTTGATGTCGGCCTTGTCATAGTCGAACTGCAGATTCAGCTCAAAGAGCACCAGGTCGTCCGCCCCGTTCAGCGGGTCCGTGCCGTCTTCGATCACTTCGTGACCATCGGCTACGCCGCCATCATCGGTGTCGCGGTCAAGCGGATCGGTCTTATACTGGTGCACTTCGGGTCCGTCTTTGAGTCCGTCATAGTCGGTATCCGGGTTGAGCGGATCGGTCATGGCGGTCAGCACTTCATCGCCGTCACTGAGCTGATCCTTGTCCGTGTCCGGATCGTACGGATCGGTACCCAGTTCCGACTCACGCACATCGGAGAGTCCGTCACCATCGCTGTCCAGCGGTCCACCGGTCGCACGCATGGAGGGGTCCATTCGCGCACCCCAGGTCCAGACCACGCTACCATCGACCTGCCCGTTGGCCTCGGTGTCTTTCCCGGCGAGGAGAAGGCGGGCATCCGCACGCGCAGCCCACTCATCATTGAAGTGATACATAACGCCGCCACCGAGGCGAAATGTCGGCTCGGTCGCGCCCTCGGCCATGTCATCGGCATAGAACGTCAGGCCGCCACCGATCGCGAGGAACGGATCCAGCCGGTCCCAACGCGTGAAGTGGAAAAGCCCCTCAAGGGCCAAACCGATCGCAGAGGTGGAGTCCACCCCAGAGAAGTCATTTGCCTCATCCAGGCGCGAGACCTCCGTGCCGTCGAAGTCGGTCCGAAAGTTCTCATCGAGGCGCGGGGCCACGAAGATCATACCTTCCAGGGACCACCACTCGCTCACGTCACGCCCGACGCGCACGTTGAACTGCAGACCGTTCTCGACCTCCTGGTCACCTTCAAACACAAGCAGGCCTATTGCGGGGGATACATACCAGTCCGGCTGGTTATCCGATTCCACCTGCGCCCCTGCCACAGCCGCGATGCTCATCACGCCAACCAAAGCCATCATCAGACGATACTTCATCTTCCTGTCTCCTTACGTTTCCACCTTCAACAAAAACACATTCGCCTTCTCTACCGAAACCCGTCAATACCGGTATGTATCCGGTTTGAAGGGCCCATCCTGCTTGAGTCCCAGGTACTTGGCCTGGTTGCGGGTGAGCCGATCAAGTTTCATCCCCAGCTTACCGAGATGAACACGCGCCACGTGCTCATCCAGCAACTTCGGCAAGACGTAGACGCCCACCGGATACTCGTCACGCTTGGTATAGAGCTCCATTTGCGCCAACACCTGGCAGGAGAAGCTGTTCGACATCACGAAACTCGGATGCCCCGTCGCGCAGCCCAGGTTGACGAGCCGTCCCTTGGCCAGCACCAGGATGCTGCGCTTGCTCGGGAAGGTCACGAGGTCCACCTGCGGCTTGATCTCCTGCCACTTGTACTTCTCGATCTTCTCAATCTGAATTTCGCTGTCGAAGTGCCCGATGTTGCAGACGACCGCCATGTGCTTCATGCGGCGCATATGCTTCTCGGTGAGCACGTCGCAGCAGCCGGTCGTGGTCACGAACAGGTCGCCGACTTCGCAGGCCTCGTCCATGGTCATCACTTCGTAGCCTTCCATGGCTGCCTGCAGCGCACAGATCGGATCGATCTCGGTCACGACAACGCGCGCGCCCTGTCCGCGCAGCGACTGGCAGGAGCCTTTGCCTACATCCCCATAGCCGGCAACCACGGCGACCTTGCCCGCCAGCATCAGGTCGGTGGCGCGGCAGATACCGTCCACCAGTGAATGGCGGCAGCCGTAAAGGTTATCGAACTTCGACTTCGTGACCGCGTCGTTCACGTTGAATGCCGGGAACAACAAGCGGCCCTTCTCGTGCATCTGGTAGAGGCGGTGCACGCCTGTGGTGGTCTCCTCCGACACGCCGATGATCTTGTCGGCGATGCGATGGAAGCGACCCGGATCACGCTTGATCGCCTTGGCCACCTGCTTCAACAGGACGGCCTCTTCGGCGCTGCCGGGTGTACGCTTCAGGATCGAGGGGTCATCCTCGGCCTCGCGGCCAAGGTGAACGAAAAGCGTCGCATCGCCACCGTCATCCAGGATCAGGTTCGGACCGCGCCCGTTGCCCCAGTCGAGGATGCGATCGGTGTACTCCCAGTACTCCTCGAGCGACTCGCCCTTCTTGGCGAAGACCGGCGTCCCGCTGGCCGCGATGGCGGCGGCGGCATGGTCCTGCGTCGAGTAGATGTTGCAGCTCGCCCAGCGAACCTTGGCGCCCAGCGCCTCAAGGGTCTGGATCAGAACCGCCGTCTGGATCGTCATGTGGAGCGATCCCGTGATCCGCGCGCCCTTCAGCGGCTTTTCGGCACCGTAATCCGCGCGCAAACGCATCAGGCCGGGCATCTCTTCCTCGGCCAGGGCAATCTCACGCTTACCGAAATCCGCCAGTGACATATCCGCCACTACGGCATCCAGTACTTTTTTCTTCTTCTTTTTCGTCGCCATACTCAATCCTTAGTCACCTTGTTGCGCCGCGGCGCGGTTGGCAATGCTCTATACCGCCGCCTTCAGAAGCGCTTTCACCTTGTCGGTCTTCTCCCATGTGAACACCTCCAGGTCCTTCGCGCTGGTGCGCCCGAAGTGCCCGTAGGCCGAGGTCGGCTCGTAGACCGGACGCAGCAAGTTGAGCGACTTCACGATCTGGGCCGGACGCAGGCCGAACACCTTCTCCGCGGCCGCGGCCAGCGCATCGTCCGACACCTTGCCGGTGCCGAAGCTGTTGACGTTGACCGACACCGGATCAGCAAAGCCGATCGCGTAGGCAAGCTGTACTTCACAACGTGCCGCGAGCTTGGCCGCCACGATGTTCTTGGCCACATAACGCGCCATGTAGGCCGCGCTGCGGTCCACCTTGGAGGGGTCCTTACCCGAGAAGGCGCCGCCGCCGTGACGGCCCATGCCGCCGTAGGTGTCGACGATGATCTTGCGGCCCGTCAGTCCGCAATCGCCGTGAGGCCCGCCCACCACGAAACGGCCGGTCGGGTTGATCAGGTAGCGCGTGTTCTTGCGCAGCTTCACGGGGATGACTTTCTTGACGACCTCTTCGATGATTCCGGCAGTCAGCTTCTTGTGCGATACCTCCGGCGTGTGCTGCGAAGAGACGACGATCGTGTCGATACCCACCGGCTTGCCGTCCTCGTAGACCACCGACACCTGTGACTTCCCGTCGGGAAGCAGGAACGGAAGCTTGCGCGACCGGCGCACCTTGGAGAGCTGCCGCGTCAGACGGTTGGCAAACATGATCGGCATAGGCATCAGCTCACGCGTCTCGTCGCAGGCATAGCCAAACATCATGCCCTGGTCACCGGCGCCCTGCTCCTTGTACATGCCTTCGCCGGCGGTGACGCCCTGGGAAATATCCGCGGACTGCCGGTCGAGAGACACCAGCACCGCACAGCTATCGGCTCCGAAGCCGCTGCTGGTGTCCGAATAGCCGATCTTGTGGAGTTTTTTGCGCACCACATCGGGATAGCTCACGATGCCTCTGCTGGTGATCTCACCGGCCACAACCACCATACCGGTGGAGACCATCGTCTCACAGGCGACGCGCGAGTTCTTGTCTGCAGACAGGTGTGCATCCAGGATCGCATCCGAGATGCCGTCCGCGACTTTGTCCGGATGTCCTTCCGTGACCGATTCCGACGTAAAAATCAACCGATTCCCCATTGTATCTCCCCTACTCTTCTTTTTCCTATATAAGCTCCAGCACCTCCGGCGCGGTCTCACGGACCATCTCCCGGCAGTGCCGCAACGCTTCTGTTCCCGAACGACATTTAAGCACCGTCTCGGCAAGTTGCCGCGACTGCTCATACGACACGCTTCGCACGGCGTCTTTCACCAGCGGAACCGCCTGCGGAGACACACTCAATTCATCCACGCCCATGCCCACGAGCAAAGGCGCCAGCACAGGGTCGGCCGCCATCTGGCCGCACACACCCACCCATATGCCCTTCGCGTGACCGGCATCCACGGCCATCTTGATCAACTTCAACACGGCCGGGTGCGTCGGCTCATACAGATAGGCCACGCGCTCGTTCACTCGATCAACCGCAATCGTATACTGGATCAGGTCATTGGTGCCAAGACTGAAAAAACTGACATGTTCGGCCAACACGTCCGCCGCAAGCGCCGCCGAGGGCACTTCAACCATGGCGCCGACCTCGATATCCTCTGTGAAAGGCACCTTGCTGTCGCGCAGTTCTTGCTTAGCTTCCTTGAGCAGTTCGTTGGCCTGCAAGACCTCGTCCACGTTACTGATCATGGGATACATGATCTTCACGTTGCCCACCGCGCTGGCACGCAGAATGGCACGCATCTGGCTCTTGAACTGCTTGGGATACTGGAGCGAAAGACGGATGGAGCGACACCCGAGGAACGGATTGCTCTCATCGTGCCCCAGCCCGTCGCGGAAAAACTTGTCGCCGCCGAGGTCCAGGGTACGAATGATCACCGGGTCGGGGTGCAGTGTGGTGGCCAGTTTCGTATAGGCCACGGCCTGTTCCTCCTCGCCCACGGCCGCGCCACGGAAAATAAAGAGATACTCCGACCGGAACAGCCCTACCCCCTCGGCGCCGTGCTGTTTCACCGCGGGGAGTTCGTCGGGGTGCTCGATGTTGGCCGACAGGATAATGCGATGCCCGTCGCTCGTCTCGGCGGGCTCGTCCAACAGGCTGTCCAATCCACGCTCAATACTCCGGCGAGCTTCGGCCAGGGCCCCGTACTCTTCGAGTTCTTCCGGGGTCGGATTGACGATCAACGCGCCCTTGTTGCCGTCCATCAAGACGATGTCGCCCGAGCGTACGTGCTGCGTGATATCGCGCAGCGCCACCACCGCCGGAATCTCCAGTGCGCGGGCCATGACAGCGGTATGCGACGTGGGGCTCCCCAAGTCCGTCGCGAACCCTGACACGACATCCTTGCGCAGCGTTGCTGTATCAGACGGGGCGAGGTCGTTGGCCACCACGATGTGTTTCTGGGTCAGGCTGCCCAGGGCCGTATCAACATCCCCCAGCAGGTTGCGAATCACCCGGCGAGCAACGTCCCGTACGTCGGCCACGCGTTCGCGCAGGTAATCGTCCTTGAGTGCGGCCAGCATCCCGGCATAGCTCTCGGCCACATCGCGAACGGCCACCTCGACATTGCAGCAGTCCTTGCGGGTCTTCTTGATGACCTCTTCAACAAAGGCGCGGTCATCCAGCACCAGGAGGTGCGCATCAAGAATACTGGCATCCCGTCCACCGGTCTGCTCCCCGAGATCTTCCTGGATCAACTTGAGCTGGCCGCGGGTGGCAATCAGGGCATCTTCCAGGCGCGCAATCTCGTGGTCGATCTGCTCCGGCTTCAGCTTCTCTTCCACGACCGTGACAGCCTGCGAGGCCAGCACGAAGACCGGTCCGATCACAACGCCCGGCGACACACCGATCCCACGCGCATGATGGGCCTGCATCCTGTCGTTTTGTCCCGCGTCAGCCATACTTCACCCATGACGCGGCCCATGGCCACGTTTTCAGTGATCAGTGATCAGTGATCAGTATCCGCAAGATCCGCACATTCAACACGGTCCTTCAGGAAAACCGTCAGACCAATCAGTGGGTTGACGGGGTCACCCCTACTGATTACTGATCACTGACTACTGATCACTTCTCCTACTACTCTTCGTCGAACCCAGCTTCGAACAGGGCCTGCAGTTCATCCAGCGCCTGTTCAGCGTCCAGGCCGCTCACCGTCACGGTCAGTTTTGACCCGCGCGACGCCTCCAGCGTCATGAGCCCCATGATGCTCTTGCCTGACACGCTGTTGCCATCTTTCTCCACCATGACATCCACGTCATACTTGCCGGCCGTCTTCACAAACAGTGCCGCCGGCCGGGCGTGGATCCCGTACTGGTTCCGGATTTCAAAAACGCGTGATGATTCGTTGTCCGCCACAGGCTTACTCACTCGCTACCGTTGCGGCCGCGCTGCAGCAGGGCCATCAGGTTCTCATCCAATTCCTTCTCTGCATCGTGTCCGAGCATGCGCAGTTTCTGGTCCAACGCCGCGGCCTCCACCACGTTCGCAATGTCGCGCCCCGGCGCCACCGGGAGATGCACACGCGGGATCTCGACCCCCATGAACCTGCACGTTCCGTGGGAATACAGGCTGGCGTCGCCCAGCTCGCACTCGCCCGGTTTGCAGAGCGTCACAACCAGCTCGAGTCGTTTCTCGCCACGAACCGACGATACACCGAACAGGCTCGGGACGTGTACAATGCCGACCCCGCGAATCTCCATGTGGAAGCGGGTCACGTCGACCGCCGCGCCCATGACCGCGCCCGCGCTGTCGAGCCGCAATGCCGTAATATCATCCGAGACCAATGCCCCGCCGCGCTGAATCAGGGCCAGGGCCGTTTCGCTCTTGCCCATGCCCGGCTTGCCCTCGATCAACACGCCAATGCCCTGGATCTCGAGCATCGTGCCCTGTGCTTTCGAGCGCGGTGCGCTGAGATTCTCCATGATGATGGTGGCTGCGTTGATCAGGTGCTTCGTGATCAACTTCGAGCGCAACACCGGGGTTTTGAACTCCTCGGCGAGCTCGACCATCTCGGGGAACGGACGCTTGGACCGCCCGAGGATGACACAGGGGATCTTGCGCTCAAAGAAGCGCCTCAGCCGCGTAGCCCGTTCCTCGGCCTCAAGTGACATGAGGTAGGCGTATTCGGCCATCCCCAACACCTGGATGCGGTGCTCGGCGAAACTCTTGTAGAACCCGGTCAGTGCCAAGCCGGGACGGTTGATCGTCACTTCGGGAATGCGGCGTTTGAGGCCTTTCTCGCCGGCGACCAGCTCCAGGCTCAGGTCTCGGCCGCCTACCTCCAGGAAGGTGCCGACACTGACCGATGTGGGTTTCACGGTATTTCCGTCTGATGTGCTCAAATTTCTTCTCCACGCTCTTTCTTGGATTCCTCGTACTTCATTGCCGAATGGTGATCCTTAACCTTGTCCCTCAGGCGCCGAAACTGCCGCTCCGCCTTCTCAAAGGCTCCGTCAATAGCGGCGCGCATATTGTCGACCTCTTCCTCGGCCTCGATACGCACATGGTGCCCCGCCTGAATCACGACCTCCGCCTTGAACAGGTGTTTCTCGTGATCCAAGATCACGTGGACATGCTCGCAGCCCCGGAACGCATCCGCAAGCTCGGCCGCCCTGCTCTCCGCATACTCCTGGATATCCTCCATGCCCTGCATATGACGCGTGGTGACTTCGATCGGCATAGTCAGCCCTCCTTACAACTTGAACGTTTCACCCAGGTACAACTTTCGACTCATCTCATCATTGATCAAAAAATCGCTCGGTCCCTCACGCAGGACTTCTCCATCGTAAAGCAAGTAGGCGCGATCTACAACTGCCAGTGTCTCCCGCACGTTGTGATCCGTAATCAGCAACCCGAGCCCCCGATCGCGCAATCCCCTGACGATTTCCTGGATGTCGTTGACCGCCAGCGGGTCCACCCCGCTGAAGGGCTCGTCCAGCATCAGCATCAACGGATCACGCACCAGCGCCCGTGCGATCTCCAGCTTGCGGCGTTCGCCGCCACTTAACGTATACGCCCTCTGGCGTGCCACCTTGGTCAACCCCAGGTCCGCGAGCAACTCCTCTGCACGTGCCTTGCGCGCGGCGGCATCCATATCGAGGGTCTCGAGGATCGCGCCAACGTTCTGCTCGACCGTCAGCTTGCGGAAGACAGACGGCTCCTGTGCCAGGTATCCAATACCCAGCCGCGCCCGTTGGTAAACCGGCGCCTGCGTGATGTCGTGGTCATCGAATATGATCGAACCGCCATCGGCGCGTACCAAGCCGACCACCGTGTAAAACGTGGTCGTCTTGCCCGCCCCGTTCGGCCCGAGCAGTCCAACTATCTCGCCGCGTCCAACCTGAAGATCGACCTTCTTTACAACCGGTCGACCCCGGTAACCTTTTTCAATTCCTGTTGCTTCTAGCAGCATATTGTTCTTCTACCGGAGATCATACCCCTCCCCGACCACGCCTTCAAGCGGAAGTCGGAGGTCAAAGATCAGAAATTGGCTCACCCGATTCCCGACCGCCAGCTTCCGTCTTCCGACTTCCGCCCTCCGACTTCCGTCCTCCGACTTCCGTCCTCCGTCCTCCGCCTGCCCTCCGTAGCTTCAGCGGAGGAGGGTCCTCCGGTTCCTGGTCTTTTGAGAATATCACCAGGTGCCCCGGTTCGCTGACCATGCGATCGCTATCGGTCCAGATATGGATGACCCGCCCCTCGACGCGATCCTGGCCCTGTTCGATCACCGCGTCACCGGTCAGTATCACCTCGTTTTTGTCCATCAGGAAAATCGCCTTGCGGCAGCGGGCCTTGCGATCCGGCTGGATGATGCGGACCCGCCCGATCGCCGTTACCGATTCAATCTCGTCCCGCGGCGTCAGGATGACCGTCATCTTGTCGGCCCACATCTTCATGTCCTTGTCCCGCACCAGCACGTTTCCGGTAAAGAGGGCAAGGGCGCGCGGGAAGTCGTATTCCAACCGGTCACTCGTGATAATGGTCTCGTTGGTCGCGACGGCTTCTTGTCCGGCCGCCACCCCAACCATGCACATGAGCAACAGCAGAACCAGCTTCTTCATTCCGCCCCTTCCCGCTCAGGCTCGCGAGGATCCGGCCGGCTGGAGGACCGCCTGTCCGGCAGCACCTTCCCGATCCCGCGACCTTTCAACACCACGCGCACGTTCGAGTGCAGCCTAAGCCTTTGCTCGGACGCTTTCCAGTCCATCCCAACACCCGTGACCTCCATATCGGCGCGGTCCATCCGTACCGCACTCTTGGAGTGAATCCGGCCGCTGACGCGGTCGTACCGGCAGGTTTGCGCTGTCATGCTCATCGTCAGGTTGCCATCGACATCGAACGATTCCACCAGGGCCTCGGTGGCCTTTATCTCGCCGCCCCCCTCCGGCGCACGCGCCTGCGCCGCCGAGAACTGCATCTTCACGCTCCCGTCCGCAAAGTGCTCGAGGGGAATCCGCATCCCCTTGATCGGCAACTCCGCGTCCTGCGCTAACACAACCGTCGTCAGCAACAGGAGCACGGCCCAAATCCTACACGACTTCAGCAGCATCAGTTGACCGCCTCATCGACAGCACGCAGACGCGCCCATATGGACTTCAGGTCCTTGAGCACCAGCGCATTGGGTCCATCGCACAGGGCTCTGTCGGGATCCACATATGTCTCGACGAACACGGCGTCACATCCCGTCGCCACGGCGGCGCGCGCGAGGTACGGCGCCCAGTCGCGATCGCCGATCGAATGATCCCCACCGCCGCCCGGCCGCTGCACGCTGTGCGTCGCGTCAAACACCACCGGGTAACCCAGGTTGCGCATGATCGGGAGACTGCGCATATCCGCCACCAGGTTGTGATAGCCAAAGCTGGAGCCCCGTTCCGTCAGGAGAATCCGTTTGCAGCCCCCGCTCTCGACCTTGGCGACGGCATGGCCCATGTCCTCCGGCGCCATGAATTGGCCCTTCTTGACATTGACGACCTTGCGTGTGCTGCCGGCGGCCTGGAGCAGGTCGGTCTGGCGCGCGAGGAAGGCCGGAATCTGGAGCACATCAACCACCTTGGCGGCGGCAGTCACTTCGGCGACGGAGTGGACGTCGGTCAGAACAGGCACACCATAGCGCTCCTTCACCTCGGCCAGGACATCCAAGCCCTCCTCGATCCCCGGTCCACGGAACGCACGGATCGACGAGCGATTGGCCTTGTCATAAGAGGCCTTGAAAATGAGAGGTACCTGCTCGCGTTTGGCCAACCGAACCAGCCGCCGCGCCAAGTCAAGACATGCCTCCCGACTCTCAATTACGCACGGCCCCGCAATCAGCACCAACGGGTGCCGCCCACCGACCTTTACCCCACCAATCGAGACCGTCTTAACCTTCACATCTATTCCTCTCAAAGACACAACCCTGACTTCGATTCGAGGGTACTTTCAAACCGCCCCCGCCGCAATGAATATCCGACTCTACCTTGAACCTTGAACCGAATCCGTCAATAGGCCATGATTCCCCGCATGAGATGCTCTATCGTACTCCTGCTCGCTGTCGGTCTGGCTGCCGGATGCGGGAAGCCTTCGACATCCAAGCGCGAGGCCAAACGGACGAAGTCAACCGCACAGACGATGATCGAGGGGGTCACCGGCCACACGGCCGTGAAGGCCGGCCAGAAGGCCAAGGCGGATATCACGCGTATCAGCGAACAGCGCAACCGCGACTTGGAAGCTGCAATGGAGTAGGCGCAAAATACCGAGGGAATCGATCATGGCTGATGTCGAAGTCTTATGTGAACAGTGCGGATCGCCTGTCATCCTGTCGGAGTATGCCGCGATGGACACCATCAGTTGCCGCGGGTGCGGCGCCCCGCTCCGGGCCCGTCCCTCTTCCCCCACCGACAGTGTTGCCGAGCGGCTGAGGTTGAAACAGAAGGAGACCCCACCCGACTCCGAAGAAGGGGGGGAGGCCACGGCACAGCCCGGGGAAGAGACCGAGGAAAGCACGTGGCGGTTCGACCGCTATATCGAGCAGAGCCGCGGAACCATCAAGACGGAGGCCAAGCAGACCGGCGTCATCTTGAGCTGGGTGTGCTTCCTGCTCCTGGCTGCGGCCATGGCATCTATCCGGTTCCTCAACGTCCTGCCTCCCGTCAATATCGAGATGCTGAAGATCTACGGCCCGTATGTTGCGCTATTCATGCACATCATCATTCTTCTGATGGCCTTCAAGGACACCATATTCCAGGGCATCCTCTGCCTGCTGATTCCAGGCTATTCGGTCTTCTACCTCTTCCTTGTCTCGGACAACTTCTGGGCGAGAGCCTTGATCGGCGGACTACTGGTCGGCATCGGATTCGACAGCGTGATCTTCTACCAGGGCATCGCTGCAGACGTCTACCGCTCCGTCAGCGACTACATCGCCTCGGGGGGATAGTCCGGAGATCGGAAGTCAGAGGTCAGAGGTCGGAAGCACGGCTACGCCCTCCGGGCTACGCCGCGGCAAGTCGGAGGTCCCGCCGTCGCCCTTCGGGCTATGGCGGGCAAGCGAAAGGCCGGCGGGAGCCTCAGGTACAGAGGGCTCGCGACTCAATCCACTTGATGATTTCGGCGGCGATGTCGGCTTTGGGCGCGGTTTCGATGTGGCGGGTGCTGCCATCGGGTTCAATGAAGGTTACGGCGTTGGTATCGACTTCGAAGCCCGCGTCGGGGCGGCTGACGTCGTTGGCCACGATCATATCGAGGCCCTTGGCTGAGAGTTTACGCGTAGCCTCGGCCACCGGGTCACCCGTCTCGGCCGCGAATCCCACGACGATGCGCGCGCCCTTCAGGCTCTTGATGGATTCCAGGATATCCGCCGTGCGCTCCAGCTCCAGGCGCATGGGACCGTCGCCCTTCTTCAGCTTCCGATCGCTTGCCGCAGTCGGTCGCCAGTCCGCTACGGCGGCAGCCATCACCAGGGCATCGCACCACGCCACGTGCCCCGCCACCGCCGCGCGCATGTTCTCGGCCGATAGCACGTTGATGCGCTCGACACCCGCAGGCGCATCCAGTGCTACCGGCCCGGCGACCAGGCGCACGGCATGGCCAGCTTCGGCCGCCGCGGCCGCAACGGCAAAGCCCATCCGCCCAGACGAACGATTGCTCAGAAACCGAACCGGGTCAATGGCCTCGCGTGTCGGGCCGGCTGTCACCAACATGTTCATGGATTCAGCCTAGCAGATTGCATATCACGGCACAAACATGTAGGGTTCCAAAGAGTGGCAGGTGGCGAGTGGCGAGTGAGATACGATGAAGATTGAAACCATAGTGGTCGGTGAGTTCGCGGTGAACTGCTTTGTTTGCACCGGGACGGACTCGCAGGCGCTGGTGATCGACCCCGGTGAAGACGCACACGTCGTTGTTGCCCACCTGAAGGAGCAGGGGCTCAACGTCGCGGCCTACCTTATGACACACGGTCATTGCGACCACATCTCAGGCCTGGCGGCAGTGCACGATGCATTTCCCGCGCCTGTCGCGATGCATCCGACCGACTGGGACTGGGCCTTCACCCAGGCCAACACCCTCCCCCCGTTCTTCTGCACCGCTCCACGCCGGCCCGACAGCGAGCGCGTCGATCTTGTCGATGGCAGCAGCTACACCTACGCCGGCCTGACGTTCTCCATCATCGATACGCCCGGCCACACGCCAGGCGGGGTCTGCATTTACTTCGAGACGGAAGCCACGCTGATCACGGGCGACACGCTCTTTGCCGACTCGGTGGGGCGCACCGATCTTCACGGTGGAGACAGCCGCGTCCTCGCCGCATCCCTGAAGAAACTCAAGACGCTGCCCGACCAGACAACGATCTTCCCGGGACACGGTCCCTCGAGTACGATTGGACAGGAGAAGAGAACGAACTACTTCATGCAGGGATGATGCCACATTCAGGTAGGGCCCGCGCTCCGCGCGGGCCGCAGATGCACAGACAAGTACAGGGTACCCTATGAATGACGAACTTGAGATTAATGCCCCCGGGGTCGACGCGGCGGCGATCGTTGAGGAAATACGGGCCGCCGTCGAACGCAAGCGCGCCGAAGGCGCCTATGCCGACCCGTGCGTCGCGCGCGCGGAGCGCTCCAACCTGACCAACCTGCAGAACGACGATGATTTCTTCGATTTCTACATGTCCTGCCTGCGCCAGGCTTTCGTGGTCGACATCAACGATTTCGCGATCATCGAACGGCGTGCACGGCTTGGCAAACTGTTGGTCATACTCAAGACAACTATCTGGAAACTGCTGAAATTCTACACCTACCGGCTCTGGACCCAGCAGAACCAGATTAACGGTCTGCTTCTCTCTGCGCTCGAGAGTGCGGAGCAGAAGCACCGTACCCGTGTCCAGGCCCTGGAAGAACGGATTGCCGATCTCGAAAGCAAGCAGCAGTGATGGAAGAAGCCAAGCACATCGCATTCGTGGTGCCGCGTCTCGCCGACGGGTCGGTTGTCGGAGGCGCCGAGACGCTCCTGCGCAACCTGGCCGAGAGGGCCGCGCGCAACGGATGCCGTGTCACCGTTCTCGCGACCTGCGCCACCAATCACTACACCTGGGCCAACGAGCTGAAGCCCGGGCGTCGCACCGTTGGTGACCTGGAGGTGGAGCTCTTCCCGGTGGATGACGATCGCGACATCGAGACCTTTCTGGCCGTTCAGAACCGAATCAGTGCCGGCGCCAAGGTGTCAAGGGAAGAGGAGCAGGCGTGGCTCCGCAACAACGTCAACAGCCGCGCCCTCTGCGCACATCTGGCCGAAGCGGGCGACCAGTACGATGTGATGGTCACCGGTCCGTACCTGTTCGGGTTGGTCTATCATGCCGCCCAGGTTCACCCGCGGAAGACGCTGCTTGTGCCCTGTCTGCACGATGAGCCGTTCGCCCTGCTCACGGCATTCCAGGAAATGTTCACCTCGGTGCGCGGGTTCATGTTCAATACCGAACCCGAGCGTCGCCTAGCTGAACGACTCTACGGGCCGCCTTCGGCCGACCAGGTGGCCTCGGTGGTCGGCATGGGACTTGACGATTTCACGGTCGACCCGGAAGCCTTTGCCGCGCGGCGTGGCATCAGCAGTCCCTATCTCGTCTATTCCGGCAGGCGGGAACCGCTCAAGGGGACGCCGATCCTGGTTGAGTACCTGGAAGCCTTCCGCATCCGCAACGAAGTCGATCTCAAGCTGGTGCTGACCGGTAGCGGCGAGTTTCCGCTGCCCCCTGCATTGGTGGACCACATCATCGACGTGGGTTTTGTGAACGCCACGGAGAAGTTGGAGGCCATGGCCGGAGCCCTCGCCTTCTGTCATCCGTCCGTCAACGAAAGCCTGGGGATTGTTCTGCTCGAAGCGTGGCTGGCCGGCACCCCCGGCATCGTGCACGCGCATGGCGAGGTGCTACGCTACCAGTGTGAATCGAGCAACGGCGGCCTCTGGTTCAAGACCTACCCCGAGTTTGAAGAAGCCGTGCTGCTCCTGCTCAACAGTCCGGATACGCGTCGCGCGCTGGGACAGGCCGGACGTGACTACGTCCTGCGGGAGTACGCGTGGGATACGGTAGAGAAGCGGTTGATTGACTCGCTGAATCGTGCCGCGCAAACAAGCGATGCGTAACTACTCGGCGGTCTCTTCCGGGCCTTTATCGGCCAAGCCGATCAGAACGGAGAGGCCGTCCACGGCACGATAGATATCAGATTGGGACTTCTCAATCTGGGCAATGCGCTCACGGACATCGTCGGCGTTCTGCATGACCGCATCACGTGCAGCCTTCAGCTCCATGGAGCGCTCTTTGAGATCCGCCACCTCGACTTCCAGCTCCCGCACGCGCGCCTCGCTCAGTGACAGGGAGTTGCGCAGGTTGATGATGCGGACTTCCTGGTCCTGGGGCGTGCTGTCGAGATCGTCCAGTTCCATCCCGTCGGGGATCGGGACCACCACCTCTTCGCCGCAATCCGTGCAGGTGATGTTCAGCCCGGCGCCGCGGTAGTCAATGCAGAGACTCTTGCCGCAGTCGGGACAGTCGAAGACTATATCGGTTTCCTGGATCTCGTCGGTCTCTCTGATGACATCTTCAGCCATAGCATCCAACCCCTTCACCAACGACTCTATCCGGAAACGGCGGGAGGTTCAAGATCGATCCTCCTGCCCGGAATCCCACGAACGGACAAACGCCGTCCGCTAGGCCTTGACGACCTTGCCGCCCTTGATACAGGACGCGCACACACGACGGCGCTTCACGCCCCCGTTCTCGATCACGCGTACACTGTGCAAGTTCGGAAGAAAGCGACGCTTGGTCACGCCGGTCGTATGCAGGCCGATTCCGCCCTTTTTCTTGGGCATTCCGTGGCGAACGATGGTCGTGCCCGACTTGGGGCCTTTACCACAGATTTCACATACCTTAGCCATGTTTTCAACCTCTCCTGATACTTAAATGCAAGCGGGGGAGTATAGACGTCCTGTCCGGCAGTTCAAGCGGAAAAAGGACTCCGACAGCCCGAATACGGAAATCGGCGGCCGGTGCCCACAGATCAGTCAACGTGCTGATAGGTGCCGTCTTCCATCTGTTTCCAGCGGTACTCGAGGTTTGCCTGGGCCACCTTCTCCAGCTCCGCCAGCACGGCTTTCACGCTGAAACCTTCGCTACGTGCAGCCAGCAGGAGCGAGAAGATGCAGTCCGCCAGGGGCCGCACATCGCCCGGACTGTACTTCGCCTCGTTGAGCTTCTGCTCGACCTTCTTCCACTCCATCTCGATGTCCGTCCGTTCAAACACCTCATGCAGCTTCTCAACACTAGCTTCCAAGACATCAATATCCATGTTTCCTCCCACATCTGTGTACCCAGAATCAACCGACGTCATCCTACGCCAGAGTGGCCACCCCCGCAACAGAATCTGCAACCCGCCTCACTTGGCCGAATTGCGCCACATTAATGTTACCGAGAGAAAGGAGACAAGTTGGCCTGAGGGAGACGGCTGCGCCATAATCGGTGTTACCGAGAAGAAAGGACATCTGGCTAAATGCCGACCGGCCGTGTGGGGCGAGGCTTGAGGGAATGATTCCCAATATGGCTGCCCTCCTATGGAAAGCGATACAACGCTCAGGCATCGACCACGCACGACTTCCTGCGCGACATCACGCACGGCATAGTCCGCAATCCAACCTTCGACTACGAAAACGGGCAATTCCGATTCGTCGCTTTCAGCGAGGAAGGGGTGAATGCCCCGAAACACAACCGTGCCCGATAGAGCCAAGAGGAGGACGAGGACGCCACGCCCCGCCAAGGCGACCCCAGATCAGCGTCTCAGAACGCGGCGATGCGCTCCCGGTTCCAACCTCGGCAGTCAGGGCTTTCATCTGTTCTCCGGCCCGTATCACCGGACGTTCGACTCATCGCTCACAGTCCCCTCACAGAGCGAAAACCCAAGACGCTCGAGACATAGGCTGCTCCCCAACCACGGCTGTGTCGGCACGAACAGCGGAGGTAGTAGGAGGCATACCCCTCGCTCCCGCCTCTGATCACGCGCGTCAGCAACCATTGCGTGCCTGTGTAGGGGCCGTTTGGGCCACGCGTGTCATCGGCGACGGCCCCTGGCTCACTGTACCAATCTTCCTGGTAGTAGTCCCAGCACCACTCCCAGACATTACCGGCCATATCATAGATCCCATATCCATTCGCCATGTCGCTGCCTCGGGGATTCCCATAGTAGAGTTGGTTTCCGTCGTAGTATCCTACGGGGGTGGTCCTCAGATACGGGTCGCCGCTGCCTCTGTAGTTTGCCATAAAACCTTGGATGTGCTGTTCATAGCCCGGTGCGTAACTCGCCCAGGGATAGTGGCACCCCGTCAGGCCACCGCGAGCCGCCTTTTCCCACTCAGCCTCTGTCGGCAGGCGATACCCTCTTCTGTTGAAGTCGCAAGTCCAATCCGCGAAATCGACGCAGCGCCGCAAGTCTTCCATGTCGCTTCTGTAGTTGCAGTAGGCTTGTGCGCCGTACCACGACACGATAATGCAGGGGAAGTTGTCCTTTCCCTCATCCACCACGAACGTGCCATTGGAGAAACTGATCTCACAGGAGTCCACATCCAGCGCCATCAATTGCTCGGCTTGCCCTTCGGCATTCGTCACGGTGTCACCAGTGGCCCCGACCAGCTGGCGGTCATAGGCCCACTGAAGGACCTGCCGCATCTCCTCGTTCGACACTTCACACCTGTCGATGAGAAAGCTGCTGAGATTGATGGCGTGAGCAGGCATGGAATTGTCGTTTCCCTCCCCATGCGTATCTCCCATCAGGAAGGCACCTGAAGGGATAAGGGCCATGGTGGATGGGGTGGCGGATGCATCGGCGGCCACCACTCGGTAGAACTGGCGATCTGTACCGGGCGAGACTACCTGGACTGTGCAACCGGTGCTCGTGGAGGGACCGTGTGCAACAGGAAGCCACCGGCGACTGACGAGATTCGTACAGGACTCAACGGTGGCGACACCGTTGCTGAAACCGCCGGACCATGTCAGTACGTGGTCGCCATTGAGCGAAGTGAGGCGGACATCCTGACCGAAAACACTGCATCCCAAGCAAACAAACAGTAGCACAACAAGGGCTGTCTCTCTCGCTCTCATAAGGCATCCTCCCTCCGGCAGGCTCAATCCACGAGTCAACGAGTACTGGACGGTACCTGGATTCGGTAGACGCTGAAGTCGGCATTGTCGAAGGTCCTCTCGAAACTCGCGGCGTTGGATTTGATGAACCCGATCAGAAAACGTTCCTTCTCCTCGGAGAAGACGCGCGAAACGACCACGTGGGACACGCCAATACGGCGGTAGTACGCCAGAACATCGTCATCCTCATCCTCGTAGCAGCCGGCGGCCTTGGCACCCGAGTAGAAGGCCATGAACCTCGGTTTCCGGAATACGACGGTTCCGTCAGGGGCGATCTGATCCCTCACGTAGTTCATCAGTTGTCTCGTTTCAGGGCGGTCGAAACTGCTCGGAACCTCTGTCCAGTTGACCGTCGTGTACTTCGCCATGAAGCACAGCACAATGGCAGCGACGGCCCCCCCCCGCAGTATCAGACAACGCCGCCGGGTGTGCTGTCCGCTAGCTGTGTCCAGCCCGAGCAAGCTGTAAAAGACGTACACCGGAACGACGGGCATCAAGTAGCGGCGCCCACCCCACGGGAACAAGGCAATGAGCAGGAAGTAGAAGACTGCAAAGACATCCACGACGCACCATTGACGGGTTCGAAGACGCACCCAGCCCCCATACAGCGCCAGCACGCTCACCAGGATATAGAGGGTGCCTTGCGGGACGCCGCTATACCCATTGTCCCAGAGGACCGAAAAACACTTCAGATAGTAAACGGGACTCGCGACGAGCGCCCTGACCGACAGGGCGTTCAGATAGGATGCGAGGTAGTCTGAATGTGTCTTGAAGAGCAGGCGAAGCAGTGCTGTACCGGCGGCGAACGACACGATCGACGCTGCCGAAAACCACGTGGGCTTTCGACGCACAACGACATCATGAAAAACGACGGCAGGTATCAGGACGATGCCCACTGTGCGCGTTCCGAATGCGAGACAGCTCAGAACGCCGACAGCCGCACCCAAGAGGATACGCTTTGCACCTGAACACTGCATGTCTGTCGCGCAGGTTGCAGCCAGCAACGCCCCATATGTGAAGGTCAGGAAAGGAAACTCGGCGTAGAGAATGTCTTTGAAATCCCAGAAATACGGACAGAATCCCACGACAGCAATCGCCCACAAGGAGGCCCACTGGTTGCCGTTTCTCCGCATTGCGACATAGAAGAGGTAAAGAGCCAGGCAGAAGAAGACTATCACCTCGGATTTCATGGGGGCAAGTTCCGCCCCGCTGCACCGGTAGACCGGAACGAGCAACAGGGGGAATACGGGAGGATACATCAGGGGCGCAATACTGGTCGGACTTCGGATGAAGCCTGTGTCCCCATACTCGCGGCCTTCCACAATGTTCCTGGCATGGTGGATGTAGGCGCACTGATCGTCCCCCCATACGTGTCCCTCACGAATCGTGGTCAGGTAGAAGACACCGATGACACACACCAACACGGCTGCCATGATCGTGTGGGTCCGCTGACTGAGCTCGTTCATTGAGTCCTCATGTTTCCATCATCGGAGAGCGTTACCTCTCTTGTCTTGAACAGAAGGAAACAGAGGAAGCAGAGCAGAGGATTGGCCACTCACCTCCGTTCCCTCCTATTCAAACTCCCCTCAGAGCTCCTGTATCCGTCACGTCTCTTTCCGCAAGCCAAACGCCCACATCGCATGGTCGGTCGCGACCCGCACCAACGATCTGAGCATGGAGACGTCCGAGCAGAGCATCCGCATCACGGCGAAGATGGGGCCGGGCCGAAAGGCCCACTCTCGGAACGCACGTCTCTGCCAATACCCGATACGCTCGGCAGACAGCTCCGGATAGTCGATGACCGTCTCCTTGTCCATATCCACCTGCTCCCAGCGAGTACCCGGACGGAACCAGCCGTTCTTGACGACCTCGAAGAAAAGCGGTGTGCCCGGATGCGGCGCCACAATATGGAACAACGCGATATGGAGCGGCAGTCTCTTGGCAAACGCGATGGTCTCGCGGATCGTGTCTTCCGTTTCTCCGGGCAAACCGATGATGAAGTACCCCCAGTTCTTGATACCGGCCTTCCTGGCCAGGGACAAAGACTGAATCGCCCTCTCCTTGGGAACTCCTTTCCGAGCCCTTTTGAGAACCGCCTCGCTGCCACTTTCGAGACCCCAGGCAATGAGGTGGCAGCCGGCCTCGACCATCCGTTCGAGGAGTACCTCGTCGACAGAATCCACGCGACTGTTGCACGTCCACCGCATTCCGATGTTCTCGGCAATCATGCGGTCACAGAGCCCCATGACTTGCTCGCGATCAACCGTGAATAAGTCGGCATACATATGGATGTTGTTGATGCCGAGCTTTTTCAGCTTCCACAGCTCCGCCATGATGCTCGCCGGCGAACGTACACGTACGCTACGCTGGTAGCTCACATGTTTGATGCAGTATACGCATCCCGCCGGGCAACCGCGACTCGGGACGATAAACGTGAATGGCCCCTTGATCATTGGTACGCGGTACCGTTTCAGAGGAAGCAATTCGTGCATGGGCATCGGCAGATCGTCCAGGTCGGCAATGAAGGGTCTGGGGGCATTCATGACAATCTCACCGTCCCGCCGCCAGACAAGACCCCTAACGTGCTTGAGAGTTTGTGAACAGGAGGCAACGGAGGAGAGCCTGGCATGTTCAGATGTCTCAGCTACCTCTGTTGCCTCCTGTTCGCTTCCTGCCAAATGCTTGGTAAACAAGACACGGATGTTCTCCGGCCGTTCTTCGATCCTGCCCTCCAGGTGATCGATCAGGTCACGAATGGTCAAGTCCGGCTCCCCGTATAAGACAAAGTCCAATGCCGGGTAGGCCCGCATGGTCTCACGGGGGACGGGCGTGACGTGCGTGCCAAACGCGATCGTTCTGGCTCCCCGGGCTTTTGCCAGGAAGGCACCGTACATGTCATTCTCAAGTGTCGGCGCCGTCACCTGCGTCAGGTAGTACGAGGGATCGTGCCTTTCGAGCATCTCAGTGAACGCCGGCCAGCTCATCCGCTCGGCGATCGCATCCACGACCTTGACGGTATAGGTGGGGTGTAAGAGGGCCGCCATCTGGGCCAGCGAAACCTGCGGCCACACCATGTTCTCGCGTGATCGGCGACCCACCCGGTGCTGACTGCGTATCCAGATCCCGCCATCTGGAGAGGGTGGATTGACGAGCATGATGTCGACGGCCTCAGCGAGACGGGGCGCATTGCGCAAGCCGTCCGCGACGATATCGTCGGCATTGGGAAAGTTCGGAGGCGGCACCTTGCGCATCTTGCGGCCCATGACTGTGCTGGTTTCTTCAGGTTCAGACATTACATGGGATCCTGACTGTTTGAATGGAGTGTGGTGGCGAAAACACGGCTTGTCCTGAACAGGAGGCAACGGAGATAACGGAGGGTACACCTCCCTTCTGTTCCCTCTGCGCCCCCCTGTTCAGAGTCTCCGTGGTGAAGCCCCTCTCCAGCAATCATTTAAAGATCCCCCCTCGGGGCCGTGATGGTGGTAAGCCGTCAATGGTCTTTACGGGCCTGGCGGGGACTCCGGCAACAACCGTGTGCGGAGGCACGTCTCTGGTGACAACCGCACCGGCACCCACTACGGCGCCCTTCCCCACGCGAACCCCATCCGTAATAACCGCACCACCGCCGATCCAAACGTCATCCTCGATCACAATCCCCTGGGCTGTGATGCCCTGGTCGACAAACGGCACTTCCGGGTCGTCAAAGACGTGATTGACCGCTAGGATTTGAACCAAGGGGGACGTATAAACGCGGTCCCCGATCACCACACCGCCCTGCCCCCGGATCACGGTCGATTCACCAATCAGGCTGTCAGAGCCAATCTCTATCTTCGCATTGGGCAGCTCGCGGAAGTTGTACACGTGCAGAATCGACCCCTGCATCACAAACGTGTTCGCCCCGATCCGTATCCCCTGCGGACAGGCATGAAGGTAGACGCGCTGGTCGAGGTAGGCGCCCTTGCCAAGGGTGATGTTGCGGGCATACCGCAGTCGCACGCCATTCTCGATCGCAGCACACCCCTCCATGCGCAGAATCAGACGGTAAACCGCCACGCGCAGCACGATGCCGATCACGGTGGGGACCCAGCCGACGAACGCAAAAAAGGACTGCTCCAGCCAGTACCGCCAGGTACTCGTCGCCTGGCGGGACAGGTACAAACGCATGCCATGAGTTAGGTTCATTTCGGTCCAGCCATCTGCCGTCACAGTATGTGGCCGCAGGCAGTTCGGAATTCAGGCAATCTCCTTTTCTTCTCTCCGTGCCTCCGGGCCTTCGTGGTAAGTCTCCCCTCTGCGCCCTCCGTAGCCCCCTGCTTCAAGAAACCGCCTCACTTGTCAGCGACGGCATACGGATCATCGTGTGCAGCCAGCCGACGCTCCTTGGCAGCCCAGACCACCCGCAGCACGACGCCCCCCAGAGCCGTCCAACCGGCGACCACAACTCCGCCGGCAGCGATGAACTGTATCGGTACTTGCCAGGAATCCGGAAGGATCAGGGCCAATGCCAACGCAACAAGACTCGCGATCAGGATCACGATGCCGGCGCGGACCATCTTCATCGTCCAGAAAAACTTCCGCAGCAATCGCACGCTAAACCTTGAACTTCGCCATGGACCCATCAGCATGTCGAGCATCTGGTGACAGAGCAGACCCACAAACACGGCCTGGAACCAGACGAACCCGAATGCGCCGGCAACTGCAAAGCGAGTCAGGGGGGTCTCGCCGCAAAGCCCGGTTACCTCACACAGGGCGAGTCCGCCAAGGAAGAACAGCAGCCCAAGCAATGCCAAGGCCTTGAGGGGGTTGAACAGCGCAGCGGTGAAGAGGATGATGCCGAGGAACCGGAGGCCGTCACGCAGCACACTCAGCTTGGACCGCCCCAGGCGCTCCTTGTAGGGCATGGGTACCTCGGTGATCTTCAAACTCCCGTCCAACAGGGCGAGGCACGTCATGGCCGGCGTGTAATGCAGACCGTCAGGCAAGGGGTGCAATCTCTGCAGGCTGCTGCGCCGGAGCACCCTCATCCCGGACGCCGAGTCCGTCAACGTCTCCCCTGATATGGCCCCTACCAACTTGGCAAAGATCGTATTCCCAAGTCTACGCACAAACGGCATCTCACTGTGTTCCGTCATGCGGCTTCCGATGGACACGTCCGAGTCCGTCTCCAGCAGGTTGTTGATCAAGTCCACACAGAACTGTGGATTGCACGTTCCATCGGCATCCATGAAGGCCACCAGTTCGGCATACGTAGCGCGAAATCCGGCCTTGATCGCCGCCCCGTATCCCCGGTTCTTCTCAAACCGAACCTTGATGACATCTTCGTAGGTGTCGGCGATCGCCTGTGTCCCATCCGTCGATCCGTCATTCACAAACACAACGAACATCTCCGTGACGGGGGTCTTCTCGACCACTATGTCCCGGGCCGCAAGCGACAGTTCCAAGGTGGAACCGATCGACTCCTCTTCGTTTAGGGCGGGTATGACCAGTGCAAACCGCAACCCAGTTTCGCTACGCTGAACAGTCATATATTCTGACAATAGGGCCAAATAGCGTCGCGAGTCAACATAAGGTGAGATCCAGACGCGGGGGCGGATACGGCTTGTCTGGTATGGGGGTGACGGCGACCGGGCAGGTTGACGTATCGCGCGTGGTCAATTGGCGAGCTGGATCCGGTAGAAGCACGTTGAATTCGTGTGGGGCGTATGGCGCCAGACGTTCGCCGGGGCTGTGGCCGGGATGGCCGATGCGATCGGAACGAACGGGAACGCCAGCGACGGCGTGCTGCATATCTCGTAACTCCGCCCTGCGGCGCTGGGCCAGTGGATCGCAATCTGCCCGTCCGGTTCCCGGACCAGGCGGTTTACCATGAATACCGAGGAGGGATCGCCTGGTGCCGTGCCGGCCACGGACTCCTGTATGTTGCTCGCCCCGTCGCCATCATTGTCGGCGTCGGGTTCGAGCCCGGCCGGGCCGGCATAGTGCGTCTCCCAGCTGTCGGGCAGTCCATCGCCATCCGCATCCGCCGGAGTTACGGTCAAAACCGACGGCTCCGGGATCGCCTGTACGGGATCAGCCTGGCCATAGAGAAAACACTGCACATCGGCGGTGATATCCTGCTGCCCTACGGCCGACAGCGGCACCTGTACAGTATAGACC
>JADHWE010000027.1 GCA_016783675.1 Kiritimatiellia bacterium
CCTGAAGTAGAGGCTCGCAAGCACAGGGTGTTTCTCAATTGTGTGCTGCATGCATGAGAGATTGGCTTGCCCTGAAGTGAGGCGAGCTTGCGAGCCTCTACTTCAGGGCACCCCCTAGGGGAATCGAACCCCTCTTTCCGGGATGAGAACCCGATGTCCTAGCCGATAGACGAAGGGGGCACAGCTAAGAAACAGGCGTGAAATCTACGGAATCGGGGTGGGGAAGTCAACCCCGCATTGTCGCGTACGATTCAGTTGTCGCTGGTGCGTAGGCGCTCGATCAGGACGAAGGCCAGGGCGGCACGCTCGTTGCGCGTCAGGTGTGCCTCGGCATGGGCGAGGACCTCGCCGATCCGCGGGGCACTGACCGGGTCTTCTTCTGCCATGCGCACGGCGTCAGCAAGCTGGTTCTTGTTGATGCAGTAGACGGACTCGCCGCCCAACAGGCCGGTTGGCTCAATCATGATGGATGCTCTCCCTTAGCTACAGCCTGTGCCGCAGTCGGCGCCCTGCTTGAAGCTTGCGCCACAACCACAGGAATGTGCGTTGTTAGGGTTGCTGAGCTGGAAGCCGGAACGCACCAGGTCGTTGCTGTAGTCAATGGATAGACCATTCAGCAAGGGCGCCTCCTCACGGTGCGCCACGATCCGCACCGGCGGCTCATGATAGACGATCTCGTCACCGTCTCGCTGTTCTGTGTCCAGTCCGGCATCATAGGTCATGCCGGAACACCCTCCTGACTTTACTCCGAGGCGGAGAAATGTCGTGTGGTTCAGTCCAAGATCTACCAGGTTGTCGTGTGCTTGCTTTGTTACTTGAATGTTCAAGGGTCATGCTCCGTTGTTGTTCTGAATCTATGCCTGAAGAGGCTACTATTTCTGCTGTTATGCGGCTAAGTGTTGCTGAATGCGGACAAGACGTCAAGTAAATAGGCCTCCGTAACCCTTATAAGATCGCACGTAACGTTCTGGTGACAAAGCAGTACCATCAGACACAGAAACAGAATACTGTGTATACTGGTGAGCCCTATACGTAGTTAAGCTTGCCTTTCTATCGATCATGTGTACGCTCTCCTGTGGAACCAATCAATAGGGTGAGGTTATGACAGTTCTCAGTTTCGGTACGTTCGACGGTCTGCATCCGGGTCACGTGGAGTTGCTTAAACACGCCAGGGAGCTCGGGGAACGTTTAGTGGTCATCGGGTCGCGCGACAGCTTCATCAGGGTGGTTAAGAAACGGGAACCACGGATGTCGGAGGGCGCTCGCTTAACCTCTCTGCTTGCGCTTGAGGACGTGGATATGGCCCTGCTGGGAGATGAGTGGCCTCCGAATGATCCTTACCGACTGCTGGACCTCTTTGATTTCGATGTGCTGGCCCTGGGCCACGATCAGGTTCCCGATGATGAAGCCGTTCGAGCCATTCTGTCGGAGATCGGAAAACCCCACGTGAGGGTCGTTCGTCTGCCGCGCTTCGATCAGTAGTAGGTCTCAACGCGAGCCGTAAAGGCGCTCGTGTCGAGTGGTGTACTCATGAGGTGCCCCGTCGGTCGCGGGCCTGCTTGAGGAAGGCGGCGTACTGGGAGCCGGCATGGTAGGAGGAGCGAACGAGGGGACCGGACTCGCAGTAGATGAATCCGCGTGACAGCGCCTCTTCCTTGAGCTCCACAAACTCCTCGGGCGTCCAGAATTTCTCGACCGGGGCATGGGCCTTGGTGGGCTGCAGGTACTGTCCCAGGTTGACGACGTCCACGTCTACGCCACGCAGGTCATGGAGGGCTTCCAGGATTTCCTCCTTGGTTTCGCCAAGTCCCAGCATCAGGCTCGATTTGGTGGTGGCCTCCGAATCCAGTTCCTTGACGATCCGCAGGTAGCTCAGTGAGCGGTCATGGTCGGAGCGAGAGCGAATCCGCTGGGTCAACCGTCGCACAGTTTCGATGTTGTGACTGTTGATCGCGGGCAGGCTCTCCGTGACGATACGGATGGAGTCTCGGTCGCCCATGAGGTCGGATACCAGCACCTCAACGGAGCAGTCAGGCGCCAACTCGCGGATCGCCCTGACCGTATCTGCGACAGCAGTCGCCCCGCCGTCGGAGAGGTCGTCTCTTGTCACCATGGTGATCACCACATGCTCCAGTTTCATCGTGGCAACGGATTCCGCCACGCGACGCGGTTCATCGGGGTCGGGGGGAGAGGGCAGGCCTGTCTTGACGGCGCAGAAGCGGCAGCGGCGTGTGCAGGTCTCACCCAGGATCATGAACGTGGCAGTCTTGTGCTTCCCCCAGCACTCATGAATGTTGGGACACATCGCCTCTTCGCAGACCGTATGCAGCTTCTGCCCATGCACGAGCTCTCTGATCTCGGAGAATTCCTTGCCGCCCGAAAGCCGTACCCTAAGCCAGTCGGGTTTACGAAGTGGCTCTGTATCGTTATCTGCCATGGCGCTGTATTCCCTGTTGGGCGAAACCTGATAGTACCACGGCTCTTCAAAGGGACTCAATCCCTATGCGGGATTGGTTTTTGGCTGGGAACAGGTATGATGAGAGCATGTTTGTTCTCCGGGTTGAGTGCAGTCGCGTGACGGCCGTGGCGGTTGAGGTGTCTTTGGACGCCATGGGTGCTGTGGTGACGCGGTGGGATGAGGCGGACGAGGATCTCGTTCGCTTTGAGGAGTATTTCTGCGACTCGGCGACGGCTAAGGCGCGAGCCGGGCAGATGGAATGGGTGCTGGAGCAGTGGTCGGCTGATGAGCGCTGTGCGATCGGGGTGACGGAACTGCTCGATCGGGACTGGCAGGAGGCGTGGAAGGCTACCATTCACGCGGCGCGCGTGTCCGAGCGGATAGTCGTTAAACCTTCATGGGAAGGGTGGAACGCCCAGCCCGGTGACTGTGTAATGGAGATCGATCCCGGGATGAGCTTCGGAACAGGTCTACACTTCACGACGCAGAGTTGTCTGCGGTTCATAGACCGGGTTCTGGGGGAGGCTTTGCGGCGTGAGGGCACGCTGCCTCCAGTCGGTGTGGAGAGGTTCTGCGATCTGGGCTGCGGTTCGGGCATCCTGTCGATCGCGGCCGTGAAGTTGGGCGTGAAGAAGGCGGCGGCGTATGACATCGAGGCCGACGCGGTGCGCATTGCCATCGAGAACTGCACGCGTAACGGGGTGGGGGATGCGGTCGTGGTCCGGGCTGCGGCCCTGGCCGATATGGGTGACATCGGGACGTTCCCGCTCGTGGCCGCTAACATCTTGGCGCACGTGTTGCGGGACGAAATCGATATGATTACAGGCGCGGTAGCGCCCGGCGGATACCTGATGCTTGCAGGAACCACGGAGCGTGATTTTTCAGGCATCTCGACGCCCTACCTGGAGCGAGGCTTCACGCTTCTCGCCGACGAGGGCGATGGCGAATGGCGTAGCGGGTTGTTCCGGCTAGCGAAGTAGCAGCGAGTCATGCGCTTCCGGAAGGCTCTCGAGTACCTCCGTGGCCTGCTGGTGCGGCGCCGATCCGTCGGGGCTGTCGCTGATGGCGTGTTCGCAGTGTTTGCGGGCACGGGTGTAAGCGGCTAGTGCCTGCTCGGGTTGCCCCATTTCGGTGTAGATATCTCCAATCCTTCCCTCGTTGAGGCCAAGCACAACGCCAAGGTGTGCCGAGTCGCCGCTTGCGGGATCCGAGAGGGCGCCTCCCTGGTTTTGAACTATCCTCATATGCTGCCTGAAGCCGGCAATGGCGTCAGCGTAGCGCTCCTCCTGCACGGCAGCGTGGGCCTCCAGCTTGTTGTAGATCATGGCATGCCACTCCTCGCTCTGTCCGGGCACCCCGCGCTCGAGCAGCGCCTGCGCTTGCTTGTAGTTGCCGTCAAGGAAGCAATCATCAAGACAGAGGAGGGCGAACGTTTGGCGGTCGTTCTCGCGCAGGCCTTCACAGGTGTGGACTGCGTTGACGAGGCTGCTGCATATGGATTGCTGAACAGGGGTGCCGCTCTGGCGTATCTCGTAATAGGAGCTGCGCAAGGCGCCGAGCGGGACCGACGGGGTGATGTGCGCCGAGACGACGCTGGTGAAGCGATGGAGGAATTCGTTGTAGTCGCTGAGGCGTCCTGCATCGGCCAGCCACCAGGCCGCCACGGCATCGCGAGCTGACTCGGACAGACCGGTGACACCGAGTGCGGAGTGGGCGAACCGGTTGATGTCATCGACAGAACGGCCGGTGGCCGCGAGGCGCTTGGCAATGAGCAGGAGGATTGCTTTCTGTTCGGCCGGCGGGAACAGAGCCGCCTCACGCTGGACCATGGCCGCAGCCTCGTCGGTCCGGTCCTGGCTGACCAGCATGCGCATCTGCTGCCCGACCACGAAGGGCTGCAGGGCCGGCGCCCGGTAGCGGAAGCCGGCAAGGGCGGCAATGATGGCCTCGAATGAATCGGCTCCGTTCGCATCGATCGCGGCAAGGCAGACCGGGCGCATGATGCGGCAGATGTCCGCAGGGAGGACGTGCTCCACCAGCAGGGGAACGTAGGATGCAACCAGGTCCAGGCGTTTCATGCCGACCAAGGCGGTGAAGAGATGACCGTAGACAGTCGCCGCCTGTGATGGCGATAGGGGTTCTCGAAGGAGTGTGTCGGCCCACGCGCGGGCAGCGGTGTAATCAGCCGAGCGAAGGAGAGTGCCCATGATGGGGTCGAATGGGTCAACAGGGGCCTCAATGTCGCCGCGCAAAGCGGAGAGGTAGAGTGACTGGGCTCGGGTGATATCGCCATCAGCCAGGCAGGCAATCAGGGTCTCGTGGAACGGATTCTGAGAGGGGTAGGCGAGAAGGGAGGAGGAACAGGGCGCCTCGGGACCGGGTCGGGACGTCGCGGCCGCGGGCGCTGATGCGATCCGGTCCCGGGGAGAGCGCCTGGCTGGCTCCTGCGTCACGGTAGCGGGTGCGGGGCTTTCCTTGCGACAGCCTTTCGCCGCCGCGAGAAAGATGATCGCGGGTAGGACGATGGTCGTGATGCTTCTCTGCCTGTACACAGGGGTTTTGTAGGAAAAGGAAGGAAGTGAAGCAATACTTTCTCGCGCGTGTCGTAAGTCGCTGTTGGTTCCCACGCAGGGAGAGATGCGGTCGGCGTCACTGGCTATACAGGAAAGAACGAGGGCGGCCCTGTGTAGAGCCGCCCTCGGTTGGGTCGTGTTCATCCGTCTAGCATCGGGTGTAGGGCGCCACCCGTGTGGCGCTGACCGCACACGATGCGGTCCTACACACCCGCCGGTGCCCGGTTAGAGGTCGAACGGGCTGATGTAGTCGCCCTTCGCGGCCTTCAAGGCATCGAGGCGCTGGCGTTCACCCGCCATCTCATCCTTCCACGCTTGCGGCGTGTCGTCAATGGTGGCATAGATTTCCGCCATGCGATCATGCTTCGCGAGCAGTTCAGGGATACGGACCGTGAACTGGTCGATGTAATCCTGCTCCGTGTAGTCCTCGCCACGCACGTCCTTGAAGAGACGCTTGAGGTCTTCGTACTTCGGAATCATGCCGCAGCCGGCATCAAGGGCCTCGGCTTCGCCATGAATGCGGAGTTCCATCCACCTGATCCAGACGGCCTTGTCCAGTTTACCGTTGAGGAACTGTCCGTCCTTCTTGATGAAGTAGTTGGTCCCGAAAACGTTGGGACGCTTGATATCCTTCGCGAAGTTGAGGTTGTTCTCAATGTAGCGGCCGACGCTCATGGAGAGGAAGTCCATGTTGGACATCACGTTCCAGGTCCGTACACCTTCCTGGCCAATCGTGGCCGAGGTGGTCTCGGATTCGAGCGTGGCGCCCATCGTGCAGATGCCGTGCTCCCAGCTATAGGCTTCGCGCACCGGCACGTTCGTGTCGCTGTCGCGGCCGCCATAGATGATGCCGCCGATCGGAAGCCCTTCAGGGTTATCCCAATCCGGGTCCGCATTCTCGAGGTCGCTCATCTGGACGGTGTAGCGGGCGTTCTTGTGGCTGCAGGTGGAGACGCGGCCATCCGGGCCTTCCATACCTTCGGTCCACTGGCCGCAGTAGTTCTCGCCTTCGCTGGGGACGTCCCCGGTCATGCCGAGCCAGTAGGGCTTGCCGTCCTTGACCAGCACGTTGCCAAACACCACCTCGCCGGGCTTGTTGAGCACGTCCCAGATGACCGGGTCGTCGTCCTTGTTGACGTCGGTGATGATGCCGAAGATGCCGTTCTCGACATTGGCAGCGCGGAACTCGCCATCGATGACGCGGAAGTATGCCAAGTCGTCACCCACGATGTTCTCACCGGGGATCATGGCCGTGGCCGTTTTGCCGCAGGCGCTCGGGAAGGCGCCGGCGAGATAGGTCTTGCGACCGTTGGGGCCGTTGCTCCCCATGATGAACATGTGCTCGGCCAGCCACCCCTCACGGTCGGCCTTGCGAATGGCCAGGCGCAGGGAGAGCTTCTTCAGTCCGACGGTGTTACCGGCGTACTGCGTGTTGACGCTGAGCGTGGTGTTCTGCGTGTAATCCATGTACACGCGGTTCAGCTCGTAGTTCTTCGACGTGTTACGGTCGTCGACTTCGCCCGTGGCGTGACGGTACTTGAAGAACTCGAAGTTCTCGTGCCCGGCGCTCTGGCGCTTGAATTCCTCGTAGCCGCGGCGGTAGAGCAGGTCTTCGCTGTGGCAGACGTAGGCGGAGTCTGTGATCTGAAGGCACGGAATCGCGAAGATGGAGTTCGTCGAGCCGAGGCAGAAGAAACGCACCAGCATCTTGCGACCCTTGTAGGCGCCACGCTGGAGATTCTCCATTTCTGTGATGCCCTCGTCACGCGACATCTGGTTGAGCTTTTTGTCGAGATCCACGCCCTCGGGGACGAGATACTTGGTCACATCCTTCTTGCGGGCCTGGTCGAAATAGCCGTCCCAATGGACCGTATGGCCCTCGGTGTTCAGCGATATCTCTTCCTTCTGGTCGATCGCGAGCTGGCGGATGTAGGCTACATCCTCGTCCGAATCGTCGCCGACCCATACCGACTCCGGCTCACACAGTTCGATCGCGTGTGCGATGAACGCGTCCACGTCGTTGTTGTTGATAGCGGCGAGTTTCTGAAAACTCTCGTCACTCATCTTGCTTTGCAGCAGTGCCTTCACGTCACTCATTATTGGGCTCCCCATGGTGCTTTCGGTTGTTACAAGAAAGGCGGGGCGCCGACAACAGGCTCGACGCTCCGCACAAGCGCGGAATTAAGCCATATCCGCCTGCTTTGTGCAAGCCTGAAAGATTCACCTTTTTTGTTTGATTGCCGATAGGTGGAAAGTATGCTGGGAGGAGCAAGCAGGAAGGTCAGACATGAAACGGGTTGTAGCGTTGGCAGCAGGGATGATGGTAGTGGCATCAATGGCGGCTGCAGCGCAGCCGCTCATGGTGCAAGGCGTCCGCGAGATCGGCGTCAGCGGAATGATGGATGACAACGGCGAGCATCTCGGTCTCTCCCTCAACGGCCGTTATGGCAGTTTTGTGGTCGATGGTATCGAGGCCGGCGTATACGGCGGGGTGGCACTTCGGGGCAGCGGCGATCGCAACACCTCACTTGGCCTCTTCTCCGAGTATAACTTCGACCTGGGTGGCCCCCTGGTCCCCCATATCGGGATTGGTCTGGGGCTGGGATGGTCGGATATCGGCATCAAGCACGACAGCTACATTGAGCTCGAGGCCTGGGGCGGCGCGAAGTACTTTTTCATCGACTACGCCGCATTCGGCGCAGACGTCGGCGTGTTGTATGCCACCGAAGACATCTACAACGGTTACGACGACCCCATTGACTGGGTTCTCCGCCTGAACACGCGCTGGTTCTTCTAGCCTGGACGATGCGAAAAGCCCCCGGCAGACTGGCTGCACGGGGGCTTCTTCTTGGCCCAATCTCTAGAACGTCAGCCCGGCCTGCACCGAGATACGCTCCACGTCACTCGCGCGCGGGTTGTCGGCGCCGTCGTCAGCCTGGTAGTTAGCATACTTGGCGATCAGCGTCAGACGGTCGTTGCACTTCTTTGTGGCTACCACGTCAATCTCATCGCCGTACGAGATGCCGCCTTCATCCGACTCGAAGTCGTGATAGACGATCTTGATCGTTGGCATGAAATCCTTCGGGCACTTCAGGTTGATGTAGGCGTACGTGTCCTGGAGCCCCTCAGCGGGCGCGGTCAGGAAGACATCCGCCCAGCCATTGTACTTGTGGCCCGTGGCCAGCGGCGTGCGGAACTGGCTGCCGTTGTCACTGCCGAGCTGCTCGTAGCCGACGCCCAGTCCGATACCCTTAAGCCCCGTCGATAGGTCCGCCATGATGTAGTCGGCATCGTAGTCTACGCCGGCGGTGGTGCCGTCGTTATCGGCTTGGCGCGCATACTCAAGCTGGAGGCCGCTCTTGACGCCATTGTCGAACGTGTGCCCCATTGCGCAGTTGATGCCGTAGGTGTCGCTTGAGTTGGCTTCCCCGACTGCGCCCGGGCCGAAATCCAGCAGGTAGGCATAAGCCGTGGCCGTGAGATGGTCACACGGCGTGATCGCCATGTTGACCAGGTGGGAGTCGGAGTCGTACGTGGCCGCGTTGCCGGCGGCGCCTTCGGGCTCCGATCCGTTGTCCTGGCCGAAAATGCGGCGCACGGAGTCCAGGTAGGCATACGTCAGCTTCAGGCTGTCCAGCATCTCAGGCGTATCGATTCGCACGGCGTCGTAGGTCTGCTCGTTCTGGCGCCATCCGACGTTGCCGATGAATCGGGCGTTGCCGAGGATGATCCGCTGGCGACCGGCCCGTGCCTTCACGCCTGTGACCGGACATGTGAGATCGAGGTAGGCCTGGTTCAGCTCGGTGCCTTCGACGTCCGCTATGACGGTCTTGCCGGCGCCTTCGGGATTGAGGCCGGCCTGGTTGTAGTCGTCGTCGGTCAGGGAAGAGACGTCCTCGAATTCCACGGTTGCGCTCACACCGTGATACGGCGCTGTCGTGTAACCAAGCCGGGTCCGTATTGTCAGTGCATCCGACTCGTCTTGGTCATCGGCCTCGGCGTGCTCATAGCGCAGTCGTGCATCAATGCTTGGCGTACCGCTAGCCAGGGCGTCGAGCAGCGATTCGCTCTCTGCCTCTCCTTCAGCGATGGCCGGACCGGCCGTGAGTGTTGCGAGGACGAAAAGAGCCGTCCACATGATGGTGCCTGTTCTGAACATGGAGTCCCCCTTTGTTGTAGCCGCGCCCATTTAGCGGCCGCGACACGCGTCACAAAACGTAAGCGTTACGGTCGTTTATCCTTTCCTGGGCCCCGGGTCAATCGCGGAATCTCCAATTTCTTGACCGTGCGTAGTTCTTCTGTCATGGTCTCCCAAGGGGCTGGTTCGTGGCTTTCTGTCAACTCTAGGGGGTATTTCGATGGGTGGATTCTTCGGTGTCGCAGCAAAAGATGACTGTATTCAGGACCTGTTCTTCGGGACGGACTATCAATCGCACCTGGGCACGCAGCGCGGGGGTATGGCCGTGCTTAGCAAGGATGGCTTCGCGCGCCATATTCACGACATCACGAACGCACAGTTCCGCTCCAAGTTCGATGACAACATCAGGAACATGCACGGTCCGACGGGCATCGGCGTCATCAGCGACTACGAGGATCAACCCATTCTGATCGGCTCGCACCTGGGGCGCTACGCCATCGCGACCGTGGGTGTGATTCAGAATGCTACCGACCTGGCGGCGAAGGCTTTCAAGAAGAAGCACACACACTTTGCGGAGATTGCCGCCAACTACGTCAATCCCACCGAGCTCGTCGCGACACTGATCAACGAGGAGGACTCTTTCGCGGCTGGGCTTGAGCGGGCACAGACGGTAATCGAGGGGTCCTGCTCGATCCTGCTGCTGACGGAAGACGGGATCTATGCGGCACGCGACCGGTTGGGGCGTACCCCTGTCACGATCGGCAAGAAGCAGGGCGCCCATGCGGCAACGTTCGAGACCTGTGCCTTTCCGAATCTCGACTACGAGGTGGAGCGCTACCTGGGGCCCGGTGAGATCGTGCGGTTGACAGCAGACGGGGTCGAACAGGTGAAGGCGCCGGGCAATGAGATGCAGATTTGCTCATTCCTGTGGGTCTACTACGGCTACCCGTCTTCACACTACGAGGGCATCAACGTAGAGGACTCCCGCAACCGTTGCGGTGCCGCACTGGCGCGGAACGACAGCTACGAGGTCGATATGGTAGCGGGCATCCCCGACTCCGGCACAGCCCACGCCATCGGCTATGCCATCGAGGCGGGCGTGCCGTACCGCCGTCCGTTTGTGAAGTACACGCCCACATGGCCGCGCAGCTTCATGCCCCAGGTACAGGAGATTCGCGACCTGGTGGCGCGCATGAAACTGATCCCGATTCCGGAGTTGATCAAGGGACAGCGGCTTCTCTTCTGTGAGGACTCGATCGTGCGTGGGACGCAGTTGCAGGACATCGTGCAGCGCGTCTTCGACTACGGCGCCAAGGAGGTGCACATGCGCCCGGCCTGTCCGCCGCTGGTGTACGGCTGCAAGTTTCTCAACTTCTCGCGCTCGCGCACTATCCTGGACCTGGCAACGCGGAAGGCAATTCGCGAGATAGAGGGCGACGAGAACACGGACAAGCCCGAGGTCTATGCGGACTGCACGACGCCGGAGTATGCGGAGATGATCGAGCGGATTCGCGTCCGCCTGCGGCTCTCGTCGCTCCAGTTCCAGAAGCTGGACGACCTGGTGGAGGCCATTGGATTGCCCAAGAAGAAGCTGTGCACCTACTGTTGGGATGGGTGCGAAGGCTGCAAATAGGGAGACGGGCAGATGATTCTGACGTTTGGTGAAGTGATGTTGCGTGTGGCGCCGGAAGGCTTCCTGCGGTTCCGACAGGTGGTCCCAGGGCGAGTCGAGTTGACGTTTGGCGGCGGGGAGGCCAATGTGGCGGCTTCCCTGGCTCTACTCGGGAACGAGGTGGCCTACACGACGGCCATTCCCGACCATGCCATTACGCAGAGTCTGCTGGCCGATCTGAGGCGAGTCGGGGTCGATGTCTCGCGTGTACTGATGCGCGAAGAAGGCCGCTTTGGCATCTACTTCCTCGAGACCGGCGCCAGCCAGCGCAGTTCGAATGTCATCTACGACCGCAGCCACACGGCCATCTCGCTGGCCGCGCCCGAGGAGTACGACTTTGGCTCGGCTCTCGCGGACGTGACATGGGTGCATATCACGGGCATCACGCCGTCGATCAGCGAGAACGCGTTCAAGTCAACGCTTGAGCTGGCGCGTAGCGCCAAGGCGAAGGGCGCAACGGTTTCGTGCGACCTCAACTTCCGCAAGAAGCTGTGGCGGTGGCGGCCGGGCACGGTTGCCAAGGATCTCGCGCAGCAGTGCATGGCGGAGGTGCTGCCCTACGTCGACGTGGTGATTGGCAACGAGGAGGATGCAGCCGATGTGCTGGGGATCCACGCCGAGGGAACCGAGGTGGAAGCCGGCAAGATCAATGCCGCGGCCTACGAGCAGGTGGCGCGCACGGTTATTGCGCGTTTCCCGAACGTGAGCCGTGTGGCCATTACGCTGCGCGAGAGCATCTCGGCTTCGCACAACAACTGGGGCGCCATGCTCTTCGATCGCGAGGCGGACCGGGCCTTCCTGGCTCCGCTCGATGACGCCGGGGAGTACGGCCCCTACGAGATTCGCGACATCGTTGACCGCGTTGGCGGCGGCGATTCGTTCGGGGCCGGCCTGATCCATGCCCTGAACAGTGAGACCTACGCGTCACCTGACATGGCCATTCGCTTTGCCGTGGCCGCAAGTTGCCTGAAGCACTCGATCAAGGGTGACTTCAATTACGTGACGCTGGGCGAGATCGAAGCGCTTGTTGCGGGACAGGCATCGGGACGCGTGAGAAGATAGCCGGAAGCCCTCGCAGCGGCTTGACCCTCCTTGAGTTCAGCGTATAGTGAGTCTCGGAGGATGAAGTGATGAGGCAGTGGCTTTTAGACCGGATCCGCGCCTCGCTGGCCGTGCGATTGGCGCTGCTGACCGGTGGGCTGCTGTCGCTTGCGACGGTGCTGATTGGCGTGATCATCTTTACCGCCGGACGGCGGTCACTCCAGGAACAGATCCGTTCAAGCCTGAACGGGCTGGCCTGCTCCCGCGCCGCCGAGATTGCCGGCATTGTCGAACAGGACTACGAGCGGACGGCGCTGATTGCCTCCCGTACACGGCTGCGTGAATGCCTCCTGAACATTGCCAAGGGGGAAGAGCCGGAGCTCAACCGGGCCCAGATGGTACGCATCCTGAGTCACGCCATCGCGTCGGTTGATGCCGTTCACCTTGCCGAGGTGATGGATAGGTCCTGCACCTCCATCGCCACGGCCGGCGAGCATATGGGGGCCGACACCCCCCCGTCGCAGTCTCTCTGCCGAGCCGGGATGGTCGATTTCATTCATGGGGACTGGTTTCTGCTCAACGGGGTGCTGCACTGCGATGTGTATGGTCCGCTCACGAATCCTCGTTCCGGGGATGACGAAGTCATCGGTTTGATCAGGACCTCTTTCACGGTGGATCGCATTCTGGATATCCTGGCCGACTACACGGGGCTTGGGCGAACGGGAGAGCTGGTTCTTGGCGTACAGGAAGGGGGGCGGATCGTTACGCTGGGGCCATGTCGACACGATAGCGGGGCAGCATCCAAGAGGGCCCTGCCTGATGGCCTTGGTATTGGTGTGGCGCTCCGGCGGGCCGCGGTGGGACAGCGTGGGTTCATGGACGATTACCGCGACTACCGGGGTGTCAGAACGTTGGCGGCCTATATGCCGGTACCTGCCGGAAACTACTTCCTTGTCGCCAAGATAGACCGGGCGGAAGCCCTCGCTCCGATATTCCGGCTGGCTCTATGGGGAGGCGTGGGAGGGGTGGCCATTATTCTGCTCGGCCTGGTCTGTGCGGTTGGCTTTGCCCGCGTCCTGGTACGTCCCATTCGTGCACTGGATCGGGCGACGCGGGCCATCGCCAAGGGCGATTTTGCCCATCGTGTTCCCGTCTTTGGAACCGACGAAGCGGGTCGATTGGCGGAGTCCTTCAACAACATGGTCCGCCGCATCAAGGAGATCACGGCATCGCGTGACGAGCTGAACAGGGAAATCGAGGAACGCACGCGGGCCGAGGCCAACCTGGCCGAGACAGCCGACCGGCTGGAAGATAAGAATCTCTCCATGACGGAAGACCTGAACATGGCGCGCGACATCCAGGCGGCTTTGTTGCCGCGCAAGCAGATCGCGTTCCGCAGCAGTACGGTCGGCGGGCAGAACACGCTGAATTTTGCCCACTTCTACCGGCCGTCTCTCGCGCTGGGTGGCGACTTCTTCCAGGTCATTCCGCTTTCCGATCATTCCGCCGCCGCAGTGGTTTGCGACGTTATGGGACACGGCGTGCGCTCGGCCCTGGTGACGGCGATCTTTCGCGGCATGCTCGAGGAACATCGCCAGGATCTCGACGATCCCGCCCAGATGCTCTGTCGATTGAACCGGGGGCTCATGACGGTGCTCTCACAGCCGGAGCAGTTCACGTTGGTTTCTGCGGCGTGTCTGGTGTTCGATCTGCGTCTGGGACGCGTGGCTTGTGCCAATGCCGGACACCCGCCGCCATTGACGATCAATCGTTCGGGCGGAGACGTCACCTCACTCGGGCCTGACGTTGATCAAGTGGGGCCGGCCCTGGGTACCGATCCCAACCCTTACTATGAGGTGGGATACCACAGCATGCGCGAAGAGGACCGGTTCTTGTTGTACACGGACGGTCTGTTCGAGGTGTCGCCTCCTGATAGTGACGCGTTTCTGGGCAAAGACCAGTTCGTCGAGATCGTCGCGCGGCGCTGCACGGAAGAGCTGCAGGAGATGATTGACGGTATCGTGAAGGACTTGGAGACCTACCGGGGCGGCACAGACTTTGACGACGACCTGTGCCTCCTTAGCGTAGAATTGGGATCACTCTGATCGAGGTGGTAATGGGAAACTCGTCGGTAGACGTACGCGTGACGAACCAGGAGGCCGTGATCCGGGCCCGGGGCCGCATGACCTTTGTGGAGGCCCATCCGCTGCGCAAGTTCTGTGTGCGGATGATGGAGCAGGGCGTGAAGCGGTACATTCTGAATGCACAGCACTGCACCTCGATGGATAGTACCTTTATAGGCGTGCTAGCCATGGTGTCGCTGAAAGGCAAGGGGAGAGGTGTACGGGTTGAGATCTGTGGTGCTGATGACCAGGTCAGCGGCCAGATCCTTGGGCTCGGGTTGAAGCGAATTTTCCTGTTTCACGATCGCTGCGGCAGGCCGACGGGGGCCGGCACTGTTCTTGAAGAAGTCGGAGAGCGTGGCGAGGTGCGCGAGACCATGCTGGAGGCCCATGAAACGCTGGCCGAAGCGGACGCAGAGAACGAAGAGCGCTTCAAAGACGTCCTAACCTACCTGCGTGAAGACGCATCGTCCTGAGTTCGGAGCATGATCGTGGGGAGGAGATCTTCACCTCCCACGGGCAAGCCCGTGGGGGCTGAAGCAGAGGGCTCGCCCGTGGGGCGGGAGATGAGTGGGTGGGATAGATAGTGACGGTGGATGGGGAGATTGGGATGCGTCGTGGTGGGGAGGATGCCCCCATCGACCTTGCGTCGATGGAGCAGAAGATCCGGGAATTGGCGAAGCCGCGTCCCATCTATACCCCGAAGAGCGTCCGCAAGGTTCACCATCTCCGCTATGACTGGACCGGCTGGCTCTCCGATCAGACACCTTTCCCACAGACCACCCCCGATGCGATCAATGCCTGTACTGATGCATGGGAACGGGATGGGCTCGCATTGGCTGAGTTCCGTGTGCACAACGACCGTGTCCAGGCTCTTTTCGATGCCCAGCCTGATGTTAGCCCCGTGGTTTGTACAACACGTGCCAAAGGGCGCTTGCAGCACGCACTGAGGCAGGCGGGTACCCCGGTGAGTTTCAGCCGAAAGGTCTCCTTTCGCTCGCTTGGCGAGAACGTCGATCGCACAGTCGAGGGGTATGTCAGGAAGCAGGTAAGGAAGGAGGGGTTCGTCGATCCGCGCTACGTTGCCAAGATGAAGGCGTTCACGATGGAGGATGAATCAGTCGCACTGACCGAGCCGGTTGAGACAGCGAGGGGGCGCTATTGGTATGGCCTGCACTTGGTGGTTGTGATGGCCGGGCGACGGCGGTTGGTTGACTACGAACTGATGGGCACGATTCGCGACACGTGCCTGGCGATTGGACGCAAGAAAGAGTGTGGTGTCAAGGCTGTGTCGGTGATGCCGGATCACGTCCACGTGGCGCTTAAGGGGAATATTGCGCTGAGCCCCGAGGAGATTGCGCTGGCGTTCCTCAACAACCTGGCGTTCGTGATGGGGCGCAACCGGGTTTGGAAGGATGAGTACTACGTGGGAACGTTCAGCGAATACGGAATGGATACAATCCGCGACCTCTTTGATCGCTTAGGCGTACAGGGATCTTGACCTCCCACGGGCAAGCCCGTGGGGGGGAAGAGAAGGAGGAAGCGCTAGGTGAAGCGCAGGACGTCCCCCGCGGGCTTGCCCGTGGGAACGGAAGATCTCCCTCAGGAGAAGAAGAGGATCACCGACCCGTACAGGTGAGCGACAGACCCGCCGCACGGCGACTACTTGCCGAACTTGCACATGACGCAGGAGCGGCAGTCCAGGTGGGCGGGGGGGGTGAAGATCGTACCCTTGCGCTTGGCGGCAATGGCCTGGAGGTGGTTCATTCCGCCGAGCAGGCAGCCCAGGGCGATGAATCCGCCGGGAGCCAGGATCATCAGGATCATCGGCTCATACCCGGCCACGGTCCACTTCAGATCGCCCCACACCGTTATAGAACCTGCGCCCAGGATCTCACGCGTGGCCCCGAGGACGGTCAGACCCAGCGTGAACCCGATCCCCATGCCGATACCGTCGGCGATGGAAAGCCACAGCGGATGCCGTGAAGCAAAGGCTTCAGCCCGACCGAGGATGATGCAGTTCACGACGATGAGCGGGATGAACAGGCCGAGGCTGTTGTGCAGCTCGTGGGCAAAGCCGTTCATCAAGAGGTCCACAATCGTCACGAACGTGGCGATGACGACAATGAAGCAGGGGATGCGGACCTTGGCGGGGATCAGGTTCCGGAAGATCGAGATGACGATGTTCGAGCAGATCAGAACGAACGTGGCCGCCATGCCCATCCCAAGGCTGTTCTCCACCGAAGTGGTCACGGCGAGTGCGGGACACATGCCCAGAACGAGGCGGAAGATAGGATTCTCCTTCCAGAGACCTTTAGCGAGCTCCTTGTAGAATGCCATAGCCTAGTTCCCCGTGATGGCTGATGTGTTTGCGGTGAAAATATCGAGGCCCGCTTTGACGGCCTCGGTGACGGCCCGGGAGGAAATCGTGGCGGCCGTGATCTGGTCGATGTTGCCACCGTCCTTGGTCACGGCCCACTTGGTGTCGGCAATGGAGCGCCCCGCGAACTGTCCACGGAACTTGTCCCCGGAAATCCATGCACCAAGACCCGGCGTCTCCTTGTGAGCCAGCACCTGGACGCCCTGTACCGTTCCCTCGGCGTTCACGCCGACCATGATGGCAATATCGCCGCCGTAGCCCTGCGCAGAAACGGACTCAAACGCGGCGCCTGCGAAGCGACCCTCCTTACGGGCCACGTAGAAGGTCCATGCCGTGCCATCCGCATCCACTTTCACTAGGTCTTCGCCTGGGTTGTTGTCACAGGGCGGCAACACCTGCATGATCGCATCGCCCTTCTCTTTCGTGCCGGCGGAAGCGATGGGATCCGCGGTGACGTCATGCACCACGGCGAGGAGAGCCCCTGCCACGCTGCAGATGATCGTCAGAACGACTACGAGTCTCAGGGATTCCATCATGACTGTTTCCGCCCTCCCTTGGGGGCGCCGAACACGCGCGGACGCGTGGCGCGGTTGATAAGGGGTGTCACAGCGTTCATGAGCAGAATGGCGAAACTGACGCCCTCAGGATAGCCGCCCCACTTGCGGATAAGCATGGTGAGGATGCCGCAGCCGATGCCGAAGACCAGCATGCCGCGTTTCGTGACGGGCGACGTGACCATGTCCGTGGCCATGAAGATCGCACCCAGCATCAGTCCGCCGCTGAGCACGTGGAAGTGCGGGGCAAGATTCTGTTGCGGATGATGAATCCATAGGATTCCCGAAAAGACGGCCACGGTGGCGATGTAGGCCACAGGAATGTGCCATGTAATGCAGCGGCGGATCAGCAGGTAAATGCCGCCCAGAAGGAGTGCCGCCGCGGATACCTCGCCGATACAACCGTTCTGGTTGCCGACGAAAAGCTGCAGCATGGCGCTGCCGGTGAAGTCGAAGGGCAGGGCGCCGGCACTGCCGATCGTGGTCTTGACGAGTCCCAACGGCGTTGCCGTGGTGACCGCATCCATGCCAATCGGGGAGGGGATGGTCCACTCCGACCAGCGGGTCATGAAGACCGGGAACGAAATCAGAAGCATCACGCGACCCGCCAACGCAGGGTTGAAGGGATTGTAGCCGATACCACCAAAGAGCTGCTTGCAGATCACGATGGCAAAGACAGATCCCACAACGGCCATCCAGGTGGGCAGTGTTGGCGGCAGGTTGAACGCCAGCAGGATGCCGGTGATGATGGCGCTCAGGTCATCGATCCCGATGTTGCGCCCCATCCACTTGCGTGATGCGGCCTCCGCGGCCACGCAGGTAACGACGCACGCGGTGGTCAGCCGGAAGGCATCCCAGCCGAAAAAGTACAGCGACACCAGGACGGCAGGAACCAGTGCAATGATCACGTCCAGCATGATCCGGCGCACGGAAGATCCCGAGTGCGCGTGCGGTGAAGAACTGACTATAGATAGCTCACTCATAAAGTCTCTCAGACGCCTCGAATCTCTCTTTCGACCTCCGACTTCCGACCTCCGGCTTCCGGTTATTGTTTCCGTCGATTCAGCATGACCTGGGCCTTGCCGCGGCGCATGTGTTGGACCAGGGGACGGTGGGCGGGGCACTCAAAGGCGCAACATCCACACTCGATACAGTCCATGACATTGTACGCTTCGGCCGTCTCGTAGTCCTCGGCCTCCAGGAACTGGCTCAGCTCGTTCGGCATCAGGTTCATGGGGCAGACCCCCACGCAGCGTCCACAACTGATGCAGGGCATCGACTCGTAGGCATGCACCGACTCAGGCCCGAGCAGGAGAAGCCCGGACGTGGTCTTGGTTGTGGGACCGCTCATGTCGGCCTGCGCAAAGCCCATCATCGGTCCGCCCGAGATAATCTTGGCCACGGGGCTGCTCGTCCCGCCACAGAACTCCACCATGTCGGCCGAAGATGTGCCGAGGCGGGCCAGCACGTTGCCCGGCTTGGCGACAGGGCCGCCGGTTACGGTTGTAACGCGCTCGGTCAGTGGACGTCCATTCACAACGGCGTCCCACACGGCCAGCGTGGTACCCACGTTCTCCACGACGATGCCCACGTTGAGGGGCAGGCCGCCGGCCGGTACTTCGCGTCCGGTCACGGCGAAAATCTGCTGCTTCTCAGCGCCCTGTGGGTATTCCGTCTTGAGCGCTACCACGTGGGCCGCTCCGGCCTGCTCCGGCATGGCTTCCGCCATGGCGGCGATGGCCAGCGGCTTGTTGTCCTCTATGGCGACGTAGATGTTCGTGGCTTCAAGTGCCTTGGCAATGATGAGGGCACCTTCCCAGATGTCGGCGGCACGTTCCACCATGAGGCGATAGTCAGCCGTCAGGTAGGGCTCACACTCGGCGCCGTTGAGGATCAGTGTATCGATCGCTGTCTCGGGCGGCGGGCTGACCTTGACGTGGGTCGGGAACCCGGCCCCGCCCATACCCGTGATTCCGGCCGCGGCGATCTTCTCAACGATGTCCTTCTTCTCGAGCTGACGCCAGTCGGGGCAGGGGGCCATGCCGTCAATCCACTTGTCCTCACCATCCGGCTCGATCGTGACGGCCGTGGCGCGCGGACCTGCCGCGGTCGGCACCGGTGCGACGAGCTTCACAGTGCCGGAGGTCGGGGCGTGAACAGCGGCAGAGATGAACCCGGCGGCTTCGCCGATAACCTGGCCGCGCAACACGGTGTCGCCCTTCTTGACTGTAGGCGTTGCCGGCTTGCCGAGGTGCTGGGACATTGAGATGACCAGGGAGGCGGGCAAAGGCATCTCGGCAATGGGTTGCTCCGCAGCCAGATCCTTGTGGTAGGCCGGATGCACGCCGCCGGGGGCACTGAATTTGGCTTTGATGGCTCCCATCATATCCTCACAATACACTTGCCGGGGCACTTCTCGATAACAGCGTCGTTATCCAGTTCCTTGTCGTAGTCCACGACGGCTAGGAATCCCTGCATCTTGATCGCCTCGTCCTCGGCCAGCTTGGCGCAGATGGTGCAGCCGATACAGCCCACCTTGCAGGCCTTCTTGACGGCAGGACCCTTGTCCCTGGAACTGCACATGACGTGAATCTTGCGGGCGTAGGGGACCATCTTGATGAGGGCGCGGGGGCACGTCCGCACGCAGGCGCCGCAACTGATGCAGAGATCGGGGTGCACCTTGGCGATCCCGTCGACGATCTCAATGGCGCCGACCGGGCAGGCTCGGGAGCAGCTCGCGTACCCGAGGCACCCGTAGGGGCAGGCCTTGTCGCCGCCGCCGGTGGTATGGGCGGCCTGGCAATCGGCCACGCCGTTGTAGTCGAACTTGCGGGGTGCATTCTCGACATCACCGCCACAGAGTACGATCGCCACCTTGTGCTCCGCCATCTGGGCGGTCTGGCCTGTGGCACCTGCCAGCTTGCTGAGAATCTCGGCGCCACCGGGTGCGCACAGGTTGATCGGGGCGTCTTCGAGGACGATCGCTTCGGCGTAGGCCGCGCAGCCTGCGTAGCCGCAGCCGCCGCAGTTGGCTCCCGGCAGGATGCCGTCGACCTCCGCAACACGCGGATCCTCTTTCACAGCAAGAAAACGTGCGGCCAATGCCAGCGCACCACCGCACACGAGGCCGGCGCCACCGATGGTCAATACTGTCTGGATTACCATCGTCATTTCACAAGTCCCGCAAAGCCCATGAACGCCAAACTCAGAAGCCCGGCCGTGACCAGCGCAATCGCAACGCCCTGGAACGCCTTGGGGGGATTGGCGCGGTCGATCTTCTCCCGCAGACCGGTGAAGATGAGAAGCGCAAGGGAGAAGCCCAATGACGCGGCGAATCCGAATACGACGGCTTTCAGAAAACCGTACTGAAGCTGAACATTGAGCACCGAAACACCGAGTACGGCACAGTTGGTGGTGATCAGCGGCAGGAAGATGCCGAGCGCGGCGTGCAGCGGCGGCGCGAACTTCTTCATCGCGATGTCCACGAGCTGCACGAACGAGGCGATCACGAGAATGAAGGCGATCGTCTGGAGATAGCCCAGTCCCAGCGGCACGAGAACGAGATGCTGCAGCGCCCAGGTCACGGCCGAGGCCGACGTCATCACGAAGATGACCGCGCCACACATGCCGAGCGCAGTCGGCAGTTTTTTAGACACGCCTAAAAAGGGGCAGATACCCAGAAAACGGGTCAACACAAAGTTGTTGACCAGCACTGCGCCGATAATCAGCAGTACATACTCAGTCATGGTTCAGCCAGCCTGTCGCTTCTCTCTCGCGGGGAAAGCGGAACTGTACCGGCTTTGCCCCTGTGAGGCAAGCCCTGGGTCAGCCCGTGATGGCCTTGTTGACGAAGACCATGACGAAGAGCGCGACGGTCTCGATGACGCCGAGCGCCATCAGGTAGTTACCGAAGCCCTGGCCGGTCTCGGCCAATGCGTCCGAGGCCCCGGCCCCGGCTTTGCCCTGCATCCAGGCCGACATACCCATGGCCATGCCGCCGAGAACGCCCGTACCGATGAGAGCGGGATAGAGCTCCGGCGTGCTCGATGCCTTGACGATGTTGCCCATCAGGATCATGCCGTAGATGGTCTGCGACAGCGGGGCGCCAACGAAGGCAACCAGCAGGAAAGGCGCCGCCTTGCTCTGGGCATAGCACTTCTTCCATGCGCCAATCGCGGCGGAACCTGCAGCACCGGTTCCAAGCGCGGATCCGGCAGCGGCCAATGACAGGGCTGCGGCGGCGCCGAGCTTGCCCAGTGAGCCTCCAATGAGTGTGACGAGTTCTGCATCCATGTGATGTTCTCCTGTTAGTGTCCTGGTTACTTGTCCGTCGGTTGTGGGGTGCTGCGGGCAAAAGGCCGGAACGTGATGCCGGTCCATTGCATGCCGATATGCCCCGAAAATTCCAGTGTATTCAGTCGCACGCCGTGGACCAGTATGCCCATGGCCCCCAGCAGAATGTTGAGGACGTGTCCAAAGAGCAGGATGAAAGCGGCGCCCAATCCGGCCCCGATCGAGTGGATCCCCTTGGCCAGTGCCATCTCGTTGAAAGCGGCGGCGACGGCAAGCGACGCCGACCCGACGGCAAAAAGACGCACATATGACACGACGTCTACGAAGTTGCTGATCACGTCCAGCGGCAGCATGACATGGTTGGCCCACTCTGTTTTCAGCTCACGTGGCTTGGACATGAAGAGCGCCACGAGCGTGATGCCGCCGATCAGGAGTCCATATCCAAAGCGGGGGAACTCGGCGCCCAAGATCATGGTGCGCGCGGTGAAGAACATGGTCCAGGTCAGGGCAATCCACCCGAACTGGGCCAGTGCCTTGGTGCTGTTCAGTATGCGCAGGGCGTTCCATGTATGTGCGACCGTAAGATGCAGCGCCCCGATGAAAAAGCAGAGCTGCATGATATTCGCTTCCGCCGCATCCCCGGTAAGCCAACCGAGCGTGAGCGAGGCCAGCGGGGCGGGCAGGTTGGTGATGCCGAAATAGGTTCCCGTGAGAATGCCCCACGCAATGGTGCAGACGCTCAGAATGACGAGCAGGTGGAACGGATAGGCCGGGGCGCTGCGAAACTTGGCACGAGCGGCCAGCGTGGCGACCAGGAAGAGCGCGCCGTAACCCGCATCACCGATCAGCATGGCAAAGAACACGCTGAAAAAGAGCAGGAAGGCAGCGCTGATGTCGATCTCGCGATAGCCGGGGAGCAGGCCGATCATTCCAAAAACGGCCTTGATGGGGCGAACCCATGCCGGGTTACGGATCAGGGTCGGCACATGGTCGTCTGCGTCGGGGTCGCGCAGTACCAGGCCCCAGCCGGATCGGTGGGACTCGGCGTTGACCGCCGGCACATCGTCGGCCGGGCAGTAGCCCTGCAGGTACACCAGGTCACGCGTATCTCCCATGCCGGCAGAGACCGAAAGCATCTCGCGTTGTTCGTTCGCGGCCGCCAGGTGCTCTTCGAGGAGCGGACGGTAGGCGGCCATGTAGGAAAGGTGTTCGGCGATGTGCACCATGCGTGCGTGGCAGTTGTAGAGGTGTTTGCGTAACGTCGCAAGTGCCTCCCTCGGGGGCGCGATCGCGCCTTCGACCTCGAACGGATCGGCGGAGACCAGGACCGCATGCGTGTCGCCCATGTGTTCGGAGAGGATGTGCAGTTGTGCTCCCTCGGGGAACTCGGGACGCTTGTGTGCATCAAAACGCACGAGTGTGACCGTGATGCCGGCCTCTGCAAGGGCGGCTATGCGCTGCGGATCAAAGTCGCCAAAGTGTTCCACGCGGTCAATCTCGGTGCGCAGGTCAGCCATGCGGCTTTCGGTCTTCTGCCGATCCACGAGGTAAGATTCAATACGGTGCATAACGACGTCGGCCGAGAGCGAATGGTCGATACCCGGGGCCTCGTCGGGAATCTCCTGCGGCAGGACGCCCAAGGCATGCTCGATTGTAGCAGCTTCGTCGCGAGCTGCATCCATGGCTTCGCCTTCGGGCGGCACGACCGGGGTCACATGCACCACACCCAGCTCCGCCAGCGTATCGAGTGTGGCGTCCCGGTCAGCCTTCCGGCAGATCAGCCAGAGCTTTTTCATGGGCACAATCATGCGCTGTCCGATCGTTTCTTGGCGATCTTGCCGCGGGCGACAGCCGCGGTCTGCTCATCGCCAAGGAAAATCTTGATGACCCGGATGTTCTCTCTGCATTCCGGGATCTTCACCTTCTCAAACAGGTTCACGCGCTGGCTGGTCACACGCAGCTCCTCGACGATGCGGCGTCGCTGCTCTTCGAGTATCTCGCGTGCAATCCGCAACTCGGTCAATTCCTGCACCATGTTGAGGGCGTCATCCACCCAGGAGGGTGTCTCAAACAGGTCGTAGTCCGCGCGCGCCATGTGAACGGACTCGAGGACGGGGATGGCTACGCCGGCGATGTTGTCTTCACCGGTTTTGGCCTTGGCCGGGCCCAGGATCTGGTCCAGCTCGGCCGGTTCGGCGAACAGCCCGACCCACCTCTCCAGCTCGGCGCGCTTGCTCTTTTCCGCTGCCGCCGTCTCCTCGATCGTGGAATCTATGCCCTGGATCTCGGCCTGGAGCTGCTGCTTCTTGAGTTGAAGCATGGGCAGAAAACGCTCGAAGCGGCGCAACGCTTCGTTCTGCGCTTTCAGCTCATTCTTAGTATGTTTGATCTTAGCCATTTGGAGAAGGTATTGGGTATTAGGTGCTAGGCGTTAGGTGCTGTCGCTTCTTCTGGCTTCTCAGCATTCTTCTCACTCTGGGGTTGCTCGTCAGTTGGCTCTGCATCAGCCTCAGTCTCGGTCGTATCCTCTGACTCCTGCTTGTCCGCCGTAGCCTTGGCGGAGGCGGAACTGCTGTCTCCGACCGCCGACTTAGGCCAGAAGGCGTCGATCAGCTTGCTCTGAATACCGGTTTCCATCGGCTCGAAACAATCCGCCAGGATGTGCCAGCCGAGGTCGAGGGCCTGCTCGAGCGGGATGTTCACGGAGAGGTCCATCATCTCCTTCTCAAAGCGCTCGCCGTACTTGAGCAGCTTGCTGTCCCAATCACTCATGCGGAAGCCCATGGACTGCTTCTCGAGCGTTTCGCGATAGCCGGCGAAGAGCTGGATCATGGTGTCCATGATCGTGCGGTGGTCATCGCGCGTGTCGCCGTTGACCTGCTGTTTCAGCCGGCTGAGCGAGCCAAACGGCTCAATGCGGCCATTACGCAGGTAGAACTGTCCCTCCGTGATGTAGCCGGTGTTGTCGGGGACGGGATGTGTCACGTCGTCACCGGGCATCGTCGTGGCGGCCAGGATTGTGATGGATCCGGCGCCGTCGAAGTCGACCGCCTTCTCGTAGCGTGAGGCGAGCTGACTGTAGAGATCGCCGGGATAGCCGCGGTTGGACGGGATCTGCTCCATGGTGATGGCGATTTCCTTCATCGCATCGGCGAAGCCGGTCATGTCGGTCAGCAGCACCAGGACGCGCTTGCCTTCGAGCGCGAACTGCTCGGCGACAGCCAGGCTGATGTCCGGCACCAGCAGGCATTCCACAATGGGATCTGACGCCGTGTGCACGAACATCACCGTACGCGACAGCGCGCCACTCTCTTCCAGCGTGTCACGGAAGTAGAGATAGTCGTCGTGCTTGAGGCCCATGCCGCCGAGGACGATGACGTCCACTTCCGCCTGCAGTGCGATACGCGCCAGGAGCGGGTTGTAGGGCTCACCGGCGCGGGCGAAGATCGGGAGCTTCTGCGATTCCACCAGCGTGTTGAACACGTCGATCATTGGGATGCCGGTTCGAACCATGTTGCGCGGAATGATGCGCTTGGCCGGGTTGACCGAGGGGCCACCGATGTCGACAAGGTTGTCCGAGAGCTCCGGTCCGCGATCACGCGGATTGGCTGCACCCGTGAAGATCCGGCCGAGCAGTGCCTCGGAGAAGGGGACCTGCATGGCATGACCGAGGAAGCGGACCTGGGCATCAGTCGCGACGCCGCGGGCGCCCGCGAAGACCTGCAGCGACACTTCGTCGTCCTGAAGTCGAATCACCTGGGCCAACGAGGTCCCGTTGCGCGAGGTGACTTCGGCCAGCTCGCGGTAGCGCACCCCTTCGGCGCGGATGTTAATGACGTTACCGGCAATATTGTGAACGCGATGGTAGACTTTATGCATTGACTGTCACCTCCGAAACCATCTGCTCAAGGCGCTCCTGGATGTCCTTGAATTCCTTTGCGCCCATATCCACGCGGTTCCAGTCGCGCGTCGTCTGGGTCAACTGGTGAAAGAAGCTGCGCGCCGCGGTCTTCTCGGGGAAGCTCATGCTCGCCCGGAGGAAGCTGGTCAGCACGCCAAAGACGTGTTTCTGACGCTCGGCCGGCGTCGCTCCGTCTACGGGATCAAACGCGTTCTGCTGCAGGTAGGATGAATCGAGATATTCCGATTTGAGGTAGAGGATGAAGTCGTCCAGGGACGTTCCTTCTTCGCCAACCACCTTCATCATCTGGCCCACTTCGCTGCCGCGACGGAGAACACTGCGGCCCATTTCGACAGCGTCGTTATCGACCACGCTGGGGTACTTGCTCCAGCTGTCGAGGGGATCAATGGCCGGGTAGCGGCGCGCATCGGAACGTGCGCGGGACAGGCCATGGAATGCGCCCACCACCTTGAGCGTGCCCTGCGTGACCGGTTCGTCGAAGTTGCCTCCGGCCGGGCTGACCGTGCCGCCGATCGTGACGGATCCGGTCGTCCCGTCTTTGAGCGTCACCACGCCGCCGCGCTCGTAGAACGAGGCAATGACCGACTCAAGGTAGGCCGGGAAGGCCTCCTCGCCGGGAATCTCTTCGAGCCGCCCCGACGTTTCGCGCAGGGCCTGGGCCCAGCGGGACGTGGAGTCGGCCAGGAGCAGTACGTTCAACCCCATCTGGCGGTAGTAGCCGGCCAGCGTAACGGCCGTGTAGACCGATGCTTCACGGGCGGCCACCGGCATGGAGCTGGTGTTGCAGATAATAATGGTCCGGTCCATGAGCGACTTGCCGGTACGCGGGTCGCTCAGCTCGGGGAACTCGCGCAGAGTCTCGACGACCTCACCGGCGCGCTCACCGCAAGCGGCAACGACCACCACGTCGACGTCGGCATGGCGGCTGGTAAGCTGCTGGAGGACGGTTTTGCCCGCGCCGAAGGGCCCCGGAATGCAGTAGGTGCCGCCGCGGGCGACGGGGAAGAAGGTGTCCACGATGCGGCTCTTGGTTACGAGCGGCTCGGTGGGGCGCAGGCGCTCCCGGTAAGCTTGGATCGGCATCTTTACCGGCCAGCGCTGGAGCATCGATACCTCGATGGTCTCGCCCTGCTCGTCCTTCAGTGTGGCGATCGTATCCTCGATGGTGTACGTGCCGGCTGCGACGACGGAGTCGACCGTGTAGGTCCCCCGCATACGGAAGGGCACCATGATGCGGTGTTTGAAAATGCCCTCGGGGACGGACCCGAGTTCCTCGCCGGCGGTTACTGTATCGCCTGCCGCGGCCGTGGGCGTGAACTCCCATTTCGTATCGCGGGGCAGGGCGCTGAGATAGGTGCCGCGCTGCAGGAAGAAGCCGCACTCCTCGGCCAGCTTTGGCAGCGGGTTCTGGAGGCCGTCGTAGACCTGGGTCAGTAGCCCCGGGCCAAGTTCAACCGAGAGCAGCTCGCCGGTGAAATCAACCGGGTCGCCGACAGATAGGCTGGAGGTGTCTTCAAACACCTGCAGGTCGGCGCGCGTGCCGCGGATACGAACGATCTCGCTCATCAGTCGCAACTCGCCGAGTCGTGCATAGCCGACCTCGTTCATGCTAACGGCGTCTTTGAACTCAACGGTGATCATGTTGCCGTTGACGCCAACGATGGTTCCTTGTGTCTGACTCATGACTTATCTTCCTTGTCCGCCGGGTTGCGCTCCACGAGTGCGTTCACCGTGGCCGCTCCGGTCTCTTCGTCCATTCGAGCCCATCGTTCCAGGATGGTAAGCTGCACGCCGTATGCCAGGACGGCATCGGCGGTAAAGGGATCAAGGCCTCCGATTTCCTCGAGGCGTCGCCAGCGGATGCGATCGATGGCCTTCTCGCGTTCCAGCGGGGTGGGGCGGCTGTAGGCGTCGGCCACGTCGCGATCGATGGATGTGTCGACCCCCTCAACGTCGCGCGTGTAGGCCCCGGAATCTTTGCGCATGCGTTCCGAGCGGGTACGGGCAACGGCATTGCGCAGGTGGCTGTCCGCGACCTGCCAGCGCCGGGCGAATGCGTGTGGCTGGGGGGCGGGTTCACCGCCGAGAAGCTCATCCATCGCGGCCAGGTCGTGCGGCCCGAGATGCGACGCGCACTGGTGCCGGAACGACTCCACTGAGAAGGGGGGCGGCTGCTCCGGTATCAGCATCGGCAGACTGGCTGCGAAGTAGTAGTAGCTCATGAAGCCACGGCGCCTTTCACGATGGAGGCCAGGTCGGTGCGCAGCAACGCGCCCAGGGCATCGGCGACGGCTTCGCCGGTGAAGTCGTGCTCGACCTCTTTGTCCGTCACAGCAACCTTGAAGCCCGCCCCGATCACCTCGCTGCCCTCAATCGTGACACCGTCAGTGAGCTGGGCCTGGAATTTCTGCGAGAGGTAGGCAACCACGTCGGCTTTCTGCTTGTCATTGAGCGTGATCGCGATGCGCGAGCCCTCGGCATCGGCCTTGACGTAGCTCTCGATCAGGGATGCCACGCACCCCCGGAGCGTCTCGACATCAAGGGCCTGCGAGACCTCCTCGGACGCGATACGGGCAAAGATGGCCGCCACGTTGCGCTCGACGGAGAGGATGACATCACGTGCGGCCTGGTCCAACGCTTTGGAGGAACGCACTTCGAAGGCTTTGCTGTCCTCTTCGGCCTTGGCCAGCAGGGCCGCGGCATCGGCTTCGGCCTTCTTGACCAGTTCGTCCGCCTTGGCTTCGGCGTTCTTGACGATCTCGTCGCTCTTGGCATTGGCCTTGTCGACGCCGTCTTTCTCGATACGATCCAGTAGACTTTGCAGTTCTTCGCTCATAGCTCCTGTCCTGTCTGGAGCCCTTTGCACCGGCTCCATCAAACGGGTGAAGCCGCACAACCAAACATGGTCGCGCGGCCCCCCTTTTCATGTTGTCTCTTCCCTCTTAAAGAGGGGGCATCACTCGCCGCAAGGCTCGAGCGCGGCCAACTTGCTGAGGAGGTCGAACTTGGCGACCGCCTGCTTGTCGGCTTGTGCCATCAAGGCCTTGGACTGCTCCGGCTTCATCTTCTGCAGAATCCGGAAACGGTTCTCCTTGAGGGCCTGCTCACTAAACGACATCGTGGGAGCCTTGCTGTCGAGCTTCAAGGGGTTCTCGCCCTTCGCGGCCAACTCGGGGTTGTAGCGGTAGATGGGGAAGTGACCACTGGTCACGACTTCCTTCTGGTTCTCCAGTCCGTTCACCATGTTGATTCCGTGCGCAATGCAGTGGGAGTATGCGATGATGAGGGAGGGTCCATCGTACGCTTCAGCTTCCACGAAGGCCTTCACGACCTGGTTGGCATTGGCGCCCATGGAAACGGCAGCGACGTAGATGTTGCCGTAGGTCATGGAAATCATGCCCAGATCCTTCTTGCCCACCGGCTTGCCGGCGGCAGCGAACTTCGCCACGGCGCCCAGCGGGGTGGCCTTGGACGCCTGGCCGCCGGTGTTGGAGTATACTTCCGTATCCACCACGAGGACGTTCACATTGCGGCCGGAGGCCAGCACGTGATCGAGCCCGCCGTAACCGATGTCATAGGCCCAGCCGTCACCACCGAGGATCCAGACCGACTTCTTGACGAGGTAGTCTGCCACGGAGATGAGCTGACGGCATTCATCGCAGTCGCAGGTCTCCAGGGCGGCCTTCAGGTCGGCCACGCGGGCGCGCTGCGCTTCGATGGCTTCCTGGGTCGACTGGTCGTTGCCCAGAACGGTCTGCAGGACATCCTTCGGAGGATTGTCGCACTTGCTCTCACCGGAGAGCAGGCGGTTAACCAGCTCCTCGGCGTAGGTGGCCAGGCGGTCGACCGTGAGGCGCATGCCAAACCCGAACTCCGCGTTGTCTTCGAAGAGGGAGTTCGACCACGTCGGGCCGCGTCCGTCCTCGCGCTGACAGTACGGGGTGGTGGGCAGGTTGCCGCCATAGATCGACGAGCAGCCGGTCGCGTTGGCAATGTAGGCGCGGTCGCCGAAGAGCTGCGAGAGCAACTTGACGTAGGCCGTTTCGCCACAACCTGAGCAGGCGCCCGAGAACTCGAACAGCGGCTGGCAGAGCTGGCTGCCCTTGACCGTGTTGCGGTTGAAGGTGTTGGGGTCCAGCAGCGGGAGCTTGAGGAAGAAGTCGAAGTTGGCGGCTTCGCGCTCGCGCAACGGAATCTGCTCCTTCATCATAATAGCCCGTTTACCGGTTTCCTGCTTCGTCTCCTTGTCGCGCTCGCGACCCGGACAGCGCTGCACGCACAGCCCGCAGCCGGTGCAGTCTTCCGGCGCCACCTGGACGGTGAACTTCTTGCCGGCAAACTCCTTGCCGCGCGCATCCAGGCTCTGGAACGCCTCCGGGGCGCCTTCGAGGGCCTCGGGGGGATAGACGTTGGTGCGAATCGCCGCATGCGGACAGACCAGCGAGCACTGGGCGCACTGGATGCAGAGCGAGGGATCCCATTCGGGGATCTCGAAGGCGATGTTGCGCTTCTCCACGCAGGTGGTTCCGGTAGGCCAGGAGCCGTCGACCGGCATGGCGCTGACGGGCAGATCGTCGCCGTTCTGGCTCATGATGACGCCGGTAACGTTCTTGATGAAGTCGGGCGAGTCGGCGGGCACCGGCGGCGGCATGTGCAGGTTACCGGCCGGGGCATCCGGCACGGTCACTTTCTGCAGTGCACCTACGGCGCCGTCCACGGCGCGGTAGTTCATCTGGACGATCTCGTCGCCCTTCTTTCCGTAGCTCTTCTTGATCGCCTTCTTGAGCGACTCAATCGCCTTGTCGGTCGGCAGAATGCCGGAGATCGCGAAGAAACAGGTCTGCATGATCGTGTTGATGCGCGCGCCCAGTCCCAGCTCCTTGGCGAGGTGGATGGCGTCGATCACGTAGAAGGTGATCTTCTTGTCGATGATCTGCTGTGCCATCTCGTCGGGCAGGTGCTGCCAGGTGTCTTCGGCGCCGTACGGGCTTGCCAGCAGGAAGACCGCGCCGTCCTTGGCGTTGGCCAGCATGTCGTACTTCTCGAGGAACGAGAAGTTGTGACAGGCCACGAAGTCGGCCTTGGTGCAGAGGTAGGGGCTGCGGATCAGCTCGGGTCCGAAACGCAGGTGCGACGTCGTGATGGCGCCGGCCTTCTTCGAGTCGTACACGAAGTAGCCCTGCGCGTAGTTGTCGGTATCCGATCCGATGATCTTGATCGAGTTCTTGTTGGCGCCGACGGTGCCGTCCGAGCCGAGGCCGTAGAACATGCACTCGAAACGCTCACCGGCATCTACCTGCCAGGCATCGTCCCAGTCCAGGCTCGAGCCGGTCACGTCGTCGTTGATACCGATCGTGAAGTGCTTCTTGGGGGCGTCAGCGGCCAGGTTGTCGAAGACTCCCTTGACCATGGCGGGCGTGAACTCTTTCGAGCCCAGACCGTAACGGCCACCGATGACCGTGGGATAGCCGGAGAGGTCGCCCCAGCCGTTCTCGATCGCTTCGCCGAGGGCGGTGCGCACGTCCTGGTAGAGCGGCTCGCCAATGGCGCCCGGCTCCTTGGTGCGATCGAGTACCGCGATGGAGGTGACCGAGGCGGGCAGCGACTCGACAAAGGCCTTCACGTCGAACGGACGGTAGAGGCGGACCTTGACGGCACCGACCTTCTCGCCGGACTTGACCATATCCTCGACCGTCTCGTGCACCGTATCGGCCCCCGATCCCATGATCACCACGACGCGCTCGGCGTCCTCGGCGCCCATGTAGTCAAACAGGTGATACTGGCGGCCGGTCAGCGTGGCCAGCTTGTCCATGGCGGCCTGCACGATGCCGGGTGTGGCTTCGTAGAAGGTGTTGACTGTTTCGCGGCCCTGGAAGTAGACATCCGGGTTCTGCGCGGTGCCGCGGATGATCGGACGGTCGGGGCTCATGCCACGCGTACGGTGGGCGATGGCGCTTTCCTCGTCGATCATCTCGCGAATGATCTCCTGGGAGATCAAGTCAATCTTCTGGATCTCGTGCGAGGAGCGGAATCCATCGAAGAAGTGGAGGAACGGCACCCGCGAATCCAGCGTGGCGGTGTGCGCCACGAGGGCGAGATCGTTGATCTCCTGGACGCTGGCCGAGCCGAGCAGGGCAAAGCCGGTCTGGCGCACCGACATGACGTCGGAGTGGTCGCCGAAGATCGACAGCGCCTGGCAGGCCAGGGAGCGGGCCGAGACATGGAAGACGGTGCTGGTGAGCTCACCGGCAATCTTGTACATGTTCGGGATCATGAGCAGCAGGCCCTGCGAGGCCGTGAACGTGGTGCAGAGCGCGCCGGAGGTCAGGGCTCCATGCACGGCACCGGCGGCGCCGCCTTCAGACTGCATTTCGACGACTTCCGGGATCGTACCCCAGATGTTGGGCTTGCTGGCTGCGCTCAGCTCATCGGCCAATTCGCCCATCGGTGAAGACGGGGTGATGGGGTAGATGGCGCAAACCTCGCTGACGGCATGGGCCACGGTGGAGGCCGCGGCATTACCATCGATCATTACCATATTCTTGTCAGACATGGACGCTTCTCCTCGCCCGGACTCTCGTCCGGGCTAATGCTACTATAGGGTCAGATTCTAGAGGCTGGCCCGGACGGAATCGAGCTGGCCGGCGCTGCCGAGCACCTCGTTCTTGTGGACGATGTACTTGGCGTACTCTGCCATGAACACCTTGCCCGCGGGACGCAGGTCGAAGACGTCGGGGTTGTCGCGGAACGACTCGCGGTGCACGCGGCACCAGACCAGGCGGCCGTCGGTGTCGATGTTGACCTTGGTCACACCCATCGTCGAGGCCTTCGTGATCTGGCCTTCGTCGACACCCTTGGCGCCCTTCATGTCGCCGCCGGCAGCGTTGATGCGCTCGACTTCGTCCTGCGGGACGGAGCTGGAACCGTGCATGACCATCGGGAAGCCTGGCAGCAGCTTGGCGATTTCCTCGATGACTTCAAAATGCAGTCCCTGTCCGCCTGTGAACTTGTAGGCGCCGTGGCTGGTGCCGATCGCGCAGGCGAGGCTATCGCAGCCGCTGCGTTTCACGAACTCTTCAACCTGCTTGGGGTCGGTCAGCTTGGCATCGGCCTCGTCGACCGAGACATGCTCTTCCACGCCGCCGAGCTTGCCGAGTTCCGCTTCCACCGAAATGCCCTTGGCATGGGCGGCATCCACGACGCGCTTGGTGATGGCGATGTTCTCGTCAAAATCTTCGGCGCTGGCATCGATCATGACTGAGCTGTAGAAGCCGCTCTCAATGCAGTCGTAACAGGTCTGCTCATCGCCATGATCAAGATGCACGGCGAAGATCGCATCCGGGAAAATCTCGTCGGCGGCACGAATCATCGCCTCGAGGAGTATCTTGTCCGTATAGCCTCGCGCGCCCTTGGAAAGCTGGACGATGAAGGGCGCCTTGCTGTCCATGTTGCCGCGGAACAGACCCATGATCTGCTCGGCGTTGTTGATGTTGTAAGCGCCCACGGCGTACTTGCCATACGCATGCTCAAAAAGTGCCTTGGTGGATACGATCATTGTCTGCCCTTTCTATTATATGTAAACACACCTCTCCCACGGAAGTTGGAAGCGAGGCACTATAATTGCCGGGATGGCGTAGGTCAAGAGAGGATTCGGCGAAGCTCTCTGCGCCGAATTGACTCACGATAAATGTCACCGGGGCGAGAAAAGGTGGGCGAGCTGATCAGGGTTGTTGACTCATATTCAATGTCACCGAAGGGAGGCATCGAATATGACACGACAATCCAAGGAAGAATACCTGTTGA
>JADHWE010000028.1 GCA_016783675.1 Kiritimatiellia bacterium
TCTGTCATGCCGAGCGCAGCCGAGGCATCTCTGCCCATTCGTGGGGCACGACATCCAATCCACTTCGCTGCACAGAATTGGGCTCTGTTTACAGGCGTTTCGCTTGAACCAGCAACAAGAACTGGGGATAGTCCTGGAGCTGAGCTACCTTGATCGGAAGAAAGGCGTTCGCTATGATCCACGGCGACGGTATGGATAATGTGCTTCGTAGCTATTTCGCTGCGGCCGTGCTATACGATGGGCCTACGACATGAACATTCTGTTGATTAACCAGTACTATCCGCCGGACGTGGCGCCGACAGGTCAGTATCTGCATGACCTGGCGCGACGGCTGATAGCGCGCGGCCACACGGTCACGGTGCTGGCGTCGCGGTCGTCGTACAACGGTGACGTACGGTATGGGGCACGGGAGACAATTGACGGTATTGATGTCCGGCGCGTGGGCGGACTGAACTTCGGTCGAGGTAACCTGCTGCTCAAGGCCGTCGAATACGGCTGGTTCCTGGCGAGGCTGGCGGTCCGACTGCGTCGGATGCGACCTGCGGCGGATTTTGTGCTCTGCCTGACCACGCCTCCATTCGTTGGCGCGGTTGCGCGCGCGTGCCGGCGACGGCAAAGTGCCTATGGCCATTGGATCATGGATCTCTATCCGGACGTGCTGTTTGCGCATGATATGGTCAAGCCGGGAAGCTGGACCGCGCGACGTCTTGCCGCCCTGGCGAGCTACACTATCGGCGGCGGCGCTTTCGCGGTCGGCCTCGGACCCGACATGGCCGCCCGACTTAGGCCGTATGCCGGAAGTGCACAGGTTGAGTCGATTCCGCTCTGGCCGTTGACGGTGCCCGAGCCCGACGATGTTGCGGTGCAGGCCTTACGATACGAACGAGGATGGAAGGAAACCGACACCGTCTTCATGTACTCCGGCAACATGGGACTGGGGCACCGGTTTAGCGAGTTCCTTGCCACGGTCGAAGCTACGGCCTCCAACCCGGCCGTACGCTGGGTATTCGCCGGTGGCGGTAAGCGTCGCCCCGAGATGGAAGCGTTCGCCGCGGCCCATCCCGAGGCACGGCTCGAGCTGCTTCCTTATGCCCCACCCGATCAGCTGGCGGCACACCAGCTTTCTGGAGACGTGCATCTGATGAGTCTCGACAATCGGTGGAAAGGGTGCATGATACCCAGCAAGGTACAGGCGATCTGTCAGCTTGGTCGGCCGATCATATTCGTCGGCGGGCGCGACAGCAGTCCGGCACAGTGGATCATGGCGTACGAGGCCGGCTGGGTGGTGGACGAGATGGATACGGCGGCGCTGAAGGATGCCGTCGAAAGCGCCCTTGATCCGGAAGAACGCGCGCACCGCGGTGCGGGCGCCCGACGCCTGGCCGAAGCGGCATTTGGAGCCGAGAGCAATGCTAACCGTCTGTGTGATCTGATTGAGACATGTATACCGTCCTCTCATTTGAAGTCCTCCTGAAATACCCGTTCGCCCTACTCGTCGGGTTCCTGGTGACCTTCCTGCTAACGCCCGTGATTCGTCACCTCTCCCTCAAGATCGGAATGGTGGACCAACCACGCCGTCGTCATGCCCACACCAAGTCAACAGCAACCGGGGGCGGCATCGCGGTCTTCCTGGGATTCCACGTCGCCTGCTTCGCCATATTCGTGCTGCCATGGGCTCCATTCTACGGGAGCCTGGACGCCGTCTGGTGGTGGCACTTTCTACTCCTTTCCACGCTGCTGCTCTGCATCGGAATCTTCGATGACCTGTTTGAACTCAAGCCATCAATGAAACTGGGCGGACAGGTTCTGATTGCCTTGCTGGCCTTCTTCTTCGACATGCGCATTGAGGCGATTCTCGGGGTCAGCCTGCCTGTCGTGGTCGACCTGGTGCTGACGGTCCTCTGGTTCGTCATCATTATGAATGCCTTCAACCTGATTGACGGCATGGACGGGCTGGCTGCCGGCCTTGCGCTGATCGCATCCGTCGGCATGGCAGGCTCCTTCCTGATTCGCCACATGCCGGCCGATGCGCTGGTGCTCATCGGAGCCGTCGGTAGTTGTCTTGCTTTTCTGCGCTACAACTTCCATCCAGCCAGCATCTTCCTTGGCGACAGCGGCAGCATGTTCCTCGGCTTCCTTCTGGCATCCGTGGCCGTGAGCTCGGGAGGCACCAAGGCCACAACATTCACCACCATCACGGTACCACTCCTTGCCATCGGCATCCCTATCTTTGATACGGCGCTGGCCGTGTGGCGACGCAGCATGCGGCGGTTGCAGGGAAAGACAGACACCGACCGTGATGAAGAACTGATCGGCGTCTTCTCTGGCGATGTCGACCATGTGCATCACCGCCTGCTGCGCTCGGGTCTATCGTACCGTGCCGCTGCAAGCTGGCTCTACATTCTCGCGCTTGGACTCGTGGCGGTCGGACTGCTGAGCATGATGTACCACTCGCATGCGACCGGCATCTACATTATCGCCTTTGTAGCCATCACCTACGTGGTCGTGCGCCATCTTGCGCGCATCGAGCTATGGACCAGCGGCCAGGTGATCATCCAGGGCATGCACCGCCCCAGCGCCCACCTCATGGCCATCGTGGCCTATCCCATTGTGGATGTTTGTGCGCTCGGTGCGGCGCTGGCGACAGGCATCTACTTCAGCGCTGAATTTGAGACGCTCAACGACTTGAAGAGCCTGTGGATTGACCAGACGCCTGTCTGGGTAGGGATACCCTTCCTCTGCGTTTTTACGGCGCGAACCTACTCGCGGGTCTGGAGCCGGGCCCGCATGTCGGAGTTCATCATGCTGGGCAGCGCTCTCGTGGCGGGTGCCCTCGTGTCAGCCGGACTGACAGCCCTGGTTGCTATCATCTCCACCCCGTCGCTTGTCCTGCAATGCCTGCTGCACGCGACGATTTCGATCACGTTGATCGCCGGTGTGCGGGCATTTCCTCGCGCCATCCTTGACTCCATGGCAGGCCGCGACCGCGCCCGAGGAAACCGGCGCACGCTGCTGATCGGGGCCAGCCCGCAGGCCACCCTCTACCTGATGGACCAGGGATTACGCATCGCGAATGACAGGAGTTCCACAAACGTGATCGGGTATATCGACAATAATCGCCAACTTCACGGCCGCTACGTGGGAGGGCAACTTGTTCATGGCGGGATCGACCAACTGGAATCCGAGATCCGTGATCACGAAATCGACATGCTCGTCATCATCGGTAATCTCGATGACAAGAACATGCAGGCGGTAACCACGGTGGCCGACCGCAACGGGGTGGACGTCTATGCCTGGCAGACCGGCATCCGGACTATCCGTCGGAACCGGCCGGCGGAATAGGTTTGCCGTCGACGTCTTTGGCCGGATGCTCCAACTCGGCATCGAAGTCAACCAGCACGTTGCGATAGTGCAGGTGCTCGAGTTCGTGGGCCGCCTCATGCGCCGCTTCAGCCGACATGCCGGACCGGATGAGATGGCCCTCCCAAAGCTGATGTGAACGCATGATGTGCGCGGCCTCCTGGCTTCCCTTGTCGGTAAGCAGGATACAGCCCTTGCGGAGCGGGCCTGGATCAATCAGATCCTCCCGCACCATCTGGCGCGCCACCTTGCGCAGGTGCCGTTTGTCGAGGGGCAGCTCCTCGATCTCGCGGCATCCCTCGTAGGCCCAGCGCAGGACATCTTCCAGGTCCGCTTGCGGTACCAGCCGGCGGCGCCGCAACCAGGCCGCCATGAGGCCATAGCGCGGGGCCAGAATCAACCCCACCAGGAAGAGGAGGAACCCCATGAACATGATGGAGCCACCGCCGGACGCATTGACCCACTCAGAAAAGTAGAGTCCCGTGATCACGGAGAGCACACCCATCACGGCGGCCAGCCCCATCATGCGCGGCAGGCGGTCGGTCAGCATGTACGCCAGGGCCGCAGGTGTGATCAGCAGGCCAACGATCATGATCACCCCGACCATGGATATGCCGGCCACGCAGACCAGCGCAATCATGATCGTCAGCAGAATGTGAATGCCACGTGTCGGCAACCCGATCGAGGCCGCCATGGTGGGATCGAAGCTGACGATGGTGAGGTGCCGATAGAAAATAGTGATGATGGAGAGCACCACCGCCGCCACACCGGCGCTCAGCCACAGGTCGGCCCATGAGACCCCATAGATGTCTCCCTGGAAGAAGTGGTTGAGGTCGATGTTGATGTGCTGCTGAAAGCGCGTCAAAATGACCACACCCGCCGCGAAGAGCCCCGTGTAGATGATGCCAATCGCTGTGTCCTCGGCAATTCGTCCCACGTTGCTCAAAAAGCTGATGCTCACCGAGGTGAGCAGTGCTGCAATCAACGCCCCGAGCAGGAGCCCACCGGCCGTGAACCCGCCGGCGAAGAGCGCATTCATCACGAGGTATCCGATACCAACGCCCGGCAGCAGTGCGTGGCTCATGGCATCACCGATGAAGGCCATCTTGCGCAGGATGATGTAGCAGCCCAACACGGCACAGGCCACGGCAATAATAGATCCACCCAGCGCACCCTTGACGAAATAGGCGTGCGTCCATGGCTCGCAGAACACGTTGTAGAGCCAGGCACTCATGCCTCGCCCTCCTCGTTCCAGCTCATCTTGCGTAGCGTCCCGCCATAGACCTCTGCCAGCAGGTTCGGCTCCAGCACCTCGCGCGGCGGGCCATAGGCATACACGCGCCGATTGAGCAACACCACGCGATCGAAGAACTCGGCCGCCGTTTCCAGGTCGTGATGCACAACCACCACCGTCTTGCCCTCTTCCCTCGCCCCCGCCAGCAGCCCGGCGATAGCGCGCTCGGTGGCGGCGTCGACCCCGGCAAACGGTTCATCCAAAAGGAGAATGTCCGACTCCTGCGCCAACGCCCGCGCCATGAAAACCCGCTGCTGCTGACCGCCACTGAGCTGCCCGATCTGCCGGTCCGCAAACTCCGTCATCCGAACCGCATCGAGGGCATGCTTCACCTTCTCGCGGTCTTCACCGCGGATCGATTGATACCAGCGCCGGTGCCCGTAACGTCCCATCGTGACCACGTCACGCACCGTCACGGGAAAAGACCAGTCGATCTGGCCACGCTGTGGCACATAGGCCACCAGGCCACGTGCGTCGGCGACCGGCTGTCCGAACACCCGAACGGTACCGTAATCGCGCGGCACAAATCCCATGATCGACTTGATGATCGTGGACTTGCCGGCCCCGTTAGGACCCAGGATCCCCACAACCGTGCCGCGCGGAATATCGAGCGAGACGTCTACCAACACCGCCTTGGTCTGGTAAGACACCGTGAGGTGTTCCATGGTGATCCCGGTTGAGCTGGCGGTCGCGGCGTCCATCAGCGATCCCCCAATCCACGGTCAAGCGTTGCCAGATCCGGAGCCAGGCTGAGTACCACTTCACCTGAAACGCGTGTGCCGTCCCCCTCAGACCACAGCGTCGCCTCATCGCAGGCCACATCATCGCGCAGCATCCGCAGGCGCAAGGGACAGGGATGGCGCGCGTCCCCGGGGCCGGGCACGGCTTCAACAAAGAGCGTTACGGAATCGCCCATGAACGGCAGGTTCGTCACGGCAATGGTCTCGCCTCGTTGCAGCTCATCCGCAGAAGCGTACAGCACGCGAGATCCCTGCCGCACCATCAGGCGCGTTGCCTCGGCCTCTCCCGCTGTTCGTACGGCGAACGGGTCATTGCCGGCCGTGAAGCCCAAGGTGATGTCCAGCCTGTAGCGCGCCCTTGATTCCGGCGTGATGTCGTGGTCCGCATGCCCGTGGGTTTCGGGCTCATTCGCGAAGCTGAAGTCGAAACGCGCGGTCAGGGCATACTGGCACACCCCAACGGCCCCGAGCAGGAGTGCCGTGACCAGAAGACTGATGACGAATCGAACCATTCGCAGCCACACTCCTTAGCGATCCTCGACCAGTGCGAACACCACTTGCAGGGTGTTTTCGCGCATCATTCCCAGGTAGGTTTCCCCGGCGCTCCCGCCTTCACCCATGGCGTCGGAGTAGAGTTCGCCACCTATGCGCACGCCGGCCTCTCCGGCAACCTGGCGAATCATCTTCGGGTTGACCGATGTCTCCACGAAGATGGCGGGCACGTTGAAATCGCGGATCGACTTCACCACGAGGCGACGGCGCTCCGGGGTCATCCCCCCGCCGATCTCGCTTCCGGTCGACCATCCGACCGGGCTGCGGACCTTGAATCCATAGCGCGCCGCGAAGTAGTTGAATGCATCGTGGCTGGTCACGAGTACGCGGCGTTCCACCGGCACGCGGCTGACCTGCTTTTCAATCCATGCATCGAGCGCACGCAGTTGCTGAAGATAAAGGTCGCTGCGCGCACGGTAGCGGGCGGCGCCAGCGGGATCGATCTCGATCACGGCGGCGAGTATATTGTTGAGGTAGAGTGCGGCATTGCGCGGATCGAACCATGCATGCGGGTCCTTGACGACCTGGCCTTCGTATTCGAGATCGAGCGGCTGTACGCCGTCGGTGCAGGTCACCAGGGGCTTGTTCCCGTTGTCACGCGCGAGCGTCTGCATCCAGTTCTTGCCCTCGAGGTGCAGTCCGTTCTGGACACAGAGCGCGGCGGTCTCAACCAGTCGGTTATCGCCCGGTACCGGCTGGTAGACATGCGGGTTCACGCCGGGGCCCAGGATACAGATGACCTCCATATCGTCACCCACGATTTCGCGCGCCAGGTCGGCCGTCTGCGTGGTCGAGCAGACGATGCGCGGTTTGGCCCCTCCCTCGGCGAGACCTACGGTGCTCAAGGCCAGGAACAAGAGACCCGTACAGGCTACGCGCAGGGCAGGTGCTGCGGTCATTTTCATGATCTTCCTCCACCCCCATCGTGTCTGTTCGAATACGAGGGGACTATAGCACGGCGAAGCGCGGCAGCAATGAAAGAGTCCGTGCCTATGTACGGGCGCGCTTGGGCAGCGTGAAGTAGAACGTGCTGCCTTCATCCAGTACCGGATCGACGCCGATGGTGCCGCCGTGAAGCTTGACGATCTTGGCGCAGGATGCCAGCCCGATGCCGCTGCCATCGCCCTTGGCGTGTGTCTTCAGCTGCTGGTACGGCCGGAAAACCGCGCGCTTGTGTTTCACGTCGAACCCGATTCCGTTGTCACGGATGTGGATACGCACTTCGTCGCCGGCGTCTGCAGCGTCCAGGCGGATGGAAGGTGATATCCCGGGCTTGCGGTACTTGATGGCATTGACCAGCAACTCCTGCAGGAGCGTGGTAAGCTGCATACGATCGCCCCACACCACGGGGAGCGGCTCCGCGAAAATCTCCGCGCCGCTCTCCTCGATCGGCTGTTTCAGGTTCAGTTTCACGGCCTCCAGCACATCTTCCAGCGACACGTTACGGAACGCCTCGCTGGAGTTCTCCAGGCAGGCATAGTTCAGCATGCTTGCGATCATCTTGCTCATTCGGTCAGCCGTTCCGGTCACAAAGCTCATGTGCTCGGCCATGGCTTTCTTACCATCTTTGTCCCGGCATGACTCCGGGTCCATCGTTTTGAGGACCGTGCGAATCGAGTGCAGGGGCACCTTGAGATCGTGCGCCACGGCGCTGGCGAATTGCTGAAGCTCATTGTTGGCAAGCTGCAGCGCCTCCGCTTTCTCCTCCAGCTCGTCCTTGTGCAGCTCCACCAGCCGCGACATGTGGAAACTCCTGGCCGCCATGCGTGCCTGGGAAACCGCTGCGGCAATCACGCATACGGCCGTGATGAAGGGGGTGTAGAACAGCGTGAGTTCAACCCGTGTGGGCGCGCAGCACATCAGAATGGCCGCCAGGGTCAGCACGAGCGGAATGGCCACAATCGCCCAGAGGTACTTGCGAACCCCGTTGCAGAATACAAACATGGCCAGCACGGCAGCCTGCATGGTGCCGGCCGCCCCGTAGGCCGATCCAGCCAGCGCTTTATGGAAGAGCCCCACCGAGAACAACCCGCTCGAAACCATGAGGGACGTCAACAGGATGACATGCGCAGGAATCGTGTGCCGGGGATGCCGCTTGAGATAGCCGAACGAGAGCACCATGAAGACAACGCCGGGAATGAAGCCCACCATGCGCGCGAGAGCGAGCGTGCCCACATCCATGATGAAATAGTCATTGATGAACATGTAGCCCAGCACGAGAATCGCCACCCCGGCCATCATGCGCCCGTACCGCAAGCTCGTAGCCTGCAGCTCGTGCTGGTAGTCGCGTCGCAACGCCTGTTCGTCAAGAATCGCCATCGTTCTGCCTGAGATCCTGTCCCAAATGTATCTTCTAACAGAAACAGTAGCGTGCATACGGGAACAGGTCCAGCAAAACTCAGTCGTCGAGTCGCTGGAGGAGGTAGGCCACCTCGACCTGTTTACAGGGCGGAATGATCCACCGCTCGTAGATGGTGCGGACCTTGTCGGGTGCGATGCCCCCGTCGCCCGCCGTCAGCAGCTCACTGCCATAGGCTGACGCCTTGCGGCTGACGCGTTCGTAGAGCTGCACCTCGACATGGGCCGCCGTGATGGCGGCCTCGATGGCGGCCGCATCGTTTGCTCGGATCAGGGGATCAAAGACGGACGATTCTTCGCGGTACTTGCTTTCGGCGATGAACATGCCGTAGTGGATCCGCTTCGAGAGCGCCTGCAACAGGTTGACGTCGATGACGGCGCACGATCCGTAGTTCGCGTCATCCCCGCCCGCACAGATGAACGGCACCAGCTCGTTCACGTACATCTCCATGATCTGCGCATTCACGTTCACGCGGTTCGTGTGGAGCGGATTCTCAGCGTAGGTCAAAGCAGGCAGAATGGGGTCGGGCAGATCGTCGAAGAACGAGTGCTCGTCCGGGCTCGTGTAGCGACGCACCTTGGCATGTGAGCGTTCGGTCTCGTGCAGCATGAACTCGAGCAACGTTTCGGCAGCCAATGCGCCCCCCATGCCGCCGAGTTCATACACGGGTGGATTGCGGAGAAACTGGGCGCGCTCGATCAGACCGAAAATGATCGTCTCCTCGAGTCGCACCAGGACCCCGCGCAAGTGGTCAAGCTGTAGCTCTTTCGTCATTGTTTGCCAAGCATACCCCTATCCCTTTCGCTCTGCCAACTTCCAATCTTTACGCCTTCCCCCATTTTCGTTAGCGTACATCCCGTCGCATGATGCATCATTCGCCCACGGGGCAACCGGAAGGACCGGGAGACTATGGACAACGATAAATCGGTTCGGTACGCACGCATTCTCCTTAAGCTGAGCGGCGAGGCGCTGCGCAGCAAGGAAAGCGGGCTCAGTATCGACCCCGAGATCTGCGACGGCATTGCCAAGCGCATCAAGGATGTCGTCCAGATGGGCGCGCAGGTAGCCATCGTGGTGGGCGGCGGCAACATCTTCCGCGGCATCAGCGGGGAACAGGGCGGCATCGACCGCACGTCGGGCGACTACATGGGCATGCTGGCCACGATCATCAACGCCCTCGCCCTGCAGAACGCACTCGAACACAACAACATCGACACGCGCGTCCTAACCGCCATCGACATGCACAAGGTAGCCGAACCTTTCATCCTGCGGCGTGCCCTGCGTCATCTGAACAAGGGACGCGTACTCATCTTCGGCGGCGGCACCGGCAATCCCTATTTCAGCACCGATTCCGCTGCCGCACTTCGCGCCAGCGAGCTCGGCGCCGACGTGCTGATGAAAGGAACCAAGGTCGACGGTATCTACTCGGCCGATCCTGTCACCGATCCCACGGCCACGCGCTTCGAACACCTGAGCTATGACGAGGCACTGCACAAGAACCTGAAAGTCATGGACGGCGCCGCTTTCTCCCTTTGCCGTGAGAACAAGATCCCGATTGTTGTATTCGACTACTTCGAGCCGGGCGTAATGGAGCGTATTGTGGCCGGAGAAAACGTCGGCACCACCGTGGGCGACTGATTCAGACGTGACGAGGAGAGTGATATGGAATCCATGGAAGAAGTATTGATCGATTGCGAAGAGAAGATGGATAAGTCGGCGGCCTTCCTGCAGGAGCAGTTCTCGGGCATCCGCACCGGCAAAGCGTCACCCGCGCTGGTGGAGAATGTACAGGTCCCCTACTACGGGGCGCCCACCCGCCTGCGTGAACTGGCCAACATTTCGACACCCGAGCCCCGCCTGATTGTCATCAACGCCTACGATCCGACGGTGCTTTCTGAAATCGAAAAGGCCATTCTCGGGGCCAACCTGGGGGTCACCCCCATGAACGATGGCCGCGTCGTGCGCGTGCCGATCCCCGAACTGAACGAGGAACGGCGCAACGAGCTTGTCAAAGTGGCCCGCCGTATGGCCGAGGATACGCGGGTAGCGGTGCGCAACGTCCGTCGCGAGGCCAACGACCAGGTCAAATCACTTCAGAAGAACAGCAAGATAACTGAGGACGACCGCGACGAAGGCCTCAAGGAGATCCAGAATCAGACCGACAAGACAATCACCTCCATTGATGACGGCTTGAAGGCCAAAGAGGCCGAGATCATGGAAGTGTGATGGCAGTTGCCCACACTTGACCCCGCTGGATGTGAGACGATATACTGGATGGGTTTTACGGGAGAGAGAAAATGGCCGACGATTCCGACAAGCAGGATGCACCGAAGCTTCCACCTAAACTGAATCTGCGCAAGCAGGGGGTCCTTAAGCAAGGGCCCGCCGCGGAGGCAAAGCCACCGGCTCAGCCCGAGGTTAAACCCCAAGCCGAAATGCCTTCTGAGCCGACGCTCGCGCCGAAGCCCGCCGGCGATACAGCCGTCAAGCAGAGCACGTCACGCCTTGTCGTGAAACCGGCGGCATCAAAGCCGAAACCCGAAGTCCCACCGGCCGAGAAGGCCGAACCGGCTCCCGTCCTCGCGGCAGCCGAAGCCGCCGCGGCCGCCAGCCCGGCCGTCAGACTGAAGCCCTTGCAGCCCAAACCGGCTCCCGCCGCTAAGGCGCCCGAACCGACTGAAGCTAAAGCCGAGGAAGCGCCTGAGCCCCCGGCGGAGAAGGCCGAAGCTCCGGCCAAGACCAATACCAAGCGCAAAACATCCCGCATTCCGCTGGAGAGCGCCAAGGCGCCCGAAGAAAAAGCAGGAGCCAAAGAAGGCGCGGCCAAGCTCAAGCCGAAGACCATCAAGATCAAGCCGAGCGCACCGGTTCCCAAGGTCCGCTCGACACAGCCGCTCAGCATTACGGTTCCGATTGCCGAAGAGGACACCGAGAAGATCAGGACCGATGCCGCCAAGCGCCAGACATCGCGTATCCCGCTCGAAGACGCCCTGACCGCCGACAAGGAGAGTGATGAGCCCGCCGAGCCGGTTGATCCCGCGCGGCCCAAGACCATCAAGATCAAGCGCCCCGGCAGCGAGGCCGCCACGGTAAAAGCCAAGAAGCCTGTACCGAAAAAGGGCGACGACGGCGAAATGGGCAAGACCGCACGCCTGGACCATCTCCCGCTTGACGAGGCCGAGACGACGCCCACGCAGAAGAAGACCATCCGCGTTAAGCGGCCCGACGGTGCGTCGACTACCGCGCCGGTCGCTGCTGCACCCGCAGCGCCCCGTCCCGGTCTCGGGCTGACACCGCCGGAGCCGATCGAGCAACCGCGCTCCGATGAGCCCGGCGGCGTGTGGGCCATCCTGGCTCTCGCCGCCACGCTCGTGCTGTGTGTTGTTATCTACATGCTGGCCGCCCAGGCCTTCGGGCCCAACGTGTCGGGAACCGCTCTGTCCTCATGGACGGGAGGCCCCAACCTGTCGTGGCCGGGTAAGATTGTGAACTAGAATACAAGACCCCAACGAGGAGTAGATCAAGATGGCGAGTGACAAGATCATACAGATCGAAGGCGATAACTGGCAGAGCGAGGTAATGGAGAGCAGCATCCCCGTACTTGTTGATTTCTGGGCCGAGTGGTGTGGCCCTTGCCGCGCGGTGGCGCCCATCCTGGATGAGCTTGCCGACGAGCTGGATGGCAAGGTCAAAATTGCGAAGGTAGATGTCGACAGCAACCAGCAGCTCGCCGGCCAGTTCAACATCCGCTCCATCCCCACCCTTCTGATCGTGAAGGACGGAGTTGTCCAGGAGCAGATGGTAGGCGCCATGAACAAGGCCGCCCTCCAGGGGAAGGTTGAGGCCCACTTCTAGGTCGCGCCGATCCCGGCTCTATAGTCAGATCAGCATCAGCAGGACGCGTCGGAACAAACCCCGGTGCGTCCTGTCTGTTTCCGGGGCTTCCGCGATCTGCCACCAGCGCACCTCGCCACCCACATCAATCACCCCGTCAACCACTACCCGATCCAGTCTCCTGCGCATCACACGCCTCCCTTTTTTTCAGTGTTGCGCTTAAGACTGTACAACAGGGGGTAGGACATATAATGTCCTATGGTAACTTTTTCTCAATATCCAATATTCAACAAGGAACGTCCAACCGAACAAAGAAGGAGAGCGAGGATGGCTAATGGTGAACGCTTGCGCGCACTATTCTCGGACCTCGCTCATTTGGATGTTGGATATTCGTTGCCATTCCCTTCGGTCATTGCTTTCGCTTCGCTCAAGCCCGTCTCCGCTTCGCTCCGGCTGTTGGATATTGGGTGTTGAGAACCCCGCACCCAAGGTAACGGAGGGTCATCGTGCCGAAGTTTAAACCCCAGTATCGACGCCTGCTTTTCATCGACCGCGAGATCAGGAAGGGGCGTTTCCCGAACTGCCGGTCGCTGGCCGAGGCATGGGAGGTATCGTCCAAAACGGTTCAGCGCGACATCGACTACCTGCGTTACGAGCTGAACGCTCCGATCGACTATGATGCGGCACAGTTTGGCTTCTTCTACACCGAGCCCAGCTACCGGATGCCCGCCATTTCCATCAGCGAAAGCGACCTCTTTGCCGTTTGCGTGGCCGAGCAGGCCCTGCGCGCCTTCCGCAATACGCCCTTGCACGAACGGCTCCTGTCGGTCTTCAACAAGATCGAGGACTCCCTCCCCGACCGTATCTCCGTTCATCCCGCCTGGCTCGACAGCCGGGTGACCGTTTTCGCTGAGCCCATCACCACGATACGTCCGGAGGTGTGGGAGACGATTGCCGTGGCCATGCGCGAGAACCGGCAGCTTACCATCCGTTACGCGAGTGTAGGCCAAGAGCCTTCCGTGCGCACGATCGACCCCTACCACCTGGTCAGCCATCGCGGGGAGTGGTATGTCATCGCCTACTGCCATCGCAGCGAAGGCATCCGCACCTTCGCCGTCTCGCGCGCGCTTACCGCGACCCTTGAAGCCAGCACGTTTGACCTGCCCGAACAGTACGACGAGCAGGCCCTGGCGCGGGAGCAGTTCGGGATCCGGTGGGATGCAAAGGAACACGCCGTGGCGATACACTTCGATGCCAAGGCCGCCCCTTACATCCGCGAACGCACGTGGCATCCCGAGCAAACACTGCGGAACGCCGCGGACAATGGCGTGGAGATACGCTTCCGCACGCGTCACCTGCAGGAAGTGCGCGACTGGGTCCTCTCGTGGGGCTCACATGCGCACCCGCTAAAACCCAAGACGCTCGTCACGATGGTCAAAGACGAGCTATCGGCCGCCCTCGCGCAGTATGCTGGTGAGCGTTGAATCTGACCGCTTGCATTTCGCTTCATATGCAGGGCATCACCGCGTGGCGCTGGCCGCACACAGTGCGGCCCTACACCAAGGGCAGAACGTCTGGATAGGGCCCGGACACCATCACTACGGTACGATCTCCGGCCCTACTTCTCGCCGACAACGACTTCCGCGATGTTGAGCGCGTGGTCCTTCATACGCCGGTAGTAGTTCAGCATGTCCGTGTAGATCAGGCTAAAGAACGGAGACACTTCTTCATTCTGCAGGCGGTTCAGGTGTTCGCGGCGCGACGACTTCATCAGCTCGGTAATGGCCGCGCCCTCGCTTTGCGCCTTCGGCAGTGCATCCATGCTCTCGTCGGCCACGTAGGCGCTGACCTTGGCAATGTAAGCGGTAACCCGCTCATGCAGAGCCAGAAGACGTTTACGCGCTTGGTCATCCAACTTCATATCGTTGTCCTGTAGCTTCTTGCGAGCTTTCAGAACGTTGACGATGTAGTCACTGAGCGACTCATACTCATCCGCCAGACGCATCTGCATGTGCGCCTGCGTGGTAACGTCATGCGGGACTTGCCCGGATACAAGATTGCTGAGATAGAGGAATATCTCCTTCTGCACATTGTCCAACACCTGTTCCCGTCGGAAGATCTCGCGCTCAGGCCCCGCCGTCGTCGTGCCGTCCTCCAGGCAGAGCTTCAGGTTTGCCATCATCTCCTCTACGCTCTCGGCCATGAACGATATCTGCTTCTGCGACTGCACCATACCCAGTGACGGTGTATCAAGCATGCGCACATCGAGGTAGGTCAGATGCTGGATTTCCTTGGTCTTCTTATCCGGCACCAGTTTCGTTACCACGAAGCCCAGCACCCGTGTGAACGGGAGAAAAAGGATCACGTTGGCCACGTTAAAACTCGTATGCACGGTCGCAATGCCGGCCGTGATGATCTGGGCGAAATCCTTCTCCGCCATCCCGTCGATACTGACAAGCAGCGGGTTGCCGCCGGCCATCGAGGCCACCACCTTTGACACAACCGGAATAACCATTGGGAAGAGAGCGATGAACCACATGGTCCCGAGTACGTTGAACAGGACATGCGCATAGGCGGCCCGCTTGGCCGTGGTCGTTGTCCCCAAGGAGGCAAGCCAAGCCGTGATCGTGGTGCCGATGTTCTCGCCGAGCACCAGGGCCGCGGCGGTTTGAAATTCGATTACCCCTGTTGAGGCCAGCCCGATCGTAATGCCCAGGGTCGCGGACGAAGACTGCACAACCATCGTCAGGATGCAGCCCACCATGGCACATTTGATAATGCCGAGATAGGAGGTGGCCTGGAAGGCATGGAACCAGGCCTGGAACTCATCGTGCGAGCGCAGCGGCTTGAACCCGTTCTTCATCAGCTCAAGACCGAAGAACACCATGCCCACGCCCATGATCGCCATACCAATGTAACGGACACGATCGCGCTTGGAGAAAAGAAAGAAGAAGGCGGCGATTCCGAGCATGGGCAGCCCGTATTTCCCGATCTTCAAAACAAGGATCCAGCCCGTAATCGTGGTGCCGATGTTGGCCCCCATGATCACGCCGATGGCCTGCATCAGTGTCATGATACCACTGTTCACGAAGCCGACCACCATGACCGTTGTCACTGAACTGGATTGCACCAGGCAAGTTACCAGCAGCCCCACCACCACGCCCATCAGGCGATTATTAGTCACGGCCGCAATCATCTTGCGCAGCCGGTCGCCCGAAACAGCCTGTAACCCCTCGGACATGAACTTCATGCCCAGCAAGAAAACGCCCAGTCCCCCGACTACCTGCGATGCGATCTTAATGAAGAGTTCTACACCCATCTGCACTCCTTGTGTGGCTGAAAGAAATATGATTAGGCCGCACGATACCAAAACAGGCGGCAAAATCCATCTCATTCCGTTAGAGCTATGTTAGAATTGTGTTAGGGTCTTGCCGATCCGAGCCGCTTTGGCTTATCGTCCATGCGTGACGGAAACGGCCCACCTCGGGCCCCCATGACAGAAACGTACCAATGATAAAAGGCATCATACTCGACCTCGACGGCACCGTGTACCTCGGTGGCCACGAAATCCCCGGCGCGGGTGATTTCGTCACCGCGTGTCACCGTCGCGACATCCGCTGTCTCTTTGTGACCAACCGCTCCAACCGCACGCCGGCCGTCGTGGCTGCCCAGCTTCAGGGCTACGGGATCGAATGCACGGAGGCGGATATTTGGACTTCGTCGCAGGCCACGGCCCACTATATCGACAAGGGCTCGGCCTACACGATCGGCGAACCGGCGCTCGATGAAGCGCTGCTGGCCGAAGGATTCACCATTACCGACGAGTCGCCCGACTACGTCATCGTTGGCTTCGACCGCGGCTTCACCTATGCCAAGCTGAAACTGGCCTGCAACCTGATTCACCAGGGCGCCCGCTTCATTGCCACGAACCCTGATCACGGCCTTCCCCTGCACGACCGTGTGGCGCCGGGGACAGGCGCCATCGTTGCTGCCGTGGCAACGGGGTCCAAGACGGAACCCCTCTTTATCGGCAAGCCGGAGCGACGCATCATGGATATGGGCGCGGATCGCCTGGGACTCGACCCGGCCGACATCCTCGCCGTCGGCGACAACCTGACCACCGACGTCATTGCCGGGTATGCCGCCGGCATGCCGACCGCCCTCATCCTGACCGGCTATTCCAAGCGCGCCGACCTCGAATCCGCTCCCGTGCAGCCCGACTGGGTGGTCGAAAGCTACACAGAACTACGCAATATCGTTGGCGTTTAGGCCCCTACCCTACCCCAAGCGGAGGTCAAGGGGAGGGGGTCGCAGGCCTTTCCGGGCGGTATCCCGCACGGTCCAGCCAAGACCCCCTCCCCTTGGCCGAAGCGCTCCGCAGGCCTTTCCGGGCGGTATCCCGCACGGTCCAGCCAAGACCCCCTCCCCTTGGCCGAAGCGCTCCGCAGGCCTTTGAGCGTGGTATTCCACGCTCTCCAGCCAAGTGACCTCCCTCTTGACCGAAGCCACCCAGCCACCTATAGTTCCAGCCGCAATGAAAACGACCCGCATCATCCTCGTCGGCCTCTCCGTCGCCATGCTCGCCTCGTCCCTGGCAACGGCCGACATCATCTCCGCCACGCTCAAGTTCACCCGTACGCAGGACATGGTGGCCGAGGCCGATCGGTCCGATGAGACCGGCGACTGGGGGAAGGCGCTGCTGCTCTACAAGTACGCGCTCAATTCTTACACGGAGATCATGATCGAGGATCCTGATTTTCAGCCGGATATGATCGAGTTTCGGATGGAGTACTGCGACGGTCGTCTCGCCGCTCTGCTGAACAGACTGCAACCCGAGGACCCGGGACTGGAACAGGGACCGGCGACCAACCAGCCGCCTACCGTGGCTACCGCTCCCGAGGATGTGCCGGAACTCCTCGCCCTCGCCCGCGGTCACCTTGAAGAGGGAGAGTCGGATGCCGCCCGCGCCCAACTCATCGAGGGGTTCAAGGTCGATCCCGACAACGTCAACCTGCGCCTGCTCGCAGGCCTGGCCCAATGCCAGGCCCGGCGGTTTGGCGACGCCATTTTTCTACTGAAAGAGCTCTCCATCGAGGAGCCATCCAACGCATCGGTCCGCGTTGGCCTCGCGGCCGCATACTTCGGTGACGGGCAGCGGGAAGCCGCGGCAGAGGAACTGGAGGCGGCCATCTCGCTGGAGCCCGACATGGCGGATGCCCACTACAACATGGCCCAGCTCATGCTGGCAGGGCCCACGCCCGACAACGAGGCGGCATACGACTTCTACCACCGCGCGCTTGAATTGGGCGCAACGCCCGACCCGCGCCTCGAAGCGCTGTTTGAGAGTGGAGAGGAGTAGTTGCCGCCACCGGGGTTGCCACTCCGCTTCGCTCCGTTGCTGCCGAATACGGCAGCCTGTCTCCCTTTGGTCGGCTGTCCCGGTGGGGCCGGAAGATGAAGCGAACAGACCCGCTCGTTCAGTAGACCGTTATTCCCAGCACGACAAGCAGGACGGCCACGGCCATCCCGAATCCACCCCAGGCGCGGCACAGCGCTTCGCTCTTTACAGTGCGTTCCCCGCCACGACGGAAGATGTAGGGGCTGAGGATCAGCGCCATGCCCTTGATAACCAGCACGTATGCCGTCACAATCACCAGGTAGCGCCAGGGCGAAGGATGCCAGCGTGCAGCGCCCAGCAACGGCGCCGGAACCAGCATCATGATGCCGCCCAGTGCGCGCGGCGCCAACAGTTCACTGTTCAGGATGTTGACAAGGATGCAGATCACGGGCAGCAATGCGTAAAGCGCCTGCCGGTACTGCTCGAAGCGGCCCATCGGGGTCTGGTGCAACAGCCAGCCGGCCCACGCGAACCCTATCACGGACAGCACGCCGCCCATGACCCGGCTGCGGGGAAAGGTACGCAACCCGCGCATGGCCAGCCCGGGAGCAAGAATCATGATCGCATAGAGCGGCGCCAGCACCACGCCCATCAGGATCGCATACTTCGCCAACAAACTCATAGTCCCCTCCACAGGGGTCACGTCTTAACATTTAACATCTGGGGCCTCGCTTCGTGTTTGCCAACTAAGCCACCTACAACTATTAGATGTTACGACGTGACCCCTCCATATAGTGTCGTCGCTGTCACCCGGTCCACCGTCACATCCACGCAGTTCCCCCGCTCCACGCCGGGAACCGGATCGAACACCACGACCTTGTTGGTGCGCGTGCGTCCGGACCAGCGCGCCGCGTTACGCAGGCTCGGCCCTTCAACCAGCACGTTCACATCCTGCCCGACAAGGGCCCGGTTGATCGCCTCGACGCGACGGGTCTGGTCTTCGAGCAGCACCTGGTTGCGGCGCATTTTCTCTTCGTCCGACACGTCGTCGGGCCATTCCGCCGCCGGGGTACCAGAGCGCGGAGAGTACTTAAAGATGAAGGCGTTGTCGAACCCGATCTCCGCCATGAACGCCCGCGTTCGCTCGAAATCCTCCCCGGTTTCGCCCGGGAAACCAACAATGATATCCGTCGAGAGTGCCACGCCCGGCACCGCCGCCTGGAGAGCGCGCGCGGCCTGGCGGAACTGGTCCGAGGTATAGCCGCGGCGCATGCGCGCGAGGATCGGGTCAGAGCCGGATTGGCAGGGCAGATGCAGATGTTCGCACACGGTGGGAAGCTCGGACATGGCCCGCACCAGTTCCGTGGTGCACCCCGATGGATGACCCGACGTGAAGCGCACCCGTTCGATACCCACTACTGCGTCAACCGCCTCGAGCAGCCTCGGGAACGGGGTTTCGTACCCACCCGCCGATGTTGAACCTTCCGGCCAGACGGCGTTGCGCCGCCCGTAGTTCATCACGCTCTGCCCCAGGAGCGTCACTTCGCGAACGCCCTGGGCCACCAGTTCACCTACTTCGGCCACCACGCTGTCGGCCGGACGACTCCACTCATGACCGCGAACGTGCGGCACAATGCAGTAGGTGCAGCGACGGTCGCACCCGAGCAGGATGTTCACGTACGCGGATAGGTTGCCCTCAACGTGACCGGTCAAGGCTTCAGGGTCGTCATCCTCGTCGACATCCAACACCGGCGCTTTGCCCTCAAACACCTCTTGCAGCACCAGCGGCAGGCGCGACAGGGCATGGGTTCCAATGCCAAATCCCAGCCCCGGCACCTTCTTGAACAGCTCCTCGCCCAGGCGCTGTACCATGCAGCCCATCACCCCGATCACGCGGTCGGGATAGTTGCGCCGGCTATCGGCCACCAGCAGCCCCAGTTTACCCAGCGCCTTGGCTTCCGCCTTACCGCGCACGCTGCAGGTATTGATCACGATGATGTCGGCATCCGCCTCCCCTTCGGCGCGTTCATACCCCTGCCGCATCAGCAAGGCAGTCACCGCCTCGCTATCGCGTACATTCATCTGGCAACCGTATGTAATAACGAGAAACTTCATCTGGTTAGTCACTCTTCCTCAATCCAATCTTCTCCAACAGATCGCCCGAGAAGTTCTCCGGGTACCAGCGCGACTCGTCCAACGTGCCGCGCACGCGAAACTCAAACAGCTTGCTGATCGGGAACGTCAAAACCCGGACCAGGCGGGCCACCATGTTGTTGTCCTTCATCAGCTTCACCTGCGCATGAAAGTCTATCGCTTCGTCGAACCCGTAATGGCCGCGGCCTTTCAGGCTCAGTACGCTGCCGTTGATCCTGATCTCGTCACTCGATATGCGCGATTCCGCTATGCGGAAGTCGGTCGACGCGTCGCTCTGGCGCAGCACGAAATCCAAGCCCGGAATGATCCGTGTCATGATCTCGGACAACCCCCCGAAAACAGGCAGCATGAAGACGCGTCCATCGTCGATAGTGATTGTGCCGTCCCCCTGCAGCGTGTCGGCATTGCCTTCACCCAGGACACCGCGTAGTGCCAAACATCCCGAAAGCCGGCCACGATACTCCCGTTCATCGTCGTTAATCAAGACTGCAGCCACATGCTCGAAATCCATGTTCGTGGCGTTGAGCGACACATCGAACGCCGTGTTGCTGCCATCGGACCCGGGAAGCAGAAAACTCGCGACACCGGTTGCTTCACCCCCGTACATCCCGACCCGAATGGATGACAGGTCGACACCCCCGTCGATCATCTGCATATCGAAGGTGCATCGATCCAGAAGATGGTTCGTGTAGGACACCTCGCGACCATCGAAGCGAAGGGTGAAATCCGTGCCTTGCAGGTCCTCGTACCCCACTACGCCCTTCGCCTCTATCACGACCGGACCATCAAAGGTCCAACGGTCCCAGAAGGGATCCGACAGCACGTTGATTGCCTGGCGCATGAGGTGAGGGTTCAGTGATCCCCGCGCATCGAAGCGAACGGTCTCCTGCCCCAGATCGATCACCAGTGCCCCCTGCACACTCCCGTCGCGCCGCAAGACGGTAAGTGGATCGAGCGTGACGATCGTTGACGAATTTGTACTGACCACATGCAACGCCACATCCGCTCGCAGCGCTTCCACACCCCGGTAGCGGGCCGACTCAAGATGGGCGTCGCCATCAAACACCACCGGTCCGCCTTCCCCCGCGCCCACCTGGAACGTCAACGAGGCCGTCGGCGGACCGTTCTCGAACTCAAAACGACTGAACAGGCGCACCAATCCGTTCAGGTCCCAGGCCGCCAGTACCGGCTCGACAATCTCCGGATACATGGCCGCGTCGCCCTGGCCCGACACCAGGTCTGTCCGGCAGTCGTACTCCACGTGTCCACTGGCCGTGCCCTGCAGACCATTGCGCGCCAGCGTCATCTGTATATCGTTCAGTTGCGCCGTCGTATCGGCCAGGCGCAATCGCCCCCTGAGTGACTCAACCGACACGCCCTGCACACGGCACCCTGTCAGCATCAACTCCGTCTGGTACGTGCCCACGGACATCGCCCCGTCCTGCTTACGATCCGCACACGCGAATTCCGGCCGCACCTCCCCGTCGCAGATCTCAACGCGCTGAACAGTGCTCATACCTCGCAGCACTGCCAGGGGATCCACCCAGAGTATGACCGACGTCGCCTCAACCGCAGGAGGACCTACCTGGCCGCGCCGATAAAGCGATACATCCTCAAGGCGCACCCCTTTGATCAGGCCCATCCGGATGGTCTTCGCTTCCACTGCGAACTGCCCCGTGTCGATTCGGCGCATCAACGCCTCGCCCATCCGGTCCGGCAGCCCGACACGCGACAGCCAGATGCTGACCAGAACCAGCGCACACAGCAGGGCCGTCAGCACACGAAAGAAGATACGCTCCCAGACGTGCAACGTGTTGCGAATACCCGGTTTCATGCGCCGGCACCCCTCCCCTCCCGGAACTCGGCGATCGCCTCCATGAACGGTTTGCCGTACTTCTCCAGCTTGGCCTCGCCAACGCCGCTTATTCGCAGCATCTGCGCGCCAGTCACCGGGAACTTCCGGGCCATCTCGTGCAGGGTTCGGTCTGAGAAAATCACGTAGGGCGGAATCCGGCGCGCGGCAGCCAGGCGCCGTCGCAGGCCACGCAGCTCGTCGAACAACGCCTCGTCATAGGCTTCAACCGCCGTAGCGGCGCCGGCTTTGCGCTTCGGCGCGCTCTTCCGCGTGCGCAACACGTGCACCTGGCGCTCGCCGAAGAGCACCTCGCGGGATGGAGGGCAGAGCTGCAGCACCGGGTACTTCCCCTCGGTCTGTTCGACCACGCCCTGTGCCAGAAGGTTGTCGAGCAGGAACCGCCAGTAGCGCTTCTCGCGGTCCTTTCCCACACCGTACGTCTTGATCTGGTCGTGGCCGAGCTGACGAATACGCTCCGTGTCAGCCCCCGCCACCACGTCCACCACGTGCATCATGCCGAATCGCTCGCCTGTGCGGGCGATGGCCGAGAGGATCATCTGGGCGTCACGTGTGGCGTCCACGCGTTCCACCTCCCCGGCGCAGACGTCGCATCCGCCACAGTTCGACTCGGGATAGGTCTCGCCAAAGTACTTCAACAACGCTGTGCGGCGGCACACATGCACCGTAGCGAAGTTCACCATCTCGTTGAGACAGCGCAGGGCGTGCTGCTGCTCATCCGCGTCGAGGATTTGATCCAGAAAATAGCGGATCTTCGGAATGTCGGCATACCCGAACAGCAGCAGGCACTGGGCCGGGTCGCCGTCGCGACCCGCGCGGCCGGTCTCCTGGTAGTAGCTTTCGATATTCTTGGGTAGATCGCCGTGCAGCACATAGCGCACGTTGGACTTGTCGATCCCCATGCCGAAGGCAATCGTCGCCACGACGACGTCCACCTCGTCGCGGTTGAACGCATCCTGGTTCGCCGCGCGCGTCTCGGGATCAAGTCCCGCGTGATAGGGCAGCGCCTTGATGCCCGCCTCCGCCAGCATGGCCGCCGTCTCCTCAACGCTGTTGCGGGTGGTGCGATAGATGATTCCCGATTCACCGGCGTGGTCTTTGACGAATCGTAGGATCTGCTGCATCGCCTTCTGCTTGGGCACCACCTTGTAGAAAAGGTTGGGACGGTTGAACGAGGCACGCACCACGTGGGGACGCCGCAATCCGAGACGCGTGACGATGTCCTCCTGCACGCGGTGCGTGGCCGTGGCCGTGAAGGCCGCAACGGGCACGTCGGGGAACCGTTTTGTCAGCGTCGACAGGTTCAGGTAGTCGGGTCGGAAGTCATGCCCCCACTCGGAGATGCAATGGGCCTCGTCGATGGCCGTGAAGGCCAGGTCGACATGGCCGAGCACATCGATGAACTCCTCCATCGCAAAGCGCTCCGGGGAGACATAGATCAGGTCGAGCTCGCCGGCCATGAGGTCGCGTTGCACGGCGACGCGCTCTTTGGCTTTCAGAGCGCTGTTCAGGTAGGCCGCCCGCAGGCCGGTAGCTGCTGCCGCATCCACTTGGTCCTTCATCAGCGAGATCAAGGGACTGATCACCATGCAAGTGCCCGGCATGGCATGCGCCGGCAACTGGTAGCAGAGCGACTTCCCTCCGCCGGTCGGCATCACCACGAACGCATCGCGCTGGTCGAGAATGGCCTGCACGATCTCTTCCTGGTTCGGGCGAAACGAATCGAACCCGAAGACCTGCTTCAGGACGCGCCCGGTCTCGTGGGCTACACCTTGATCTGTGGAAGCACCTGTCTGCATAACGTCCTATGATAGAGCGATTCCCTGCGTCGCACCAAGCTGTAAGTCCGCAGATGAACGTCTCAGTCCGGGTCCGTGGCAGTTTCAATCAGCTTCATGACGGCGGTCTTCCACTGCTGCGGACGATGGGAGAGGTATGATTCGTGGCCTACGCCTTCGAAGGTGATGAACGTCTTGGGGTCGGGCGCAGCGGCGAACACGCGTTGGCCCTCCTCCAGCTTTGCGCGCGGATCGTCCGTGCCGTGCATGAAGAGCACGGGACAGGTCAGGGCTTCGGCGTAATCCACCGGGTTGTGCGCAAAGCTGTTCAGGCCCCACTGCTGACCGGCCCAGAACATGAGGAGCTGGGCACTGGGGAACGAGGGCGCATGCATGACTTCGAAGCGGTTGCAGACGGTGTTGAACATCGTGTCGAACACAGCTTCGAGGACCACGCCCTGCGGCTCGATCTGCAGCATGTAGGCCGCTCGAAGAATTGCCGCGGCACCCATACTCTGTCCGAAGAGAATGATGTCGGCATGTTCAAGTTGTGCCCGCGCATAGGCCAGACTGGCCGCGACATCATCGGCTTCATGCATACCGACTGTTGTGTAGGCCTCCGACGAGCCGCCCGAGCCACGGAAGTCTACCAGCAGTACGGATGTGCCGAGATCCATCAAGGCTTTGGCCTCGGCCACAAGGGAGGTCTTCTCGGCGCAGTAACCGTGAAAGAGAATCACGAGCGGGGTCGATGTGCCGCGGTCGACATACCATGCCGAAAGCGTAGCCCCGTTGGCACTCTCGATCGACAGCTCTCTGCAGTTCGGGTCCAGTTCAGAGGGCTTCCGCGCACTCTCCGGCCGCGGGATGCTGACGCCGTTGAAAAGCGCATCGGCTTTTTCCGTAAACGAGAGATCCTCGGGTTTGCGCATGCGTCCCTCGGGGCCACCGAACTGCAACATGGCGCGCGCATGCTTGTAGGCCAGTACATTGAGGGCAGCCAGGAGTACAAGTGCGACGCCAAGCGACGCTACAACGATCCGTTGTGCTACCTTCTTCTTCATACGTTGACGCTCCCTCACTCACCCCTTGTCTGTTTGGGGTATCATGGCGTCCGATAGCCATACCATGCCTTACGCAACGAGGACAATCGTTAGTCTTGCCTCTAAGCCCAGTTGACGGATGAAGAGAAATGATGATCGTTCTTGTCGTCATTGTTCAAGCCCAAAAATGTACCCACTCGCATACATCTTCGGGACCCTACAGCCCTTCTTTCTATGGTCATTGGCGCGCCGCTTGGCTAGGCTATCGGAGATCATGAACTACCTTGCACATGCTATGCTCTCCCCAACCGACGACCTGGTGATGGTCGGGAACATGGTAGGCGACTTTGTACGCTCGCTGGACGGGCTGCCGCCCCGCTTGCGCCAAGGCGTTGTTCTGCATCGCCGCATCGACAGCGCGGCCAACGAGCATCCGGCCTTCCGTCGCAGCACACATCTCCTCGTCCCGGCCATGGGACACTACGCCCGCGCAGTTGTGGATGTCTTCTATGACCACCTCTTGGCTGTGCACTTCGATGATTTCGGTGATGGTGAGACGCTGGACGGTTTCGTGCAATCGGTCGACCGCCGCTTCCGCTCCCAGCGTCATCACCTGCCCGCCAATCTGGCCGTGCGTTGGGACTCGGTTGTGTGGCTGACATCCTATGCGCACACCGATGGTGTCGCCCGCTCCCTGCACCGCCTCTCGCAACGAAGTCGGCGCGGTGCTGATCTAACCGTCGCCATGCCGCTTCTGGAGGAACACAGTGAAGCGCTCAAAGAGGATCTATCCGCACTCTTTCCCGCTCTGAAGGACGTGGTCGGGCGTCAACGCTGAGCGCTAGTGCGATCGCCCGGGAAGCAGGTACCCGATCAGCGCGGCAACAGCGATCAGGAGCAAGCCCAGCCCTGACGTACCCTCGCCGATTCCCATCTCCATCTCCACAATCATGAACGCAATGAATCCGAAGAGAACGGCCTTGATGATCTTGAACACGCGGGACTTCGCCATGGTGAAGCCTTGCTCTTTGCGCGCTATCCTTCGCGCGCCCACGGGACATCCGCTACGCCGTCGAGATGGTTGCATGTCCGCGCCAACGCGTAGAGGTAGTCTGAGAGTCGGTTGAGATAAACCTGGATCTCCAACAGCCCCGGCTCGCCCACCTCGGCCTGCAGCGAGATCAGTCGCCGTCGCCGCCCTTGGTATAAATCCGCCCTTGCGTCATAGCACCCGCACCCTACCCGCCGCCAACGCTACGCGGCAAGAGCAAAGCAGACTCCGATCAACTCGACTGTTCTTTATTGAGCTTGCTCAGGATCTCATCCAGCTTCCGGGAGGCACTGGTGATCTGAACCTGGAGCCCAAGAATGATCACCATGAAGAACACTGTGACCAAAACGGCCACCCCTTGAAGTATTTCCGACATGTTGCTTACCCCTTCCTCTCAATTCACACGCTTCCTGCAATGTGATCGCGAGTGTAGCGCATGTAGAATGCCTCAGGCAAGCCGCGTGCTTCAGGCCGGCCTCCCATTTGCCGAGTCGTTATGTTATTCTGATGGCGACATCTGTGGAAGGGGAGACCGTGAGCGAGCTTTTCTCTGAACGTCAGGCACCGGCGCCTTACAAGGTGTGGGGACACGGGCACGACGAGGGGCCGCTTCAGCAAATGCAGAACGCCTGCCGACTGGATGTCTCCGTCGCCGGTTCCCTGATGCCGGATGCGCATCTCGGATACGGCTTGCCGATTGGCGGCGTGCTGGCCACGCGCAATGCGGTGATCCCGTATGCCGTCGGGATGGACATTGCCTGCCGCATGAAGATGACGGTCTATGACATGCCACCATCCATGATCCGCGGCCAGGAAGGGCGGCTGCGCAACATCATCGAACGCGAGACCCGCTTCGGCGTGGGTTCCGAGTTCAAGAACCCGCGCGACCACGCGGTCATGGAAGAGGACTGGTCGGTCAGTCCCGTCACGCACAAGCAGTTCGACCGGGCGTGGCGCCAGCTTGGATCCAGCGGCAGCGGCAACCACTTTGTCGAGTTCGGCACGCTTACGCTGCAGGAGCCAGACCTGGGACTGGAGGCAGGCACGTATGTCGCGCTACTGAGCCACAGCGGCAGCCGCGGCGTGGGCGGTGCCGTGGCGCAGCACTACAGCCACCTGGCGATGGATCACCACCCCGAACTCCCGAAAGAACTGCGCCACCTGGCGTGGTTCGATCTCGACCGCGACTGCGGCCGGGAATACTGGGCCGCCATGGAACTGATGGGCCGCTACGCATCGGCCAACCATTCGCTCATCCACCTGCACATCTCCAAGGCGCTCAAGGCCAAGGTGCTGCTGGATCTCGAGAATCACCATAATTTTGCGTGGAAAGAGAACCACTTCGGCGAAGAGGTCGTCGTGCACCGCAAGGGCGCAACACCCGCGGGCGCTGGTGAGATCGGCATTATCCCCGGCTCGATGGCCACGCCGGGCTATATCTGCCGCGGAAAAGGCAACCCCGACGCCATGAACTCCGCGGCGCATGGGGCGGGACGGGCGATGAGCCGCAAGGCGGCAAAGCAGTCGTTCACCTGGAGCGCGGCCAAGAAATTCCTGCGCGAGCACGATGTCGTCCTCATCTCGGCCGGACTCGACGAGGTGCCCATGAGCTACAAGGACATCGACAAGGTCATGGCCGCCCAGACCGACCTCGTCGACATCGTCGCCCGGTTCGACCCCAAGCTGGTCAAGATGGCGCCCAGTCGCTAGGATCAGAAGAATGGCAGGCTACTTCAAGCGAGAGACACCGGCATCCCGTTCGCTCGGAGGCTGGTTGGTCAGTGATCGCTGGCACTCCAGCTCGGCGGCCAAGTTCTGGACTGGCGTGCTCGACGAACTGGCGGCCGGCTACAGCGAGGCAGACCATATTGAAATGGAGGCCTGCATCCCGGGGCCGCTCACCCGCGACCTGCTCGACCCGCGTGCATCACTCCAGCGTATGGTTGATTCGCACCAGGGCGAGGACCTGTCTGTAGAGATCCGCAAGGCCGCGCAGGAACTTGATCTACTGGGACCACCGGGCAGTGTCACCTATCGGATCGCCGACTCTGAAGGAGCTCACATTGAAGCAGCCGTCATCCCGCACGTTGATGCCGAGGTATTTGCCCACCTCGTCGTCTGGCTACCCGAATGGGCCGGCATCGATTCCGATGAATGGAACGAACGGGATGTGACCGCCTCCTTCACCGTCCGCCGCCCCGAACGCGGGCAGAACCAGGTCATCTCTTTCGCCCTGAACCACGCCCCCCTCCACGAAGGCCTCTACCGCTGCAAGCTGGGCCACCTGCGTCAGGAGTTGGCGGAAACCTGACCCGGCGCGCCGATCTCCAGCGCGGCCACCCCGAACCGCGCCAAGCCGCAGAGCCCGACCAGGACCGCTGCCGCCAGCGAAAGGGCGGTCCAGCTCAGCGCGATGCGCCGGGCCCGCTTGACATGCGCCTCCGAACGGATCGCCATAAAGCGAATGATGATGTGCGGCATCCCAAAATAGCCCAGTCCCCAACCCAGGGCACTGATCAGCCCCAGGGGACCAATACGCGCCCCTTCGCCGCCCAGCCAGCTGAGCGAGCTGGTAATCGAGTCGTTAATAGTCTGGCCGGAAGTACGCCCTTTCCTGCGGGTAGATTAGCCGCTAGTATGCGGCCGGCTTCTGAACATACACGGGGGAGTGGCACGATGCCGAAGCTGCTGAAGACAGAGAACCTGATCTGGCTGGCCGGTGCGGCGCTGGCGCTGCGCACACTGCAGCTCTGCCTGGCTGTGATGGATGAGCCAGGGGGACTGATTCGAGCAGTTTTGGGCACCGCATTCTGTCTCCTGGTTCTCTATCGTGCTGAGCCACCTCGCCACAAGACGGAGGCCGAGGAGGAGAGCGCCGCCAAACGTACGCGTGTAGCCGTAACGCTGGCAACGATATCCACGGCCGGAATCCTGGTAGGCCTCGTGTTCGGTGTTCGTCATTTCGAGTGGTTGGGCATGCTGGTGTTGACCTATGCCTGCGGACGCTTCTCGCTCCCACGCTGGCAGTCCCGGGCGCTGGCGCGTGCGCTCTTCGTGCTCTACTGGATCAACCCGCTGCCAGGCCAAATCGAGGGCGCCGTCCGCCTCGGTATGCAGCGCCTCTCGGCATCGGGCGCGGAATGGCTGCTGCACATCATCAACATCCCAGCCTGGGCCGACGGCCTCGTGCTCCACACCGGCGCCACGGTGGTCGAGATCCCGCAGGCCTGCAGCGGTATGCGCACGGCCATCACGGTCCTGATGTGCGCGCTGGGTATTGCCCTTGCTTTCGGCTTCAAGCGGCGCGAAATGACCGCGTTTGCAGTCCTGGGGGTGTTCCAGGGACTCCTGCTCAATATCTTGCGCATTGCCCTGGTCACCAAGCTTTCAGGCGAAGCGTCGTCCGCCAGCGTCAAGCAGCTTATCCACGACAGTACCGGTGCCTTGATGATCGCCGCGGTGTTACTGCTGCAGGCTGAAGCCGCATTGTGGCATCACTGGCTGCGCAGGCGATGGTTGATGTACCTCGACCGCAGACGCAAAGGGAGGCGGTGGCGCGGTTCATTCGGAAACGTGTTCCACCGGCTCCTCGGACTTGGCGTGCTGATCCTTCTCCTGCTTTCCGTCGCTTTCGCCATCTACAAACGCCGGCCGTCGCACCGGGCCGTCATGATCATCGGGGCGGTGGAGAACGTTACGGCCGACGAACTGGAGTCGGCCGAACGCGCCATACGCCGGTCCCTGGAGATAGCGCCGGAGAGCGAACCGGGACGCCAGGCCCTGGTCCGGATCCTCGTTGCGCGCGGCAAGCACGACGAGGCCCTGGCAGAACTCGATCGTGCCGGGCTTCCTGCCGACAAGCCCGAAATGGCCATGCTGAGGGCGGCCGCCTTTGCCGGACGCGGCGAATACAGCGAGGCCAGCCGCATCCTGGAAGCCTTGCCGGCCGGTTTGCAGCGGCATCCGGGCATTGCCATAACGCTGGCTCAGATCGGCGTACAGAATGGTGACGTTGCCACGGTGAAGACCAACGTGCGGCTGGCCGCCGTAAGCCGGCCGCTGGCCAGCCGCGTCCGTTCCTGTTTCTCCTTCCTGGCCGCGCACAGACAGTGGGAGACCATCGTCGAGGCCGAGTCCACCGTGGCACACAACGACCCTGCGGTCCTGCGCACCTCGATCCTGGCCCACGTGCTGCTCTGCCGCTTCAGCAAGGCGGGCGATCTCCTGGCCCGCAACCGCACGCTGTGGCAAGAGAACCCCGACTTCGTAAAGCTCCTCGCCACCATGGCCGAACAGACCGGGATGGCTGCATGGAAAGACGCTTTTGCCGAAACCCTTGTGGCCTCCTACCCTTCGCTGTCGCCCGACGAACTGGTTCCATACGTGGAAACCTGCCTCCAGCTCGACATGGTGGAGACGGCTTGGCAGACCATCACGACAATCCATGACCAGGATCCCGATCATCCCGGCCCCTGCCTGCTCGCCGGCGCTATCCCCGCCGGTTGGGACCGGCTTCCGATACGGCGCAACTCGGTCGCTCCCCCCATTGAGGGCAACGCAGCGGCACGACGCACCGGCTACCTGGTCGCCTGCCTGGCTCGCATCGATGCGAAGGCGAAGGACGGACTCGTGCCGCGCGAGATGGCCCTGATGCGGGTGCGCGCCCTTACGCTTCTGCAGCGCTTCGAGGAGGCACAGAAAGAGCTGGGCCGCATCGAGACAGCCTACGCGGGCAACACGGCCGACCTGGTGCCTCGGCGCGCCCGGCTGTTTTTTGCCCAGCATAAGTGGGACGAAGCCTACGAGTACCTCCGCCAGACGGATGCCGCAACCGCTTCACCGGACCCCCTCACACGCGAAATGCTGGTGCGCGCGGCCCTGCGTATGGGGCTCGGAATGCCGGCGCTTCTCTACGCCGAGGGCAGCACCGCCCACCTGCCCTCCGCGCCGCAGGCCGGCCGACTGTTGGCCATGGTGTGGGAGCACTTCGGCTACGACGAGGATGCCCTCTATTCACTCGATCCGCAGGGCACCGCCCCCCCGTCGCCACACCTTGCCGGTCTCCTGGAGAAGACCGGTCGACTGGTCGCAGCTGACAATGTACGGCGCAACCTCAACATGCTGCAGGCCGCGGAGGGTGAGCGCAAGAACCGGGACGGCGTGGTACCCCCGGCCGAGCGAGTCATTGCCTGGACCGATCCCGCCGAAGACGAAAGCAGCTCCTCCCGGGCGGCTGACTGGGCGCGACAACGTGCGGAGAGCACCGGCAGTCCGTTCCTGCACAACATGGGGACCCTCACTGCCGCATGGCATGCCCTGCGCACGGGCAGTATTGACGCAGATGTGGGTGGTGAGATGACCGCAGAACGCTGGCTCGCGGCCGGGCGTGACGCCATCGAGCAGGCGACCGCCCTGCATCGCCTGGCCCACCTGCAGGCGGCGGCCAATCAACGCGAAGCCGCCGCGCGCACCGTGCGCGAAGCGCTGCGTCTCGTACCCGACTCCGCCCTCCTCTGGCGCATGCTGATCGCGCTTGAGGGCGGCGCGCGCGATGTGGTCCTGGACGCGCGCCGGCAATGCCCCGGCGATCCGGATATCTGGCTGGCCCGTTTGATTGGGATGGTTCAGATGGCCGCGTCCCAGGACAATGCCGCGACCTATGTTGACGAAGCCGCGCGTCGCAACGCTTACTCCATCGGAACCTTTGTGCGGGCCGGCGACTACCTGCTGCGGCGAGGCTACCCCCGTGCGGCCGGGCGGGCGGCACATCACGCCCAGGACCACGCCAGGGGCTTCATGCCCGCCTACGCCCTGGCCGTCCGCTGCGCCGAGGAAGCCGGCGATCCCATGTGGGCCATGCAAAGCGCGCTCCAGGGAGTCGACCTGGCCTCCAATCCAGCCCCCTACCTCAAGGCCTTTACGCGATCGGCCATGGATCACAGCCCCAACGATCCGGCCCTGGTACGGAGCCTGCAGTTCCTCATGGAGTCCAACCCCGAGCAACCCGAGTGGCGGGAGCGGCTCGGAACGGTCCTCTTCGCCCGCGGCGATCACCGCCACGCGCGTGTCGTGCTGGCGCCGCTGTCGAAGAGCACCGGTCACTTCCCCAGTCCGGGCATGTCGATCGTGATGGCCGAAGCGTTTCGCTTTACCGACGCCCCCGCGCAAGCCGTGAGCGTTCTGCGTGCGGCACGGGATCGCCATCCCGACAATGTGGCTATCCTCAACAACCTCGTCTACACCCTACAGGAGGAGGACCTGACACTTGCCGAGGCGCGGGGCCTGTTGCCCGAGTTGCTGGCGGAAGGCCGATCGCCCAGCGTGCACGACACCGCGGCGTTGGTCTACCTGCGGACCGGCAAGCTGGGGTTGGCTGCGGAACACATGGAGAAGGCCCTGGCACTCGTCGATCCGGACAGTCCGTCCTGGCCGCTTATCACCTTCCACGCCGCGGATCTGGTTGAGGCCCAGGGCGATAAGACGGGTGCGCGCCGGTTGCGTGCCAGTATCAAGGGACGCGGTGCAACGCAGGGATTGACGGACGCCCAGCTCAGAAGGCTGGGTCGATAGCACTCGTAGCGGTGGCCCCGCTACGCCGCAGGCGGCTCGGAAGCAGACTCCTCTTTCTCCGTCGCCGCTTTTCTGCGACGCCGCATGAAGAGCCCCATCCCGGCCAGGGCCGTTATGGCCAGCGCGATTTCGCCGGGCTCGGGGACCTGCTGGAACTGCCAGTTGTCCAGACCATAGAGCGCATCTTCACCGGTAGGCGTGTGCTCGATCCCGATCCCGATCAGCTCAACCTGGGCCAACGCTTCGAGCCACGTATTGCTGCCGGAAATCTGTGTCCAGCCGTTCGTAGCGTAGAGATCGACCGTGAAGTGCTCCCAGGCATTCGTCGTCACGCTGAAATCGTAGCTCCAGATCTCGTTCTCGGAGAGCCCTGCCCAGCTCGACTCGATGTAGAGAAACTGCGAGGAGTTCGTGTAACCCAGGAAATCGAAATCAACCAGCGAGCTGCGCCATTCACCGTTGGTGGGGTCGTGCATGTAGTCGCCGCTGAAGTCGTTCGTATTGACCAAAGCGTTGGTAAACGAGACCTGTGATGCTGTTCCGGTAACCTGCAAGGCCAGGTACCCATTGGTTACACCCTCAACCACGTTGCTTGTCCAGATTGCAGCACCGTTGGTATCGGGACTACCGCTCTCATACCAGTTCTGCAGATCGTTCTCGGCCGTCCACGTAACCGTCGTCAGAATAATATCAGCCCCAGCCGGCATCACAAATGCCAAGAGAAGGATGGCAAAAAGCATGGTTCTCATAGCTACATTCTCCCAAAAGACACGGCAATAGGGATCGCCCCATATTCAATGCACACACTAGTGTACGCCTCCACCGTTGGCACATCAAGTTGTTTCATAGCACTTGTTTCGCTCCCCGAATTGACTCACGATAAATGTCACCGGGGCGAGAAAAGGTGGGCGAGCTGATCAGGGTTGTTGACTCATATTCAATGTCACCGAAGGGAGGCATCGAATATGACACGACAATCCAAGGAAGAATACCTGTTGAA
>JADHWE010000029.1 GCA_016783675.1 Kiritimatiellia bacterium
GGCTCGCTCGGAGAGCTCGCCCTACCTGATCGTGGGTAAGGTAGGGCGAGCTCTCCGAGCGAGCCGGGACGGCCGGAGGTGGAAGATGATACAGACACCCGAAATGGACCGTATTCAGCACGAGATGCAGCCGGGCGTTATCACGCAGGACGGCTTTCTCGGAACAGACCACCGCAGTCTCCAGGAGATCCTGGACCACGATGACGCAACGGTGAGACGCCTCAACCTGACGCACAAGGCGATCGCGGCGCGGATGTGCGAGCTGCGCGATGAAGGGGAGAAGGGGTTGGGCGAGACGATCTCGGTGCCGCCGAACTTCGACATCCGCGTCGACAGCGTGCGTGGTAAACTGCCTTGTCCTTTCCTCGGAGGCACGATCGTTCAGAAGCTTAACACCTCGCTACGCAACACGCGGTTGGGACGGGAAGTGACTTACACCGACCTCAACATCCACATGATCGAGGAGCACGGCTTCTACGAGGGCTACGGTTCGCTGTTCCGGATGGCGCCGGAGGAGCTGGTGGAGATTCTGGAGGTGGAGAGGTAGGGCGAGCTCTCCGAGCGAGCCGGGCACAGTGTTGACTCACGGCTCGCTGGGGACAGCTCGCCCTACCCGGTGCGTACGATCGAGCAAGCAAAACGGGCGCGGCCTTGCGGCAGCGCCCGTTCGGTGTTTGCGTTGTCTTGGAGATCTATATCTCGACTTCTGCCATCCAGTTGCCGTGGACGTTGCAGTTCTCGATCGCGGTGAGCGTGCCCTTGGGGTCGTTCAAGTGCAGCGCGGCACCGGGGTTGCAGGCGCCCGGCGAGAGCCACACGCGTGAGATGAATTTGTAGTTCACATAGTAGTCGATACAGCGGATGAAGTGGGCATCCTCCATCACGTGCAGGATTTCGCCGACGCGCACATGCACGTCCGTGCAGCACTGGTTCGGAACCAGGCCACATTCCTTTACCACGACGATCTGCGGAATATGCTTCTTTTCCGCTTCGGTCAGGTTGTCCGCATCGGCCGGCTGCTTGATGGCGTCCGGATTCTCTTTGAAGGCATCCTGCGTCGCCCGGCAGACGAGGCAGACCTCCGGGGCTTCGTTGAACTCGATGTGTCCGCAGACACCGCATTCGTATGTTGTCATTGTCTGTTTCTCCTTTTAGGGAATGGCTTCCCCACTATGTTCATTATCACGGTTTACGGCACCGATCATGACGCGCCTTGGGCTGGATTGCAAGCCTTGGACGACTCAAAAGAACCGTGGATGGACACGAATGAACACGGATGAATTCGTGTCTATTCGTGTCCATTCGTGGTTCGCTCCCGATGCCCTCCGGACAACTTGGACTTCAGTTTTCGGACCCAGGGAATGGCAAGGAGAACCAGCAAGACGATGGCGGTCACGCTTCGCCACGGGGCGGTATGCGCCGTCTCGACGGCGATGTCGACGCGCAGGACCGTGGCAGGGACCCAGATGTCCATGAGCATGCCGGAGCCCAGCGCTGTCAAGCCGACCGAAACAAGAAACGCGATGCCGGCGCGCGTGCCGAACATGCGCCAGATCGTGGTGATGGCGGCGGCATTGGTGGCCGGGCCGGTCATCAGGAAAACCAGGGCGGCGCCGGGGGAGACCCCCTTCAGAATCATAGCGGCGGCGATGGGGATCGATGCCGTCGCACAGACGTAGATCGGTATCCCGAGCGCCAGCATCAGCAGCATGGCCGGAAGGCCCTCGCCGACATGCTCGGTAAACAGGCTCTCCGGCACAAAGGCGGAGATGATACCGGCAATCACAAGTCCGGCCAGGAGCGGACCGCTGACATCATTCACGAGTGTGACGAAGCCGTGTCGCATGGCGCTCGCAAACCGGTTTCCCTCGGCATGGCCGCCGCCGCAGGCATCGTCGCAATGATCTTCCGATGTGCTTTCGGCCGGGCTGACCAGGTCGACAATGCCGCCTCCGAGTACACCGCTGACAAAGGCGCACAGCGTGCGGAAAATAGCGAAGACGGGGCCCATCAGGCTGATGGTTGCCAGGAGACTGTCGATGCCGGTCTGTGGTGTCGAAATGAGGAACGCCGACGTTGCGCCGTGTCCGGCCTTATGGCGCCGGAGCGAAGCCGCCACGGGAATGACGCTGCAGGAGCAGAGCGGGAGCGGGATGCCCAGCAGGGACGCCTTCATGATGGGCCAGATGCCCCGGCCGCCAAGATGGTCCTCCACCAGCCGGGTAGAGATGAACATGGAGAGTACGCCGGCCATGAAGAACCCGAACAGCAGGAACGGGGCCATCGCCGTTAACGTGTGCCAGGCGGCCTGTAGGACATCCAACACCATGGCACTGTTATACCACGACCGTCCGAATCCAGCGAACCAAAAGCTCCTCCCGTTCATCTACAACCACCTATCGCACGCACCCTCTGATCCTGAGCTACTTTTTCGCCGGGTGGGGCACCAAGCCTACAGCAACGGCCATCCTGTAGGCCCGATGCCCTCATCGGGCGTTTCGCCCATTGGGTGAACAGATCGCGGAGTCACTAAGGATCAGCGACGCACCTTCCGCCCGTGAATCTCCTTGTTTGACCGGACAGTGATCCCTTAGCATGAGCGTGGTGGGAGAGGGGCAGACAAGCGTCCTCTCTCCAAAGGTTGAACTATGTCCGAAAACGAACTCAACACCGGCGATCTGCTTCACGACGTCGAGGTGCTGCATGAACGTGCACGGGTCTTGCATGCTTCACTGGATGAGGAGGCGGTGCTTGATATCACCCGGCTGCGGGATGAGCTGGGCCAGATCCTGAAAGAGTGTTCCAACGGGCTCTGCAGCGCCGGAAAGCAGTTTGAAGCTGAGATTGAGCGTCGGCGCCTGACCGAAGGGGAACTTCGCAAGGAACGTGACCGGATCAGCAAGTACCTCGATATCACCGGCTCGATCGTAGTGGTGCTTGGCCGGGATGGTGCCGTTGTGCTGATCAACCAGGCCGGGTGCGAAGCGCTGGGCTGCGAGGAGTCCGATATTGTCGGCCAGGACTGGTTCAAGAACTTCGTTCCGCAGGAAGACCGGGTCGCAACGCGAGAGGCCTTTGGCCAATTGATGGCCGGCCAGCTCGAGAACGTTGAACGTTTTGAGAACCGCGTGGTGACCCGTGGGCGCGGACTCCGAATGATCGCCTGGCGCAATGCGATCGTGTATGACGAAGAGGGCGCCATTAGCGGCACACTCAGCTCGGGCGAGGATATCACAGACCGTCGTCGCATGGAGGTGGCCCTGCGCGAGAGTGAACGCCTGGACGCGGTCGGGGCACTGGCCGAGACCGTCTCGCAGAACTTCGGCAACATTCTGACGGCCATTGACGGATACGCCTCGTTCCTGGTCGATAGCCTGATTCCCGATACGCGCGCCCATCGGCATGCGCAGCGCATCGTGGATGCGACGCGCCATGCTTCCGAACTTACCCGGCGCCTGATGCATGTCGCGAAGGCCAGTACGGCGGGGGCGATCAGCGTGCAGTCCGTTTCCCTCAGCGATGTGGTGCGCCGCACGCTTGAACTGTTGGATCACGTGTTTGTTCCGCGCAACGTGCAGGCGGTGGTGCGCTCGGCCTCGTTGCCCCACGTGGAGGTGGATGGCGACCAGCTCATCGACGTTCTGATGAGCATCATGACCAATTCGGCCGAGGCCATGCCCCAGGGGGGCCTGATCACGATTGACACGATCGAGCGCCGCATCATGAAGCCGCGCGTGAACCCGAAGGCCAAGGGCGGTGTATTCGTGGGCTTGCGGATTCGCGACACGGGCGTAGGGATGAACCGTTCGGTGGTGCGGCATATCTTCGAGCCGCTCTTCACAACCAAAGAGAAATCGCAGTCCCTCGGTCTCGGCCTGCCGCTGGCGCAGAACATCATCCAGGGCATGGGGGGCTGGATCGATGTGCGCAGCCGCGAGGGGACGGGTACGATCTTCCGCGTGTTCCTGCGCAAAGACACCGAGGTGCGTCCGGAGGTGCCGGTTGTGCTGGAGGGGCAGAGCGTACTCGTGGTGGATGACTCGCCCGAGGAGATGTTGCTCATGCGGGCCGCGCTGCAGGATTCCGGCCACACGGTCTACTCGGCGAGTGATGCGAATATGGCCCTGCGAAGCTTCCGCGAACGCAGCGAGGAAATCTCGGTGGCGGTGATCGATTTCATGATACCGACGTCAGGCGGCGTGGCATTGCCGGAGCAGATCTTGAACATGGACCCGCAGGCGTCGATCATTGTGACATCAGGCTTCTCGCGCGAATACGTGCGCGAGCATCTGTCGTCCTCGTCGTGGACGTTCCTGCAGAAGCCCTATACCGCCGAGCAGTTCGCGGAAACGGTGACGCGCGTCCTGAAGCGGCGCCAGTAGAAGGCTAATCCTCAATCGGCATCGGATTGCAGAGATTCTTCTCTGAGTCCGCCACGCGTCCGCAGTTGAAGCAGATGAACTGGGGGTTCTTGACCAGTTCCTTGATGGCGCTGAAGTTCTTCTGGCTAACCAGCACACAGAGATGTCCCGTGTGGTCGCCCTTGCAAGTTGCATCACTCATGAGTCTTATCCTTGTCTTAGTTTTTTCTGAAGCCAACCGGTTACTGTCGCCACACCGTTCCCGCTTTCACGGCCAGGTCCATGGCCTCGGCCGGTCCGGTGCTGCCGAAGGGGTAAGGTAACGGTCTGACACGGTTCTCGTCAATCGCGTGAAGCACGGGCGTGAAAACGTCCCAGGCCGCTGCCAATTCCTGGCTGCCGATGAAGAGACTCTTTTCGCCCTGGATCACGTCCAGCAGCAGGTCTTCATAGGCATCCGGGATCAGCTCGGAGAAGGCCGTGTCGTACTGCAGGTCCAGGTCGCGGGCCTCCAGGTCCATTTCGAGGCCGGGGACCTTGTTGGTGATTCGGAAGCTGATGGATTCATCGGGCTGCACGCGAATCACCAGCTCGTTGGGGTGGGGACATCCCTCGGGACCGCAGAAGACACAGTTATCGAGATCGCGGAAGAGGATCCTGATCTCCGTGGTCTTCCGGTCGAGGGCCTTGCCGGCGCGGAGCAGGAACGGAACGCCTTGCCACCGGGGGTTGTCTATGTGCAGACGCGCCGCCGCATACGTACAGACCAGTGAGTCGTCGGGGACCGTCTCATCGTCAGCGTATCCGGGATGCGGAGGATCACCATCTTCCGACGCGGTATACTGCCCGAGCACCAGGTCATCCAGTTCGACCGTCTCCATGCATTTCAGCACCCGGACCTTCTCTTTGCGGATGGCCCCCGAGGCGAGGTGGTCGGGAGGCTCCATGGCGACGAGGGAAAGGATCTGGAGCAGGTGGTTCTGGACCACGTCGCGAATGATGCCGTACTGGTCGAAGTAACCACCGCGGCCCTCCACCCCGAGCTGTTCGGCCCAGGATATCTGCACACTCCTGATGTGTTCCCGGTTCCAGAGCGGCTCAAAGATCCGGTTGGCAAAACGGAGAACGAGCAGGTTCTGAATCACCTCTTTGCCGAGGTAGTGGTCGATGCGGAACGTCTGGTTGTCCGAGAAGACGAGACTGAGTTCGTGGACCAGTTCATCGGATGAGTCGCGGTCGTGCCCGAACGGTTTCTCGATCACCACGCGCGACCAGGGCGCGGTCTCGCCGCAGTAGACGAAGCCGGCGCTGCCTATGGCGCGTGCCACGTCGAGAAAGATGGATGGCGGGATCGCAAGATAGAAGAGGCGATTGGTGCGGCTGTGCGGCTCATACTGCTGCAGGTGCATGAACAGGTCGAGAAAGGCATCGGTGGAACCGTACTGGCCGCTGACATAGTGGCAACGATCCAGGAAGGCTTCCATCTTCTCCGCGCAGTCCTTCTCGCCGGGGGTGTAGCGGCATGTCAGGTACTCCGTGATGCGGGCCCGGAACTCCTCGTGGCTCATTTCGGATCGCGCGAAGCCGGTGATCGTCAGTTCTGCCGGCAGGAAGCCCTGGCAGTACAGCGCAAACAGGGCGGGGAAAATCTTGCGCTTGGCCAGGTCTCCCGAGGCGCCCACAACAACAACCGATAGCGTATCCAGCTCAGTGTTCATGCGCCCTCACTCCTGCTCCCTGCGTAACAATACCACATATGTCGGCAAGCCAATTGCATCGAACCGATCCAGCATGGCCTTTGTCTCGGGCTGCGCGACGTCTTCGGCCTGGACCTTGACCCGGACGAAGTCCTCCAGGGCTGCCAAGACGGCCGGGTCCTTGAACGTGGTCTTATCCATCTTGAGACAGTTCTTGCACCAGCTTGCCCAGAAATCGATGAATACTGGCTGCCCGGTTTGCGCGGCCGTTGCCAGGGCGGCATCCAGCGAGGTCAACCACCCGCTCTCGGCCTGTGCGTGTTGGGCGGCCACGACCGCTTCACGCGACGCCGCACTGCGCGAGAGCAGGAGCGATACACCGAGCTTGCCGTACCACAGGGCGAACAAGAGGATGATAACCCCGAAGCCCATCTTGACCCGTTCCATCCACTTGCCCGGCTTGGGCAGGAACGAGAGACCTGCACCGGCAAACGGCCACGGTAGGGCCATGCCGACGCCGAGCAGGAAGGGCAGGAGCAGTCCCACGCCGGAGCCCCGTGCATGGAGGTCGGCCGCCAGGAGGAGAACGGAGATCAACACCGGTGCCACGCAGGCGCCAGCCAGCAGGGCGGCGATTCCCCCGAGCAGGATGGCGGTGATGAAGCCGCCCTGGCGCTTGGGACCGGCCTTGGCCTGGAAGCGTGAAAGATCGATGATGAAGACATCGAACATCGCGAGCGAGAGGGCGATGAAGATGACCGCGATTCCCAGGTTGAACCAGGGCGAGGCGTTCAGGGAACCGAACTTCGTGCCCGTCAGGATAACGACGAGTCCCAGCATGCCGTAGACCACGGCAATGCCGAGTCCGTAGGCCGCACCGAGAACGAACCCTCGCGCGCGGGATCCGGCTTGGGCTCCGGCGCCAATGATGGCGATATTGATGGGGATCATCGGAAGGACGCAGGGCGTCAGGTTCAGCGCCAGCCCGCCTACCAGGATCAGGAGAATCACCAGCCACGCGCCACGGGTTTCAAAGGCGGTACGCAGCGCATCATCCTGTGCCTTGCCGCTGCGGGCCTCCTCGATGAAGGCGATGAACGGTTCGGATTTCAGGTACCCGGCATGTGTTCCGGAGATGCGGAATGCGTCCAGGGCCGCCAACCATCCCGCCGGCGCCGCTTCGGCCGGCTCATCCGTGGCCGCCACATCCGGCGGCATATGCTCGCCGCCGAGCGTAAACGACTCGGTCATGGGGCGGAAGCAGATGGATTGGTTGCAGGCCTGGTAGCCGACCTGCAGGGCGATTCCTTCGGCGGGAACGACCGAGGGGCGGTACGTGAATGTGACGTCGTGGTCGAACACGCCGACATCTTCGCCGCTGAGAGGGTCGGGTTTCAGCTTAGGGGTCGGCACCTGCAGCGGGGTCAGCTCCACAGCCTCGGCAGTGATGGAAACCTGCTCCGCGTAGACATAGTGGTGGGTCGGTACGACAAACCGGACCACCACGCTGGGCTGTCCGGCGGCTGCTTCGAGTGCGGCACTGACCGCTACCTCTTCGTCTTGCGCATAGCCGGTGGCTACAAGCGCCAACATGAGCAGACAGGTCATAATATGTCGCATGGCTTTCCTCTGTCTCCGGGGGGAATCCTGTTATCAGCCCTTGGTGGCCAGGTCGGCCGGCATGTTGAACGGGCGCGCGCCCAGATCCTTGTCCACCATCAACAGGCCGCTGCCGACGTCGCCGGCCAGCTTGAGCTGGTCGATGATCTCGGCGACGCTTTCTTCTTCTTCAACCTGCTCGGTGACATACCAGTGCAGAAAGATGGCCGTGGCATTGTCATTCTCTGAGCGAGCCGTTGCGACCAGGTCGTTGATCAGACCGGTCACCATCTTCTCGTGTGCGAGGGTCTCGTCGAATGCATGGCCGAGGGACTTGAACTCGGAGGGGGGCTTCGCGATGGCATCCAGGATGACCTGGTGGCCCTGGCTGCTGACGTAGTCGTAGAATCGCCACACGTGGGTCATCTCTTCGCGGGCCTGGATGAAGAACCAGTTCGAAGCCCCGCGCATTCCCTGCGTGCCGGCCCAGCTCGCCATCGCGAGGTAGAGGTAGGCCGAGTACAACTCGGCATTGATCTGGTCATTCAGCGCTTTCGCCATCTTCTCCGTAATCATCTGCTCATCTCCCTGTTCTTACGTAAGCCTTACGTAAGCGTATCCTTGTTTCCGACCTCCGCCTGCCCTCCGTAGCTTCAGCGAAGGAGGGACCTCCGGCCCTACCAGTTCTCGCCCAACAGCTCAAAGTACGCTTGCGGATGCGCGCAGGCCGGGCAGACCTTCGGCGCACTCGTGCCGGTGTGTACGTATCCACACTTGATGCAGCGCCAGGTTACCGGCTCGTCGCGCTTGAAGGTGCGCTCGCTATCGATGTTGGCCTTGAGTTCGAGATAGCGCTTCTCGTGCTGTTTCTCTGCAACGGCGATGGATGAGAAGAGCGCTGCGATCTCGTCAAATCCCTCATCGCGCGCGATCTTGGAAAAGCCGGGATACATGTCGGTCCACTCGTGGTTTTCACCTGCGGCTGCAGCGGCGAGGTTATCGGTGGTTTCGCCCGTGACACCAAACGGGAAGGCGCCCGTGATCTCGGTCTCTCCGCCGGTCATCTTCTTGAACAGAGACGACGCGTGCTGAAGCTCCTGGTTGGCGGTCTCTTCAAAGATATCGGCAACCTGCTGGAAGCCGTCTTTGCGCGCCTTCTTGGCATAATAGGTGTACCGGTTACGGGCCTGTGATTCTCCTGCGAATGCGGCCATCAGGTTCTTCTCTGTCTGGCTTCCCTTCAACTCCATGACGAACTCCTCTTTTGTTGACGCTAAAGGCATGGCGTGTCTCGCATTGCTCATCGGTTCTCCGGGACACACCTTAACACGCTTGCCAGTTTAGCGTTCCTGTTTCTGGCGACCATCAAAAAATTGGGAGGGATCCGTGATGGGTTGCCGACACGTGAATCCCTCGCAGACATACAGGGCGGGTTGTCCGTCGACAGGTGTACGCCCCCTGAGCAGTGGAAGATCTGCCTCGTCGTCTGCCGGCACCGAACCGGACCCTGCCACCAGCACGGCATTGGGCAGGAAGCGGGACCGGATCGCGCGCAGGAACGCCTGCGCGGTGGGATGGTCCAGCGCGCCGACGACGACCAGTTCGCGTGGGGATGACGTCATGAATTCCATTGCGATGAGTGCGTAGGCGAAGCTGCGCGGATGCTTGTCTGCCAACGGTGCCATGGCGTTCTGAATGACCTCGGCCCGGTCCCGAAGTTCCGCGTTGCCGGTCAGGCGGTAGAGGCGGAACAGGGCGGTCATGGCAATCGCGTTGCCGGAAGGAATGGCGCCATCGGTCATGGGCCGGTTTGAGGTCAGGAGATCCGTCCGGTTGGTGGGTGCAAACAGGTAGCCGGGCACGTCGCCGCTCTTGAACTCGCGCTGCAGAACGTCCAGCAGGCGCTCGGCCCGTTCGAGATGCGTGGCGTTGAACGTGGCCTCGTAGAGGTCGATGTGCGCATTGGCCATGTGCGCATAGTCGTCGAGAAAGCCATCGGGGCCTGCCCGGCCGTCGCGCCACGAGCGGCGCAGCCGATCGTCATCGGAGAGATCGCTGCTGATGAAGGCCGCGGCTCGCCCGGCCGCGGCGATATACTTTGGCTCGTCGAATGCCGCCGCGGCGCGGGCCATGCAGCCGATCATCATGCCGTTCCATGCGGTGATGACCTTGTCGTCGGTAAGCGGCGGAATGCGTTCGGCACGTTCACGGAGCAACACGCCCCGCGCAGCCTTGATCGCGCGATCGAGCTCGTCGGTCGACAGGCCGCGCTCCGCCGCGAACTCTGGCCGAGGCACAGGCACGTGCAGGATATTGTGTCCCTCGAAATTACCTTTCTTCGTAGCACCATAGAAATCAGCCACGACGGCGCCGGTCTCGCTGTCCAGTCCGGCGAGAAGCTCGCCGCGCGACCAGACATAGAACTTGCCCTCCACGCCTTCGCTGTCGGCGTCCTGGGCCGAGTAGAAGCCGCCCTCCGGACCGGTCATGTCGCGCAATACGTAGTCGAGTGTTTCTGTGGCGATGCGGCGATAGAACGGGTTGCCGGTGGCCTGCCACGCTTCAACGTAAACGCGCGTGAGGAGCGCGTTGTCATACAGCATCTTCTCGAAGTGCGGCACGAGCCAGCGTTCATCCACCGAGTAGCGGTGAAATCCGCCGCCGACCTGGTCATACATCCCGCCGCGTGCCATGGCTTGTAGTGTATGGGTAACGATCGCAAGCGTGTCGGGGTTGCCGGTCTGTTCGTAGCGGCGCAGGAGGAAGGCGAGCGCACCGGCGGGCGGGAACTTCGGAGCGCCGCCGAAGCCGCCCCACGATCCGTCATAGCTGTAGGAGAGGGTGGTTGCGGCCCTGTCCAGCAGCGTGGGGGTAGGGGAGGCGCCGGCCGTCGGCCTCGGTTGCATGGCACGGCGCACGGTGTCGGTCAGGCGCTTCGCGTCCGCCTGAATATCCCCGCGTCGCGCTGTCCAGATCTCCGCCACGTTGCCAAGGAGCGACTTGAATCCGCGCCTGCCATGACGGTCCTCCGGCGGAAAGTAGGTCCCGCCGAAAAAGGGCTCGCGGTCCGGCGTCAGGAAGACGGAGAGCGGCCACCCACCGCTGCCGGTCAGGACCTGCACGGCCGTCATGTAGATATCGTCAACGTCGGGTCGCTCTTCGCGGTCCACCTTGATCGAGATAAAGTGTTTGTTGAGGATGGCGGCGACGTCCTCCTGTGAGAACGACTCATGCTCCATCACGTGACACCAGTGGCAGGAGGAATAGCCGATGGAGAGGAAGACCGGCTTGTTCTGCCGTTTCGCCTCCGCGAAAGCCTCGTCGCCCCACGGGTACCAGTCGACCGGGTTATGGGCGTGCTGAAGGAGGTAGGGGCTGCTCTGCCCGGCCAGCCGGTTCGTATGCACCGAATGTGACGCCCTCACAGCGGGTTCTCCCTCGGGTTTGGAGCTCGCACCACACCCGGCGACGGTCGTGAGCAACGCTACTGCGACAAGGCAGACTCCGGGCGTATCTGTTTGGGAGGCATTCGTGACAATCTCCCTGTCTGGCTACGATGCAGGGCCGGCGGGCTTGGGCTTGGCAAGCAGGTCCTCGACGTGCTTGACGTAGGCCTTGGGGCCGCCCGCCTGGTAGCCGGTGCGCCCGAGTTCTTTGCCCTTGGCGTCGAGAAGCAGGACCGTTGGGAAGCCGCGTATGCCATAGGTCTCAGCCAGCTTCTCGTTCTGCTTTGTCACCTTCGCGGGCAACTGCTTACGCGACGGGAAATCGGCCAGGAAGAGGACGACGTTCTTCTTCGCGTAGTCCTGGAACGGCTTCTTCGAGAAGACCTCCTTGTCGAGCTTGATGCACCATCCGCACCAGTCCGACCCGGAGAAGTCGGCCAGGATCGGGACCTTGCGTTCCGCCGCCAGCTTTTTGGCTGCTTCGAAATCGGTTAACCAGGCGCTGTGTCCTTCGGCGCCGCCCTCGGACGCCGCGCATCCCAACGTTGTCGTCATTGTCAGCGCGATCAGAACCACGCTCATCAGCTTGTACATACTCATTCTCCTATTGTCTGCTCTTCCTATTCCGCAGCCTGTGCTGTCGCCAGTTCCCACTGTCCTCTCAAGCGATGGACCTCGCGCTCCTGTTCGGCGCGGCCCCTTACCTTGTAGGCGCAGTCCCGTATGACTCCCACCAGCACGGCGCAGCCGTCATCCTTACAGCTCGCCTCGCCCTGGTCGGCCAGAATCGTGAGCTGCCGGGAAATCTCCAGCGACTTCTCAATAAAGTTCCGAGTGTATCGTGCCATACATCGCTCCACGGTGCGAGTGTTTCCCCTGTTTACATGCTAGATGCGTGCCAAGAACGGAACAGAGGGGTGGTTGATGTGTAACTATTGGTGCACCAGTGTGTTGCGAAGCTAGTAGTTTACAAAACGTCCGTCCTGACTGTCTCACTTGGGGTCTCAAAATCGGCAGGGAGTTGACAGTCAGTGAGAAGATGAGACACACAGAAGCGCCATCGCGAGCCGGGATCTACAGATCCACGTCCTCCAGAAAGCGATAGAGCGTGGCGCGGGAGACGCCGAGTCGCTTGGCGGCCTCGAGCTTGTTGCCGTCCGTGGCGCGAATGGCTTCGCGGACGGAGCTGAGGTCGAGCTTGCGCCGCCGCCGGCCGGAACCGAGGCCCGTCGCGGTCGCGCGCATGGGCGGGAAGTGCTCGGGCAGGATTTCGCCGCCCTTGCACTTGACGAGGGCAAACTGCAACCAGTTCTGCAGCTCGCGGACGTTGCCGGGCCACGAGTAGGAGAGCATGGCATCCATGGCGCTGGATGAAATCACCACATCACCTTGCGACCGGGTCTTGAGTGCAAGCTTCAGGATGTGTTCGGCAATCAAGGGGATGTCGTTCCGCCGATCGCGCAGGGGCGGCAACCAGAGCGGCACCACGCTCAAGCGGTAATAGAGGTCGTCCCGGAAGCGGCCTTCGGCGATCTCCTCCTGCAGGTCCTTGTTCGTGGCGCTGATGACGCGCACGTTGACCTTGACGGTGGTCTCGCTGCCGACCCGTTCGAACGTGCCTTCCTGGAGCACGCGCATGAGTTTGACCTGCATGGTCGCCGAGATATCGCCGATTTCATCGAGGAAGATCGTGCCGCCGTCGGCCAGCTCGAAGCGCCCCTTCTTGTCGCGGATGGCGCCTGTGAACGCGCCTTTGACATGGCCGAACAGCTCGCTTTCGAGCAGCGACTCCGGGAGAGCGCCGCAGTTGATCGGGACGAAGAGCTTGTTACCCCGGTGTCCCTCGTTGTGAATCGCGGCCGCGACCAGCTCCTTGCCGGTACCGCTTTCGCCCTGGATCAGAACGGGAACATCCGTGTCGGCCAGGTCGCGGATGAGGTCGTAGATTTCGAGCATCTTCTTGTCGTGGCCGATGATGCCGGAGAACTGGTTGATCTCCCCAACCCGCCGCGCCAGGGCTCGTTCGCGGGTCACATCGTGGAACGAGAGAAGCACGCCGATATCGCGGCCGTCTACATCGGACATCATGCGCAGCGTCGTATCAACCGTGCGGCGCTCCCCGTTACTTGTATTGATGTCGATCTCGCGCTTGACGGAGCCGGGTCCGGTGGGAACGGGGTCTTCACAGAACAGGCACTTGCCTCCGCAAAGCCGCCCGGGGAAGACGTCGTGGCAATCCTTCCCGATAATATCCGCACGCTTGTAGCCGGTAATCTCTTCGGCGGCCTTGTTGAAATGGAAGATGCGGCGGGAGAGATCGTGCGCCAGGATGCCGTCCGATACGTTGTCGAGCAGCATGCCTTCACACTCCCGGGCAAACTGCAGGGCGGCGAGGTACCCCTTCTCGAAGAAGTCGTCCACGAGGCGTTTGATCTCATCACGGGCCTGGCGGAAGGCCTTCAGAACCACGTCTTCCTTGCCGACCATTTCGCCGGGAGGGTTGAGATTCCAGTGTACGGTCAGCGGAAATCCCGGCAGCACCGGAAGCTGGTCAGCCACGTTGCGGCACAGGGTAATCACGATATCGAAGTCCTGCTCTTCAATATCCGCGAGCTTTTTGGGCGTTGCCCCCGAGAGATCGATCCCGACTTCGGCCATGACCTTGATGGCCATGGGATGGAGCGGGGCAACATCAATGCCCGCGCTGGTGATCACAGTATCTTCATCTGCCCGGGCCATGGCAAACGCCTCGGCCATCTGGCTGGTCGCGGCATTCTTGGCGCATAGGAATAGAAGTTTCACGGCTAGATCCCTGCTCCGTGGTCGGTCCACGGCCCGTTGGCGATTGTCCAGCTTCCGTCGGCCTGGCGGATGTGGGGGCGCGGCTGCTGGTTATAGACCTTGGAGCCCGGGGGCACCGAATGCGTCAGCCAGACGTTGCCGCCAATCACCGAATTGACGCCGATGGTGGTGTCGCCACCCAGAATCGTGGCACCCGCATAGATGACGACGTGATCCCCCACGTTGGGGTGACGCTTGATTCCCTTGACGAGGTGACCCTCCTCGTCTTTCTCGAAACTCATCGCGCCCAGGGTCACGCCCTGGTACAGCTTCACGTGGTCGCCAATCTCGGTGGTCTCGCCGATGACGACGCCCGTGCCGTGGTCGATGAAGAAGCCCTGTCCGATCTGCGCCCCGGGATGGATATCGATCCCGGTCAGGGAGTGGGCGTGTTCCGACATGATGCGCGGGATGAGCGGGACTTTCCCCAGGTAAAGCACATGCGCGACGCGGTGGACAATCACGGCGTACACGCCGGGATAGCTCATCACCACCTCCATCGTCGACCGGGCGGCCGGGTCGCCCTCGTAAGCGGCCTGGATGTCCTGCTGCAGCAGCTCCTTGATCGCGGGTATCTTCTTGATCAGGTTTCCAACGGCGACCTCGGCATTCTCCTCGCAATCGTTGCAGTCCTTGCACTCATCAAAGGTGCACTGGTACTCCAGGGCGCGACGGACCTGTCCCTTGAGGGCAAGCGCCGTCTCGCGAATATGGTGTCGCAGATCGGCTTCAACATTGGTTTCGTCCGCCGGACCGTGCCCGTGGCATCCGGGGAAAAGAATGGCAATCAGGTCGTCCAGTACCTCGCAGACCGCTTTCTTCCCGGCTAGGTTCATACCGTTTTTTGTGTTAGCGGACCGGGGGCATTCGCGGCAGCCGAGCAGGTGCGTCATCGCGTCGGGCAGCAGCTCCTGTATCCATTTTTCCTGGGTCATACTGAGATCCCTTCCGCCGGGCGACCTCTGTTGTAAACCCCTGGCGATGAACATTCAACTCAGAACGCATTCAAGCACGGTGTACACCGGCGCGGTTGGTCGTTCGGGTCGCGCGTGAGACGCACCAGGACGCGATCGGCGCCGAGGTTACAGCATCCAAGACGGATGAGCATGGCGCTGACGCGGCTCTCGGGCAGACAGATGACATCGCGCACGCCGAATCCTTCACGGCGGCACAGGTCCTTGAAGTCCAGCAAGGTGAAGAGATGGATGTTCGGGGTGTCGTGCCATTCGAAGGGCAGGGCGCCGCCTTTCGGCATCCGGCCGCACGCAAGCTGCAGCCGATGGGTCCAGTTGGCGAAGTTCGGAAAGCTGACAATGGCCTCGGGCGCGATTCGGAGCATCTCGCGCAGGACCAGGAGGGGCCGGTGAATCACCTGGATCGTCTGGCTCAGGACGGCGCAGTCGTAGCTGTTATCCGGGATCACGCCCAAGCCCTCGTCCATATCGACCTGCAGCATATCATGCCCGTCATCGACACAGCGGATCAGGTGGCCGATGTCGATATCGACCCCCATCCCGGTGGTCTGCCGCTGCTCGCGGAGATGGGTGAGCAGGTCGCCTCCGCCGCATCCCAGGTCCAGCACGCGGGCGTTTTCCGGCACGATGTCGGCTATCAGCTCGAACTCGCGTCGCCGCGCATCCCCGCGATGCGTAGTCGCTGGAGCCGGCTTGATGTGTCCGCCCGACGCCACCCAGGGGAGAAACGCGCGCACGACTTCGGACATGTGCTCGATATCGATCAGGAACGCGTCATGCCCGTGCGGCGCATGGAGGCGACAGTACGATGCCGCTTTGCCGTCCTGCAGCAGGGCACGGGCAATCTCCCACGACTGTTGCGGCGGGAAGAGCCAGTCTTCGCTCAACGCGACGATGAGAACCTTGGCCTGAATGCGCTCGAACGCCTCCTCGATACTGCCGTAATCCGCCGCGAGCTCGTACTCGTCCATGGCCTGCGTAATATGCAGGTAGGAGTTGGCGTCGAAGCGCTGCACGAACTTGGCGCCCTGATGTTCGAGGTAGCTCTCTACCTGGAAGTTGGAGTGGAACGATGCACCCGCCTGTGGCACCGCGTCAGGATTCGTCTCGTCAAGGCGGCGGTCACGACCAAACTTGTCGGTCATCATCCCGGGTGACAGGTAGGTGATGTGGCCCACCTTGCGGGCCAGGGCCAGGCCGCGGTCCGGGCGGGCGCCCGATCCGTAGTAGTCGCCCGCCTTCCAGTCGGGATCACTGGTGATGGCCGATCGTCCCACGATATCGAACGCCAGCGCCTGGGTAGACAGCGATCCGGCCGAGGCGATGCAGATGCCGCGTCCCACCTGTTCGGGATAGCGCAGCAGCCAATCCAGCACCTGCATCCCGCCGAAGGACCCGCCGATCACGGCGGCGACCTGTTCGATGCCGAGCTGCTGCAGGAGCAGGCTGTGTACGTCGACGATATCCTCCACCGCGAGCGGCGGAAACGCGGAGCCGTAGGGCTGTCCGGTCTGCGGGTTGGTGGCGGCGGGGCCGGTCGTCCCGCGACAGCCGCCCAGGATGTTCGCACAGATCACGTGATAGAAATCCGTGTCGATGCCGCGGCCGGGCCCGATCATCTCGTCCCACCATCCGACCGGACCATCCGGCGTATCAAGCCGACCGGCCACGTGCGCGTCGCCGGTCAGGGCGTGGCAGATGAAAATGACATTGTCGCGCTTTTGCGAGAGCTTGCCATATGCCTCGTAGGCCACCTCAACAGACGGCAGATGCTGTCCGCACTTGAGCGGCAGCCCTTCGGGCGGCAACTCGAGCTGCAGGGCTTGCGTGCGGACCACGCCCACACCGGCACCGTTTTCAGTTGGTGGAAATTCATCCATGGCGGTTACTCACTTGGTGTCGTCTGCGCTTCCACCCACGCGGCATAGGGCCCGGAAACGTCATCGCTATTCATCGTTATGATCTCCGGCACCTCGTACGGGTGTTCCCGGTCCAGCAGCTTGTGCAGAGCCGCAACGCGTGCCTCGGTCGTCTTGACCAGGAGCAGGACTTCGCCGCCCTGCTCGATCTCTCCCTGCCAGCGATAGGTGCTGGCGATCGGAACGGCCTGGACACAGGCGGCCAGGTTCTGCTCGACCAGCATTCGGGCCAGCCGATCCGCCTGTTGCGTATCTGCAACCGTTGTTTGGACCAGTTTCAACATTTCGTCTTTCGGTTCACTTCTACATGCTCTACACTTCCAAGGCAAGTTCAACAGTGATTTCGGAGAGATCGTAATGGCATTGACGGATGAGCAGAAGGCAGCGGTAGCGGAGTGGGTCAAAGAGGGTGACGGGCTGTCCGAGATTCAGAAGCGGCTCAGCTCGGAATTCGACATATGCATGACCTACATGGACGTTCGTTTTCTGATTATCGATCTCGATCTCACGCTCAAGGAGGATGAGCCACCCCCGCCTGAGCCTGAACCGGAGCCTGCGCCTGCGCCCGAATCCCAGCCTGGACCAGCAGGGCAAGCGCCGCCGCCGGAGGCGGAGATACCCGCGGCAGGCGGCAATGTCAGCGTGGATGTGGACCGTATCGTCAAGCCGGGCGCAGTGGTCAGCGGTAACGTCACGTTCAGCGACGGGCGACAGGCCACCTGGATGGTGGACCAGCTCGGGCGCCTCGCGCTGGATGCAGGGGACAAGGACTACCGGCCGTCAGAGCAGGATGTCGCGGAATTCCAGACCGCCCTCCGTGATGCACTTCAGAAGCAGGGCTTCTGATCGTAACACAGCAGGAGCACAACGTGCGCAAACCAGATATGCGTCTTCTGGTGACCGACCTTGACGGCACCGTCATGGGTCACCGCGACGACCGTGCGCTCTATCCGGAGTTCAAAGACCTGATTGACGAACTGCGGCGGGACCGCAAGCTGCGGTGGATCATATCCACGGGACGCCACTACGGCAGTTTCCGTACGTTCACGCGCCCCTTGGAACGGCGAGGCATTTGCTCCGATTTGGTTGTTACACGGCATGGGCGCGTGTTCGAACACCATGGCAAGGGGTATCGTTTCAAACCTCTGTATACGGCCCGGGTCGAAGCGATGTCCCTGCTCGGTCACGCACGGGCGCGACGCACGCTGAAGCAGATGCACCACCACCTTTCCACGCGCGTACAAGGCGTTCGCCGGGTCCTGCAGCTGAGGAACCGCTTCACATTGCGATTCGCCACGCTTGAGACGGCCGAGGACTCCTTGCGTTGGGTCAAGCGGCAGATCCAGGATATCCCCGCCCTGAAGGCGGTCCGAAAAGAGCGGGAGATTGAAGTGGAGCATATCGCCTGCCGCAAGGGCCATGCCGTCCGCGTGCTGTCCGATCGCCTGGGGGTATCGCGCGACGAGATCCTGGCGATCGGAGATTCAAGTACCGACAAGTGCATGCTGGACCGCCGCGTAGCGTTCTACACCGGCTGTCCGCTGAATGCCGACGATGAAGCCAAGCAGATCGTGCATGACATGGGCGGGCACCTATCCCGCGACTTCACGATGGCCGGCGTGATCGACATCGTCACATCAACGCTGGATGGCCGCATCTCGTCCGAGATCCCGCCGGTGCCGGAAGAGCTACCGCGCCGTCGTCATTCGGGCGGCGTTTCTTCCCGGTCAAGCTCACGTGACCGTCAACATCTCATGCGCAGCTACGCACTGGGCGGGGCGATCGTCGCGATCACGGTGGTGGCGTTCGCCAGCTTCGGCGTGATCCCCTTCTCGGGGCTGATTATGAAGCCGATCTACCTGATGTTCCGGTTGTTCGACTGGATCTGGTCGATGTTCTAATTGGCCGCGAAAGAGCGCAAAGAGCGCACAAAAGAAATGGCCCGCGCTTCGGCGCGGGCCATTCTGTAGATGCTTGCTTCTTGAAGCAGGTTTAGCGCTTACTTGCCGCCGCTTCCTTGATCAGGCTAAGGCCGATCACCTCGCGCTGGATCTGGTTGGTGCCCTCGTAGATCTGCGTGATCTTGGCATCGCGCATCATCTTCTCGACCGGGTATTCTTTCATATAGCCGTAGCCACCGAGGATCTGCACGGCGTCGGTGGTCACCTTCATCGCCACGTCCGAGGCGTAGAGCTTGACCATCGCAGAGAACTTGCTGATGTCCTTGGCGCCGGAATCGATGTAGCGGGCGACGCGGTAGACCAGTGCGCGCGCGGCTTCCACCTGCGTGGCCATATCGGCCAGCATGAACTGGATGCCCTGGTTGGCGCTGATCGGCTTGCCGAACTGCACGCGTTCGCGGCTGTACTGTGTGGCGATTTCGAGTGCGCCGGCGGCTACGCCCAGGGCCTGGGCCGCCACACCGGGGCGGGACATATCGAGTGTCTTCATCGCCACGATGAACCCCATGCCTTCACGGGCGATCAGGTTCTCGGCCGGGATGCGGCAGTCGGTGAAGATCAGTTCACACGTGGCCGAGCCGCGGATCCCCATCTTGTCTTCCTTCTTACCAAACTCAAAGCCGGGCGTGCCCTTCTCGACGATGAAGGCGCTGGCGCCACGCGCGCCCTTGGCCTTGTTCGTCATGGCGATCACGGTATAGATGTCGGCTTCGCCGCCGTTGGTGATCCACTGCTTGGTGCCGTTGAGCACGTACTCATCGCCGTCTTTCACGGCGGTGGTCTTGATGCCGCTCGCATCACTGCCGGCCCCGGCTTCGGTCAGACCGAAGGCTGCCAACGTGCCCTGCGCGATGCGCGGGAGATACTTGGCCTTCTGTTCGTGCGAGCCACAGATGAGAATGGGGTCCAGGCCCAGGCCGGTTGCGAAGAGGGAGAGGGCCGTGCCGGAATCGACCTTGCAGAGCTCTTCGACGCAGACACACAGGTCCATCACGCCGCCGCCCATGCCGCCGTACTCTTCGGGGATCATGATGCCGAACAGGTCGGCATCGGCGAACGCCTTGACGATATCCCACGGGAACTCGTGCGAGGTATCGTAATGCTCGCGCACTGGCTTCATCTTCTCTTCGGCGATCTGCTTACACAGGTCGCGAATCATGATTTGTTCTTCGGTCAGATCGTAATCCATGGTCTTTCCCCTCGGTTCTGCTGGCGTGCCCCTCCGGCCGGACTCCAGCCCAGCCGCAAACTCGCCGCGTATCGTAGGCGCGCACGGGCAGAAGGGGCAAGGCTAAAAGGCCGCCTGAGAACGCGCCCAGCGAAGCGGATGACGATAGGACGTCCCCACCCCGCTTGCCGGGGGGGCGCGTCTCACTCTCAGCCAACCGCTGTGCGCAGCGCATCGTTGGCCAGGATGTCGCTCTCCAGGGCCTGCGACAGGCACAGGTAGACGGGCGCTTCAAGGGCGTGGTCGAAATCGCGGCTGTTGAACCGGCGTACGGCGGTGACGTTGGGGGTGGTACCGACGATCAGCATCTCGGCGGCCGCCTCGGCGTCGGCCACGGTGACGTTACGGAAAAGGACATTGGCCGGACCCTCGCCTCGGGCTGCCAATTCACGGGCAAGCTCCACTACGCGTAGCATGGTGGTGCCGGGGAGGATGTTGTCGAGCTTGGGGAAGGCGAGTGTGCCGTCCGCTTCGACAATACCGATGTTCTCCGTGGGGCCTTCGGCCAGGAAGCCGTTGGCGTCGAGGCTGATTACGAAATCGATGCCGCGATCCTTGGACTCCTTCTTCATCAGCACGTTGGGGAGGTAGTTGCAGTTTTTTACTCCCGCGAAGAACGGGGGCTTGGCCGGGATGGCACTGATCGCGGCCGTGGCGCCCTCGGGATGGGTGTCCATGAACGAGGGGGGCAGGTCTGTTACCATTATATATAGGGCCGGTCCGGCGGAATCGTAGGGCGAGCAACCGAAACCGCCCGGTCCGCGTGACACCAGTACCCGTACCGAGGCCTCGGCCTTGCCACCCGCCCGCACCGTGTCGCGGATGAGCCCGATCAGCGTCTCACGATCGCACGGCATCGCAATATGAACTGCCGCGGCTGATTGTTCTAGCCGGTCCAAGTGCGCGCCGAGGTTGTAAAGCGCCCCGCCCACACACTTGCACGTATCAAACACCCCGTCGCCGCGATGCACCATGTGGTCATCAATCGGCACCAGCATCAGGGCCGGATCCGTAACAATGCCGCCCCAAACGCTGGCATACATCGCCAGGTAGGACGCCTGCCACGCCTGGCGGCGGGTGGCCTGTTCGGAGGTCCAAGTCTGAATGTCCAGAAGCGGCGTTGTCATGAGGGGCTCGAATATCGGATATCCAACACGGAATGTCCAATGATCAAATCCCATAAGAGAACAGGTAAACCAATCTTGAATGTTCAGCGTCTATTCACCATGATGCCACCTATAGATATGAGCGAAAGTATTCATCTTGTTATCGAAGCGGGGCCCGAGCGTGGGCGCACGCTTTCGATTCCCGTCGCTGGCGCACGCGTGGGGCGTTCTTCCAAGAACGACCTCGTGATCGTTGATCCGCTTATGTCGCGTCACCACTGCCGGGTGGGGTTCAAGGACAACATCCTTTGTATCTCCGACCTGGGCAGCTCCAACGAGACGCTGGTGAACGATAAGCCGATTCGCGAGGCGCTGCTGCATGTGGGCGATCGCATTCTGCTGGGTGACACGATCCTGCGCGTGGTGACGAACACGCTGGAGGGAACCGCCGCGGCCGTGCCGGAAGGCGGTGTCGATCTCGGGCTTCAGCCGCTCCCGGTCGCCGTGCCGCAACGGCGCAAGCCGACCGTGGGGCTCCTGCTTGTCCTTGGCGCCGTGGTCACCGCCATCGCGCTGGCGGTCTGGCTCCCCAAGGTTCTCATGCCTTCTGCACTGGTGAAGGTGCCGGGCGAGCTGCTGCCGGCCGCGGCGGAACCGGAGACACTCACGATTGCCTACGAGAAGGTCGAAGCCACCACGGAGAACATCTTCCGCTATGCCCTGGCGCTTACCGAGGACCGCATGCTTTCCGTGCAGATCGACGACATCATGAACGATCGCCATGTGCGCAAAGAGAGTCGGCTTAACGAGGACTACGTCCGCGCACTGGGCGACACAGTTGCCGATGCCGGCTTCTTCGGGTTGAGCAGCGACTACCAGGGCATCCAACCGGATGTCTATGACAGTTGGGATCTCACGATCACGGTCGGCAACCAGGCGCACCGCACGCGCGTCGTGAATCGCGTGGAGCCCGACGCTTTCAAGCAAGTGCGCGAAATCATCGAGGAATGCGGCAAGAACGAGCTGGGACTCTGGGCCATCCAGTTCTCGCCCGAGCGGCTTCTCTCCATGGCGCGCGAGTCCTTCCTGGAGGGACAGCGGCTCTTCGATGCGCGCGAGGTGGAGCTGGGTAACCTGGCCGCTTCGATCACCTCCCTCGACGAAGCGCAGTGGTACCTTGAAACGGTTGAACCCAAACCGGACTACTATCCCGAGGCGCTGACCGCGCTGGCCCAGGCGCGCGAGGAGCTCCAGGTGCGCTACGACAATCTCAACTTCTCGGCCGAGCGCGCCATCCGCATCCGTGAATGGGAGCAGGCTGCCAGTCAGCTCCGGACCATTTGTGAAGTGATCCCGAGCCGCTCGGATGAGCGCCATGTGAAAGCACGCCAGAAGCTGTTGGATATCGAGAACCGCTTGAGGATGGAGAAATGAGAACCGCTGTTGCTGCAATCCTGTTGAGCGTCGGCCTCGCCTGGCTCGCGGCACCTGCCCTGGGGCAGGTCGAGACGGCAGGTCCGCAACTGCGCATCACGACCGATCCCGACATGGCGGACGTGACGTTTGACGGGGCCCTGCAGGGCCAGACTCCGCTGACACTTTCGGACGCAGCCCCCGGGGCGCATCTCGTACGCATCACAAAGCCCGGCTTCCGCGATATTCTCCGCTCGGTTGACCTGGCGCCCGGACAGCGGATTGCGCTCAATCTCGCCATGGAACCCGTGACCGGCCTCGTGCTGGTGCACTCCAAGCCGTCCGGGGCCGAAGTCGAGATCGATGGCGCGCACCGCGGCGCCACGCCGCTGTTGCTGACCGATCTCCCCGTGGGGCGCTACCGGGTTCACTTTGCCCTGACCGGATACCTGGAGCGGGATGTTGATCTTGTTATCGAAGACCGCACCCCGCTCTACCTGGCGACGGATCTCACATCCGACTCCGCCACGCTGACGCTCAACTCTACTCCCCCGGGCGCCACCGTGGTGCTCAACGGGATCGCCAAGGGCAGCACGCCCTGTACGATCGAGCGCGTGCCCGCCGGGGAGAGTGAGCTCGAGGTCACGCTCTACGGGTACCACCCTTTCAAGCGCACCATCCGCCTCGTGGCGGGGCAGACCGAGAACATGACCGCTGCGCTCGAAGGCGTGCCGGCCACACTCAACATCATATCGGTTCCGCCCGGCGCGCGGATCTATCTCGACGACGAGTACAAGGGCACCGCGCCCGTGACAGTGGATGACCTGGGTCCGGGCGCCTATCGGCTTCGCGCGGAGCAGAAAGGTTATGACACGCTGACCCGGCCCGTGACGTTGGCGCGCGCCCAGAAGCGCACCGAGGAGATGCGCCTGGTGAGCAATGCGGGCAGCCTTGAGGTCATGACCCATCCGCCCGGTGTCAAGGTCCTGGTAGATGGCAAGGATCGCGGGGTGACTCTCGCAAATGATAAGAATGACGAGTCGCTCATCTCCGCGCCACTCAAGATCGACCTCGTCGATGTCGGCGAGAGAAAGATCCAACTCGTCCGCGAGGGCTTCTTCGGGAAGACCGTGACCGTAACCGTCAAGCGGCAGCAGACCACGCCGCTCCAGGAGAGCCTGAAACGCCGCTTTATTCCCGATACCGAGATCAAGACCCCGCAGGGCGTGTTCAAGGGTGTGTTTATTGATGAAGATGTGGCAGGCAAAGTACGCCTCGAAATTCGTCCCGGTGTCATCAAGTCGATCAAGGCGGATGACATCGTTTCGCGGGAACCGATCAAGAAGTGATGAAGCCGATAAGACAAGATGACGCTCTGTGCCGCCGCAGCGGGCAGGTCATGATTGAGTATGTGATTGTGGCGGCCATGCTGGTGGCGGCCACGACGATCCTGGCCGTGTTTCTGTACAGCTTCCGCGAGTTTGGCGGCCGCGTGCTGGATCTCGTCGCGTCGGAGTATCCCTGATCAGCGGCAATAATGAGTCCCTTTTCTGCGTTGAATGGAAACCAGGAGGTAAAGATGAAGCTCAAAAAAGGAAAGCGCCGTAGCGACCGCACGGGCGCTGCGATGGTGGAGTACATCATCATCGTGGTGATCGTGGCCATCGCTGCCATCGCCATCTTCGGCGTGTTCGGCGACACAATCCGCGCCAAGCTCGGCGGGGCCGTGGAAGAACTCGGCGGCGACTCGAGCGCCAAGGACGATGCGCTCAGCACCACGTCCGAGGACTGGCTCAAGAATCTGGACGAGGACGGCGGCGGAAACTGAGCCGGTGGATCCGACCCGTAACGTGGCACCATCCAGCCGGCAGGGCGCGTCACTCATAGAGGCGTGCCTTGCGCTGGCAATCATCTGCCTTGTATTCCTCGGCATGTTCCAGGTGTCCCGCGTCCTGGCGGCGCGGGACACGCTGAACCATGCGGCCGCGCGCGCGGCGCGTGCACGAACCGTCGGTTTCAACCGCTGGATGGTTTTTAAGGTGGCCCAGGTGGCCGCCATTCCCAACGCCGGCCGCATGCTCGAGCCGGTCTATGACAATGACGCACCCGACCTGCAGGCGGCCATAGCCACGGAGCGGCCCGGTACAGCCTGGGATCGCGTCCTCAGCGGCGATCTCTGGCCCATGTTCACCCAGGCCCGCCTCGAGATTGCGCGCATACCGGAGTACCTTGCCGCCGGCAACTACGCCCGTGCCCGCTACATCCTCGATTACGAGGACTGGGATAGCGTTCAGATCATCGATGACGGGTCGTCGTCGGACACGCTCCTCGATATTCGGGTCGGCCAGGACTATCCGCTGAAGGTTCCGGTCAGCGGCAGTTTCTACGCGGATGGCGAGGTGTCGCTCGTAGGCGAGTCCGCCATCGAGAACCACTTTCCACTCTACCTGGAGGATATGGGATGGTGACGCGAAGGCATGGCTGCGCGAAGCGCTTTGGAGTGCGGCGGCTTGACGCCGCTTTCAAGGGACTCCCGCTGTGCCCCGAAGCGCTGTCCGCCGAAGGCCATTCTGCCGCAAGGCAGAGAACCCAGCGCACTCCAAAGGGGAACTCTAAATCCGGGCAGGTCATGATCTTTTTGATCATGGTGCTGGTCATCCTTGTGTTCGTGGTGTTGTGGAATACCGACTTGGAGCGCATCCTGCGCGTGAAGTCGCTTGCCCAGGACGGTGGTGATGCGTCCGCGCTTATGGCCGCGCGCTGGCAGGGCATCTCGCTTAATCTCATCGGTGATCTGAACATCCTCCAGGCGTTGGCCATCGCAGCCGACGACCAGGCCGCAGTCGATGCCATCAGCAACCTGCAGACCCGCATCAGCTTCACCGGGCCCATGATCGGCCTGGAGGCGTCGCAACAGGCCGCCAAGAACAACAACATCTACGTGAACCCGCAGTTCACCCGCCTCTTGGCTGAGCACGCCGTCACCGTGCGCGACGAGTACACCCGTATCGTCGGAGATACGGGCACGATGCTCTTCACCGAACCCTACCCCGGGGCATGGGAGGAGTATGCCGACATGCTTGATGCCGTGGCGGCGAGCGGTGTAGCCGCCGGCCCTGACAACGCCCGTTTTTACGGGGACTACGGCGATGCCCATGTTCTTCTCAACATCGGCTTCTACGAGGCCATTGCGGGTCGCACGTGGTGCTGGTTCCATCACAACGCCCCCACGCTCCTGGAGGAGTACACGAACTACCGGTGGTGGCCCGATCTGCCCGACGTAGATCTCGACTATTACGGCAACAGCGAGATCTACAGTCTCGGCCTGGTGCCTTTCCTGACCCGGCTCGCCGGACAGGTGTCGCAACCGGTTATCGAAGATGTGGCCGAAGATCGCGCGATCGAGGGATCGTTTTCCGGTTCCATGGTCAGCCAGGCTTTCTGGCACGCCTACAGTCCGGGGCGATGGCACGCTTGGGATGTCATGACGGATGGCTCGCTCCCGCTGGCTGGTGAGCTGAGAACGCAGTATGACTATGTTGGCGCCGATGCCGTCGTTCGGGTGGAGGCGCAGGCGCATCGTCTGATGCCGGGCTCCGGCGGCGCCGAGAGCACGAACACCATCATCTGGACCTCGGCCGCCAAGCCGTTCGGATCGCTGGAAGACGACGAGGAGAACCCGATCCGCCCCGACACCTATGGTATCGTCCTCCCGGCCTTCACCGATGTGCGCCTGATCCCGCTCGATGCCTCAACCATGCCGTCCGGGGGATCGTTTAACTATGAATGGCAGGTTCACCTCCGCGAGCACCTGCCCGTCTACATGGATGACGGTCCCGGCGGGTTCGCGTGTTTCTACTGTGACCAGCTCGTGACCTGGGAAAACCCGATGTTCCGCTACACCGGTGTCGAATGGCTCGACGACAATAGCTGGCAATGCACGGTCACCACCGGCGGCAGCCATGGGGGAGGAACGCGCCATGGGCACTAAACGCGCACAGCTTGGATCTGCCATGATCGAGTTGATCATTGGGCTGGTTTCGATCGTGGCGCTGTTTGCGGGGCTGGTCCAGATGGTCTCCATCTCGCGTGCCCGCCACGACACCCAGTACGAAGCGCGCAGCGAGGCCGGCGCGGAATCGCTGAGTGACCTGGGCGCCCTGCTCTCGGATGCCGAGTACATTGAGGATTGGGACGCCGGCAACGACGACCGCCGCCATACGCGTGATGACTATGCGGCGTCCGGGGATTCATTCGCGTTCAATGGAGCCATCGTTGAAATGTCGTCGCCGGACAGCGATGGGTGGACGATTATCGAGCAGGCGCCCGGCGACCAGCTCTCCATGCTGCGCAGCGCGCCCAACCCGGCCCAGGTCTTTGGTCTCGTCGAGGGCACTGCCGAGGAGGATGTGCCCCTGCTCCCGGCGGTGCAGAGCCTGCTCTACGATGCCGACAGCATTGAAATCGAAAGCCGCGTGTGGATGACGTGGACGCGGGGGATTTACTAAGTGATGAAACGGTCAATGGTTTCAACGGCTCGCTGGGGACAGCTCGCCCTACCTTACCATCGATGTAGCTACGCCCAAGGTCAGGTAGGGCGAGCTCTCCGAGCGAGCCGTCTCGGACTAGCCGTCATCATCCTCCTTCTTCTACTCGTCCTCCCCGCCCACAGCCGCGTGTTCTGGCGCTGGGGCGGACGCTCCGATGCGGGGCGGGCGCTCCGGTCGCTGGGCGCCACTCGGGCGTATGCTGCGCCCGTTGTCGTGAACGGTGGCCGCGGCTCTCTTTCCGTGTATGGACTCGACCTGCCGCTGGGCACGGCCCTGCGGCGGATCGGAAAGGCGCTCAATGTGACGTTCAATGTTTCGGCTGAGACTTCGATGGCGGTCGAAACGATGGACACACCGTCCGGTCGCCTGCGCCTCATCGCCATCGCACCGCCGGATATCACCCGTACGCTGGTGTTTCTGTTGGAGCAGACCCGGGCCGAAGCCGCGCAATCCGCCGGTCCGCCTTCAACCGCTGCCGTGCCGACTGTGCCGGACTTCCCCGGGAGCACGCCGCTCTTTGTGGCAACCGATGAGAAGGCCAAGGCCGGCCTCGCCGTATCGACCACCATGGCGCCCCCCGAAGCCGTGGCGCATTTCTACCACGAGCACCTGACTGCCGCCGGATGGATGTCCGCTTTGCCGGGCAATGCTCAGGGGATCTATCTGAGGGGACACAGCATCTGCTGCGTGCAGGCATCCGAACGCGAACGACAGACGCACATCACCATCCTTCACAAGGAACTATCAAACAAACCCAACCCTTGACACACACGCGTCCAGCTTCAAAACTGACCAAAGGCACAATCACAGGCTATACGAGAGTATGAGAGTGAAAAAGGTGGAGAACAACACCACTTTGTACACATAGCCAATGTGGTACAGATTGGTCCCGCGACACGTGGAGAGAGTATATGAAAGAAAAAGTAATCCCCATCATCGCCATCATCATCGGTATCCTGGCGTTCGTGCTGACCAGCCAGTACCTGCGGCGCAAGAACGACGAGATTGAGAAGCGCTGGGCCGAGCTCTATGCCGGTGCCGAACGCATCCCGGTCGTCGTGGCGGCCCATGACATTCCTGGCGGTTCGGTTATCAAGCGCGAGGACCTGCGGCGTGACGAGATCTTCAAATCCTCGGCACACGATCGCGTGGTCGCCCCCGGCGAGGCCAACATGATCGTCGGACGCAAGACGGTTTTCGAGATCAAAGCCCTCAAGCCGGTACTCTGGTCCGACATAGTCGGTGGCGCCGACGACGAGAAGGGGCTGGCCGATACGGTGAAGCCCGGCATGCGTGCACTCTCCATATCGGTCAGCGGCGCGGCGTCGGTCAGCGGCATGGTGACGCCCAACGATCGCGTCGACGTGCTGGGCACATTCTCGTTTCCCTCTGAGCGGGTGGCGGGCGAGATGGAGACCGTGACACTCACCGTGCTCCAGGACGTGACGATCCTCGCCGTGGGCAACCAGCTCTCGAGGCGGCCAACCGACCGCGCCCGTCGCTCCGGCGGCTACAGCACCGTTACGGTGGAGGTGACGCCGCGCGAGGCCGAGCTGCTCGTCTTTGCCGAGCAGGTCAAGGGCCGCCTCGTGCTCTCACTGCGTAACTCCAGCGACGTCTCGTTTGAGAGCAATCTGCCTTCCGTGGACTTTGAGCAGCTCCAGACTACGTTGCCGGAGATGAACCGCTTTCGGCAGCAGAACATCCGGCACAAGCGCAACGTTCAATAGGGAGTCTGATGGCCGGCAACATCCAACTCGATATCCGCCGTCCCAATGGTGACATCAAAAGCGTCGCCATCGAGGAGGGCATCTATACGATCGGGAGCGACGACGACTGCAACGTCCACCTTCCCCACGCTGACGTGGAGTCCCGGCATGCCATTCTGACGGTCAGCGCCACGGGCAGCTCGATTGAAGACCTGGCCTCGGAATCCGGCACCTCTGTGGCCGGCGTACGCGTCGACGGTAACGCCCAGATCCCCACGGGCGCCGACCTGACGATAGGACCGTTCGTAATCACCATCCGCCCCGAGGGCGTCGTGCCGCCGCCCGAAGAGGCGCCTGCGCCGGAACCCGCCCCGCCGCCACCTCCAGACCTCGTTACTCCGGTCGCGACGGAGCCTGCGACGTCCGCGCCGCGCCAGACCTCGCGGGCAAGGGCCATCAAGCAACAGATTCACTCCGAGCTTCTGAAGCGGCTCGACATCAAGCGCCTTGCGGCATCGCATATCGATGAGGCCGAGCTGCAGAATCGCGCGCTATCGACGATCGGCGCCATTGTCCGTGATGTGCAGGACCGCCTTCCTCCGGGGATCGAGCCCGAGGTCCTGACCCGCCAGATCTACAACGAAGCTGTCGGTCTTGGGCCGTTGGTGGATTTGCTGGACGATCCCGAGATCACTGAGATCATGGTCAACGGTCACGACCACGTCTACGTTGAGCGCAACGGTCGGCTGGAGCTGTCGGACCTGACGTTCATGGACGACACCTCGGTCATGGCCATCATCGAGCGTATCGTCTCCCCGCTCGGGCGCCGCGTCGATGAGAGCTCGCCCTACGTGGATGCGCGTCTGCCGGACGGGTCGCGCGTGAACGCGATCATCCCGCCGCTCTCGCTTACCGGACCCAGTCTCACGATCCGCAAGTTCGCGAAGACGCCCTTCACAGAGGACGATTTCATCCGCTTTGACACACTCACCCCGGAGATCGTGGAATTCGTTCGGATCTGTGTGCTCCTGCGCAAGAACATCGTGATCTCGGGAGGAACAGGTTCGGGTAAGACGTCGCTGCTTAACGTGCTCAGCAGCTTCCTTCCGGAGTCGGATCGCATCGTGACGATCGAGGATGCCGCCGAGCTACGGCTCAAACAGGAGCACGTCGTACGCCTTGAAGCCCGCCCGCCCAACATCGAGGGACGCGGACAGATCACGATCCGCGATCTCGTACGCAATGCGCTGCGCATGCGTCCCGACCGCGTGGTCGTGGGCGAATGTCGCGGCGGCGAAGCGCTCGACATGTTGCAGGCGATGAACACGGGTCACGACGGTTCACTCACGACGGTGCACGCCAACGCCCCGCGCGATGTTATCTCGCGTCTTGAGACGATGGTGCTCATGTCCGGCATGGACCTGCCCGTCCGTGCCATCCGCGAGCAGATTGCCTCCGCGATCGATGTCATCATTCACGAATCGCGCATGAGTGACGGCAGCCGCAAGGTGACCCAGGTAACCGAAGTCATCGGGCTCGAGGGCGACCAGGTTGTGATGCAGGATGTTTTCGAGTTTGTGCAAACCGCGGTGAGCGGTGAGGGACGTGTGGAAGGGCATTTCCGGCCGACCGGTTCCGTCCCGACGTTCATCGACCAGATCGAATCACGTGGGCTTACGATCGAACGGTCCATGTTCGATCCGCGCGGGAAACAGGATGCTTCCTCCCTCGGAGACCTACAGGGCTGAGCCTATGACTGTATTGATCGCAGTGCTTTTTGCCGTGAGCATTACCGGCCTGGCGTACACGCTGCTTCGGGCGTTCTATGCCGGGGCGGAGATCTATTCGGGTACCTACTCGCAGGAGACAGCGCGGGCGTTCGAGGACGTTTTCCTGTTCATTCCGCCACGGCGCATCGCCGAAGCCGGCTGGGCCTTTTCGGCGGCGACCTTTATTGGGCTTTTCTTTCTCGCCGGAAGCCTCGTGACGATCACGGGGGTGTTGGTTGGCAGTGGCGTCGGCGGCTTGGGCGGGCTGTTGGCGTTTCATTTTCCGCATTGGCTGCTCAGCCTGCTCAAGGCGCGGCGGCTACGCCGGTTCAACGGGCAGTTGGCCGATACACTCGTCAGCATGAGCAACGCGCTCAAGGCCGGCTTCAGCATCTCGCAGTCGTTCGAAGCGGTGGTGCGTGAGGGCGAGAACCCCATTGCGCAGGAGTTCGATGTTCTCCTTCAGGAGACGCGTGTGGGTGTCGCCTTCTCTGATGCGCTCGCCAACATGTCGCGCCGGGTTGGGAGTGACGACCTGAACCTCGTCGTCGCCGCTATCGAGGCCTCGCGCCGCGCCGGTGGCAATCTGACCGAGATTTTCGACAAGATTTCCGAAACGATTCGGGAGCGGCTGCGCATTGAGAACCGCATCCATACACTCACCGCGCAGGGACGCCTGCAGGGCATCGTCGTGGGGGCCATGCCTATCGTGATTCTGCTCGCCCTCCTGTTTGTCGATCCGGAGCTGATGTTGCCTTTTCTGCACTCCCGGATCGGGCTGATCGCCTTGAGTCTCGCGGCGGTGCTGATTGCGCTCGGCGGTTTCTTCATCAGAAAAATCATTCGTATAGATGTCTAGACATAGAAGGAGAGGTTTAGCCACGAAAGAACGCATGGATCGCAAAGAGAGAGGGATATCTGATGGGGACACCCATCACCAAGAGGGGTCTTTCTCTATACCCTATAATGCTCTTTCTCTGTGTTCTTTGTGCTCTCTTGCGGCTAACCGACTATCCGGTGCAGAGAACTTATGACTGAACATGCATTCCATATCCTGCTTGCTTCGCTCTGGGCGGTCGCGATTGCCGGGCTGGCCTGGTACTGCATGTTTGTGGCGCGGCAGATCACCTATGTCACGCTCGCCGACGGCCGGCGCCAGGAGCGGCGGCTTCCGTTGCTCTTTCGACTGTTGTTGCCGCTGGCGCCCAACCTTGCCCCGGTTTTCGACGCCCGTGCGTTCGAGAAGATTCGTAAACGGCTGGGGCGCACGATCACCGCGGCCGGATTCGAAGACCTGATCACCCCCACCGAGTTTCTCTCGCTGCGCCTTATTCTCCCGCTCATCCTGGGGAGTGCCTGGTGCCTGCTGATGATGGGTGTGGTTCCCCGTTGGCAGGGAGCCTCCGCGGCCAAGCTTGGACCGCTCGTCTATGCAATCGGCCCCCTCTGGTGTTTTGTCTATCCCGCGCTCTGGCTGCAGCAGGCGCTCACCGCGCGCCACCGCAGCATTCAGCGGGCGTTGCCGTTTGTGTTGGATATCCTGACGCTCTCGGTGGAGGCGGGGATGGATTTCATGACCTCGTTGCGTCGCAACACCGAGCAGCAGAAGATTGATGCCTTGAACGAAGAGCTGATACGGGTGGTGCGCATGATTCAGCTCGGTAAGACGCGCCGGGATGCGCTGCGCGATCTGTCGGCACGGGTGAACCTCCCCGACCTGCGCTCGGTGGTCAACGCACTCGTACAGGCCGACGAGCTGGGCGTGAGTATCGGGTCGATCCTGCGTATTCAGTCCGACCAGATGCGGCAGCGCCGGTTCGAACGCGCCGAACGGCTGGCCAATGAAGCGCCGGTCAAGATGCTGGCGCCCCTGATGCTTTTCATCTTCCCCTCCGTCTTCATCGTCCTCCTCGCCCCCATCCTCGTGCGGGTGATCCAGCAGGGGTTCTGATCCCTTTCGTTTAACCACGAAGAACACAGCGCGGCATAGCCGCAACCAAAAGAGATAAGAGAACCACGGATTACACTGATTGCACGGATAACAGGGATTCAATATCCAACAGCCAACACTCAAATCCAATGTCCAAGGAAGGAGAGCGAGGAAGTCGAATAGAGGG
>JADHWE010000086.1 GCA_016783675.1 Kiritimatiellia bacterium
GATCTGACTGAGGAAGCGGTGCTCGGCAATATCAAGCGCCGGCACCGAACACGGCAACGAGATATTGACTCCGCCTACCGAAGACAACAGAATCAGGGCACCAATAACGAATGAATGATCTTAACAAAGTAGAAGTAGTAGACCGAGTAGAACCCGAGACGGTCCGCGATTTGGCTGATGGGTTGATCGCTCTGGGTCAGCAGGTCCCGGGCCCGGTTGATCCGGATCTCGATCTGGTACTGGCGCGGCGACAGGCCGGTCTCTTCTTTGAAGAGCGTGCGGAAGCGGGAGTAGCTGTAGCTCAACCGACGGGCCAACGCTTTCAGGTCAACGTTCAGCGCCGCATGCTCGAGCAGAAACAGGCAGGCCTCCTGCATCTTCTGTGCATGGCGGTCGGTCGGCATGGCTCTGTTCATCCCGAGTGCGCGCACCCGTGCCAGCGCCGCCACGGTATTCCCCGCCATCATCTGCCGATAGCCGGTCGGGGCCACCTGCATCAGATCCGCTACCGATTGGAACAGGCGCAGCAGCTCTTCATCATGCCCGACGGGCAGGACCGCTTGGGCCTCCGGGAAGAAATGCGACATAAGCTGGTCGGCATACGACCCGTTGAAGCCAATCCAGTGCTCGTCCCAGCCTGTTGACGGGTCAGGACGGTAGCGGTGCCATCTGCCCGGAAACAGCAGAAACACGTCCCCTGCCCTGATCTCCTGCTGCCCCGCCTGGCGGGACTCAAAGATTCCTCCGCCCTGTGTAATGTACACCAACTGGTATTCGCTCAAGACGCGCCCGCGCTGCCAGGTGAACATGTAGCCGTCCGGATGCTCGCCGGGTGGATAGCGGGTATGCGGGGGAATGTCCGTGAAACCAGCATCGATCACGTGCAGCCCCCAGGCCAGGGCGGCCGGATCCGGCGGCAAGTAGCGCGAAAAGGCCTGCATGTCGGCCCGCCGTTGCTCTGCACGTCTGGAACTTCGATCAGTCATAATATGTAAATATAGAGTCATTTCATCCATTTAGAAAGCGAAAGATTTCGGGTATTTTATGCAATGTAGTAAGAGCTATAAGGCAAGGAGTCTACGCATGGAGAGCAATCCTTTTCTGGGTGTGATGTTGCACGCCATTGGCGGTCTGGCGGCAGCCAGCTTCTATATCCCCTACAAGCGGGTCAAGGGATGGGCCTGGGAGAACTACTGGCTGGCCGGCGGGTTTTTCAGTTGGATCGTTGCGCCGTGGGTTCTGGCGATGATTATTCTGCCCCAGACGCCCGCCATTCTTGGCGCGGCCCCGGGCAAGGCGTTGTTCTGGACCTGGTTCTTCGGCGTGCTATGGGGCATTGGCGGGCTGACGTTCGGGCTGACGATGCGTTACCTGGGCATTGCCCTTGGCTACGCCATTGCACTGGGATTGTGTGCAGCGTTCGGCACACTGGTGCCGCCCATCTTCAAGGGCGAGTTTATGCAGATTCTGACCACCGGCTCCGGCCAGGTGATTCTGTTGGGCGTCGTGGTCTGCCTGGGCGGCATCGCGCTCAGCGGCAAAGCGGGCATCAGCAAGGAGCGTGAACTCTCCGACGAGCAGAAGCAGGAAAGCGTCACGGAGTTCAGCTTCGTCAAGGGCGTGATCGTCGCCATTATCGCCGGCATGCTGAGTGCGGCGATGGCTTATGCCTTTGCGGCGGGCAAGCCGATCGCGGAAGCGGCCCTCGCCCAGGGCGCCCCACCCCTCTGGCAGAACCTGCCAATCCTGATCGTGGCGTTGTTCGGCGGATTCGTGACGAATTGCATCTGGTGTCTGGGGCTGAGCATCAAGAACAAGACCTGGGGCGAGTACTTCGGGAAGGTCGCCAACCATCTGCCGGCGCGTGACAAAGAGACCATCATTGAAACCGTCACCGACGCCCCCGGCGAAGAGATGGCCGAAGCCATGCCGCAAGCCGACACCGGCACCGTTACCGAACCTCCCCTGCTGCGCAATTATATCTTCTGCGCCCTCGGCGGGGTGACGTGGTACCTGCAGTTCTTCTTCTACGGGATGGGGTCAACCCAGATGGGCGCCTACGACTTCTCGAGCTGGACCCTGCACATGGCCAGCATCATCATCTTCAGCACCATCTGGGGCATCGCCCTCAAAGAATGGAAAGGCACCAGCAAGGCCACACACATGTGGATCGCATTGGGGCTCGTGGTTCTGATCTTGAGTACGATGGTGATTGGGTATGGGAATACGTTGGGAGCGGGGGCGACAGGGCATTAGGCAGGAGTCAGGGGTCGGGGGTCAGGAGTCAGCAGGATGACAGCGGGGATCGGTTGACGAGGAGAAAGCACATCATCGTCCACCGCTATCGTCGCCCGCTATCGTTCGCCGAAGTAGTTCACGGCAAAGTTTACGAAGTAGTTAGACCTCATCCGAAAAGGTCTCGACTGCGGAAACGCCCGCAAATGCGCAATGGAGGGCGAGCGTCCTCGCGAGCCGCGAGCAAGACATGAGCAGGAATGTGACAGAAGAGGAGAGAATCGCCTGCCTGTCTCCGGCCCTGCACGTCCCTTGCGCCCGGCTCGCGGGGACGCTCGCCCTCCAGGCACCTTTTCGGACAGGCTCTAGTTAGTTTCGAAGCAGTTCACAGCAACGTTCACGATATAGTTGAAGATCATAAACCGGAGGGCGCAACATGAAACGCGAGACGATGACATCGAGAGAGCGGCTGTTGGCGGCGTTAAATCATGAGGAGCCCGACCGGATCCCCATTGACCTCGGCGGCAACCAGACCGGCATTCACAAGTTCGCCTACGAGGTGCTGGTGAAGCACCTGGGAATGGGCGAGTCTTACGAGATCATGGATGCCGTGCAGCAGCTCGCGAAGCCGAGCGAAGAGGTCCTGGAGCGCCTGCATGTCGACACGCGCTACATTTCCGCCGGAGCGGCCGGGGATTGGACGGGTGGCATCGTCAAGAACGAGCGCGACGGCCGACTGTGGCACGATTTGACTGATGAGTTCGGCATCACCTGGTCCATGCCGGATGACGAGCCCTACTACATGGACATCAGCCGTCATCCACTGGCCGAAGCCTCGGTCGAAGACATTAAAGGCTACCCGTTCCCGAAGGGAGACGACCCGGGACGATTCGCAGGCATGCGCGAGAAGGCCCTGGCCATTCGCAACGACACCCCCTACCCCGTCGTGAGCGGCATCTCAGGTGTGACCTACGAGATCTGCTGGTACATGCGCGGACTGGAACAGTGGTTCTGCGACATGATGACGCAACCCGAGTTCTGCGAGGCGTTGATCGATCAGACCAAGAAGTTCTGGCTCGACTGGTTCCGGATGTTCCTGGACGAAGTCGGCGACGTGGTCGACGTGATCATGATCGGCGATGACTTGGCCGGTCAGTCCGGGCCACTCTTCAACCCGGAGCTATACCGTCGCATCGTAAAACCCCGCCAACAGGAGGTCGCGCAGTACATTCGGTCCCGCACAAAGGCCAAGCTCTGGTATCACACCTGCGGCGGCTGCACAGAGTACATCCCGGACCTGCTGGAGAACGGCGTTCAGATTCTGAACCCGGTGCAGATCAGCGCGGACGGGATGGATCCGGCGACGCTGAAAGCGCGCTACGGCAAAGACCTGGTCTTCTGGGGTGGCGCCATCGATTCACAACATGTCCTGCCATCGGCCTCACCGGAGAAGATCCGCGAGGACGTCCGGAAACACCTCGAGATCTGGAAGCCGGGCGGCGGGTACGTTTTCAACAACGTCCACAACATCCAGGCCGGCGTCCCCGCCGAAAACATCGTCGCCCTCTACGACGCGGCGTATGAGTTCGGGTTCTACGACAGATAGGCGTGTGCACGGCACGCCAGAACAGGAAAGAGCGATGAAAGCAGGCATATTCTCAATTGGACTGGATACATACTGGGGGCAGTTTGATGGGCTGCTCGATAGTCTGAACGGTTATCACGCCGAGATTCGTGACCGGATTGCCGGGATGGGGGTGGAGATTGCCGATGCCGGCATGGTCGACACTGTAACGAAGGGCGATGCGGCGGCGGCGCTCTTCCGGCACGAGGATGTGGAGGTGATCTTTCTCTTCATATCCACCTATGCCCTCTCCTCGACCGTGCTGCCCGTCGTCCAGAAGGCCAAGGTGCCGGTGGTGATGCTCAACCTGCAGCCGGTTGCACAGCTTGACTATGCGGCATTCAATGCCATTGGCGATCGTGGCAAGATGACAGGCGTCTGGCTGGAACACTGTCAGTCCTGCTCGGTACCGGAGCTGGCCTGCGTCTTCAATCGTGCAAACATCGACTACCATGTCGTGACCGGTTACCTGCAGGAAGACGAAGCGTGGCAGGAGATCCGGGACTGGGTCGATGCCTCCAAGGTGGTGGCCGGAATGCGCGAAAACCGTGTCGGAGTGCTGGGGCACTACTACTGCGGCATGCTCGATGTCTATTCCGATCTCACGCAGCAGTCCGTCGTCTTCGGCAATCACTTCCAACTGCTGGAAATGTGCGAATTGTACGCGTTGCGTCAGGCCGTCACCGAGGCGGAAGTTTCCGTCAAAACAGACGAGTTCAATGCGAAGTTCGAGGTCGCCGCGGAGTGTGAAGCGGCCGAGATCGAACGTGCGGCCCGGACCTCTGTTGCGTTGGACAAGCTGATCGAAAAGCACGACCTCGGATCTATGGCCTATTATTACGAAGGTACGGGGGCGTATGAAAACATCGTCACCTCCGTGATTGCGGGCAACACCTTGCTGACGGGCCGGAATGTTCCGGTCGCCGGGGAGTGCGAGGTCAAGAACGTGCAGGCGATGAAGATCATGGACCTATTCGGAGCCGGCGGATCGTTCTCGGAATTCTACCTGTCTGACTACGTCGATGATGTCGTCTATCTCGGTCACGACGGTCCGGCGCATGTGGCTATTTCCGAGGGGACGGTCGGCCTCGTACCGCTGTCTGTCTACCACGGCAAACCGGGCAAGGGGCTGTCGATCCAGATGACAGTCGCGTACGCACCGCGATCGGCGCGCAGAGGAACATCCAGCTCAGCACCGCCAGCAGGTTGCCCAGAAACAGGCCGCCCAACACATCAAAGGCACTCACACCAGCCGCCACGAACAGCGGCCCAATCATCAGCTCCGTTCCGGCGCAATGCTCGCCGGCATACATCCCCACGAAGGCCTTCAGCCCCCGCGTCTTCGACTCCGGCACCGGCTCGCGCTCGAACTCGCCATGCTTCTCCTGTTGCTCTTCTGTCATGTCTGTATCCCTGTGCGTTCAATGCGCTGCCAAAAGCTGACATCCTGTTCTTGTCTAAATCATGTCTCTACAGAGGGTTAGCGGTCCGGCTGTCTTCTCCCCCCGTTTTCCTGGCCAGCCACAGACCCAACAACCGGAGATTAGGGCGAAAGATTAGGGACGAAGAGCCGAAACCTTAATCTTTTGCCCTATTCTTTCGCCTTAATCTTCTTTCTTCCCCCTTCATCGCATCACGTAGCAATCGCGATTGACTGCCCGAGTTACCCATAAAACTTTCTTATGTTGGGACGTGTGAGCAGGATTGAATCACACACTGCACACCCGCACAAGACTATCACCGCTAGCCCCGGTTCCAACAAGCAGCAGTCTACATCACTTTCGATGATACATGCATCGTTTTGTGATGATGCGGCGCCTTGACATGCCGAATGTGCCCACACGCATCATTTCCATCTTCATAGCCGTAAGCGTTAAGCTTGGCATCGCAGGAACCTGGAGCGCGCTCCGCGCGGATAAAGAGCGGTGACTTCGTCTCCGCACTCCATACCGATCCACTCCCATATGGAGTGCTCCGACGGAGTCGGAGCTTTGGATTGGCGTGCTGGAACCCCGGCGCATGTCGGGGCGGAGCGCGCAGCAGACGAGAGAATTTGGCTAAGCTCAACGCTCACTCTCAATCTGCGGTTAGGACGTCCTTGTTGTAGACGGTCCCGTCCACACCATGATGCGTCAGGACGGCCTGTGCGTGGCCGTTGTTTCGCTCAATGAGTACGGAAAGGAATCCGCCCTTCACCTTCAGGTATCGGTGCATTGGGGAGCGGCCCTTCTCGTTGAATCCGCCGGCATGGGCGTCTGAAGTCGGGCCGCATGAGAATTCCCGAACACCGGTCTTCGGGTCTTCGGAGACATACTGCCAATGCCGGTCGCCGCAGATGACGAACATGTTCTTCTGCTTCCCAATGAAGCTCCGCAGCTCATCGCCTTCATGGGTGAAGCCCCTGTTGGCATGGTTGTCGTTCTTCGCTCCCCTGTCAGGGCCGACGATCGGGGTGGGACTGATAATAATGCGGAAGGTCACGTCCGATTGACGCACCGTATCGAAGAACCACTGCTTCTGTTCTGCACCCCAGATCGTTTTCTGCGGCCCATCCGGCATCGTATTGGGACTTCGGAAGTCCCTACCCTCGACCAGCCAGATCTGCAGGTCCCTACCCCAGCGAATGGTTCGGTATGTCTTTGTTCCCATGGGGACCTGTTCACGAAAGATGGCGAGGCCATCTTCCCACGTGATATCCCCGTAGGTCTGCCCGGGCCAGCAGTCGTTCTTCAGTGTGTCATGGTCATCCTTTATGAAATAGCTGGCCGTTTCGTTGTGGAACGCACGCAGGTAGGGCAGCGCGTAGAGGCGGCTCCACTTGAACCGTGCGAGCTCCACGGTGTCGGCATACGGCGCAGGCTTATCGTAGTACTCGATGTCCCCCGTGTGCACAAAGAAGTCGAGATCCTGCTTCTGCATGAGGGGATAGATCTTGTGCCCCATGGGCGTATCCCGCCGCGGGTAGTCCTGGCCGGTGACGACGGCAAAACGGACAGGCGCGATTGCGTCGGCGGCGGGCGCTGTATTGAAGCCGCCTGTCACCTTACAGCTCACGGCAGTCGATCCCTCCGGGCGGCCCTCAGCGTGCAGCGCGTAGCATGTGCCGGGGAGAAGATCTTCGATCGAGAACTGGTGAGTGAAATCACGTTTGGCGTCAACCGTCCGCCATGGGGTTGATTTCATCTGCGACTTCCGTTCGTCCGGCCAGTAGGTAATCCGGACTTCCCCGTCTGCCCCCGGGGCGCTGCCTTCCATGGCGGACAGGTCATCATAGGGAGCCGACTTGAGAGCCTTGTTCCGCCTCTTTGCGAAAGGTCTTCCGGCGGCATTGCCTTCTGCGTGCTCGGTAAGTCGTGTCCAGACAACGGCGCTTGTCGCCGAGACCTCACCGATTTTCACTCCGTTCGCCATGAATACGGGAGCGGCCTTTTGCGCGGAGAGATGACTCGCGGCTGCATCCTTACTGCGGTGCACCAGAAATCGCTGATGAAGGCCTGCAACGAGCTCGCGATGACGGGCGGCGAGATCGTGTTTCTCTTTCGGATCCTCCGCCAGGTTGAACAGCTGCCATTCCCCACTTTTCGGTTCGCCCTGACCGTATTTGACGAGCTTCCAGTCACCGTGGCGCAGCGCCCAGCGATTCGTCCGTCGATTCCAGATCCAGTAGAGATCGCGACGGGGCAGCGACTCGTCGGAAAACAGTGTCGCTGAAATATCGATACCATCCCACGGAATCGCTGTCGTTGGCTGATAGCCAACCAACGTTGCCAAGGTGGGGAACCAATCGACAATGTGGACGCGGTCGGGCACCCGCTTGGGCGCAATTCGGCCCAGCCAGTTGGCCAGCCCAGGCACATGGATGCCCCCTTCATATACGTCACACTTCTTCCCGCGCATAGGCAACGGCTGGTTAAAATCGCTGAGTTTCAGATCGCTGGGATAAGCATTTCCGGGCCAGCTCCCCTGTGGTCCATTGTCTGACGAGAACAGGATCAGCGTGTTTTCCCGTTTACCGCTGCGGTCAAGGGCCGTGACCACCTCGCCAATGGCGTGGTCAAGGTGGTGCACGGCGGCCAGAAGCAGCCGCTTCTCCGGGTCCGGCTCGCCTTGGATCTTACCGTCGGGGTCGTTGAACCACCGGATGTTGTCTTCGTTGAGCCAGCGATTGGGATTCTCAGGGTCAAGCTGAGTCGGCTGATCAACGAACTCACCACGCTCGTCCAGGGGGGTGTGCGGAGCATGGAAAGGCAGATACAGGAAGAACGGCTGCTCGCGCTTTGCTTCAATGATCCTGACCGCCTCCCGAGCCACGAGGTCAGTTGCATGGACCCCATTTTCGTGCCCGCCGATCGGTCGGTGGTCGCGATGCCAGGTTTCACAGAACTCACCTTTGCGGTAGCGGTGGTCGTACATGCCGACTGCCCCGGCGAGACTTCCGTAGCTATGGTCAAAACCAAACAGGTTGGGCCCATGCGCCGGAGAGGACCCCATATGCCACTTCCCGCAAAGAAACGTCTCATAACCGGATTCCCTGAACATGCTCGCCAGCGTGGGCGTCCCCAGCGGAAAGGCCGGATTGTTACTGGCCTGCAGCGGCCCGTTCCCGAATCGTCCCGGATAGCGCCCAGTCATGACAGCGACCCGGGTGGGCGTGCACTGCGGCATGACGTAGTGGTTGGCAAATGTGGCCCCCGTCCGAGCAAGCTCGTCAAGATGCGGCGTGTAGACCGTCGGATTATTGTACCCGATATCCGCCCATCCCTGGTCATCAGTGAGTATCACGACCACATTGGGGCGGCTATCATTGGCCGCAAGAACGGAACCACAAAGCGCAAGTATGGATATCGCTGATCCTAGAACTTTGGTCATGGGTTTCTCCTGTTTCCATAGAAGGTTCTGTCAAAAGAATTTCACTTCTGACTTCCCAACATCTTGCCTATAAGTGGGTTACGACCAAATGGCCGTTCTCCCCCGTTCTCATGGCCTATATTTCTCCATTTGAATATCCAACAGCCAACAAGGAATATC
>JADHWE010000030.1 GCA_016783675.1 Kiritimatiellia bacterium
CGAAAGAATGGATGGCGCCCGGGTAGAGCGAGGCATGTGCACCCGCACACAGCTCGCTCAGGTCCGGGCTCGGGAGACAATCATGGAACAGTCCGATAACAGCACCGTCCTGGAAGTCTTCCAACTTGCCAAGGTGTTCCGCGACTTCTGGCGTCGACCGTGTGTCACGGCCGTTGATGGGCTCGATCTTTCGGTTCAGCGTGGCGAGATCATCGGTCTTCTTGGTCCGAACGGTTCAGGTAAGAGTACAACGATCAAAATGCTGCTCGGCCTCCTGCACCCCACCGAGGGCAGCATCCGCATCCTGGGCGGCCGCCCCGCCGACGTGGCGGTCCGCAAGCGGATTGGCTACCTGCCCGAGAACTCCTACCTGTATCGCTATCTCACGCCGCGCGAGACGTTGATGTTCTATGGCCGCCTTTTCGATCTGTCCGCGCCCGAGCGCCGGCGGCGTACCGCGGAACTCATCGAGATGACCGGGTTGGGCCCCGCAGCCGACCGTGCCGTGGGCGAGTTCTCCAAGGGCATGGCGCGCCGGCTGGGGCTGGCGCAGGCTCTGCTCAATGCGCCCGACCTCCTCATTCTCGATGAGCCGACCTCCGGGCTCGACCCGATGGGCTGCCGCCAGGTCAAGGAGCTGTTGCAGGCCCTCGCCGAAGGAGGCACAACCATTCTCCTGACATCACACCTGCTGGCGGATGTGGAACATGTCTGCGACCGGGTTGTCATCATGTACGATGGCCGCCCGCGTGCCGCCGGAACACTGAAGAGCCTGCTCGAGAGCCATGAGCGGATGACGGTCAACGTACCCACGCTCGACGCTGCCGCGACCCGCCGACTGCTCGAGCTGTTGCGCCAGGAGCTGGACTGCGATGCCGAGGTGTCGCGCCCCTCCATGAACCTGGAGGAGTTCTTCGTCAGTGTCGTGAAAGAGGCAAGGGAAACCGGCGCATCGGATGACGTTGGTGATTCGAAAATCGCGGCGTTCTTACAGAAGTAACGGGGGCTGGTGATGCGGAATCGTATCCTGGGAATAGCTGGACTCACGATGCGGCAGGCTGTGCGCTCGCGTTTCGTGCTCTGCCTGTTCGTCCTCATGCTGTCGCTGCTGGTCGGATTTGCCCTGACCATTAAGGGCGACGGTACGGCCGCCGGGCGTCTCCAGATGCTGTTGTCCTATGCCATCGGTGCCGTTGGCGTTGTGCTGGGCATGGCGGTCCTGTGGCTCGCATGTGGCTCGGTCTCCACCGAAATCGAGAATCGGCGCCTGCATCTTGTCCTGGTCAAGCCGGTACGAAACGTCGAGCTCTGGATCGGGAAGTGGCTCGGAATCGTGACCGTCGCCATGCTGATGCTGGCGGTGGCAGGGGTGTTTCTCGCCGTGGCGGGGCAGGTCGCCCTGCATCGGACCGTACCTGGCAGCGCCGATGGCCGTGCCGTGCGTCAGCAGGTCCTCCTGGCGCGGCATCTTGCTGAAGCCGTGCGCATTCCGGATGTACCCGGTGAGGCGCGTTGGCATGTCGACTGTCCCGCCGTGATCAGCGCGTCCCCGGCCGTCGCCACGCTGCAGTACCGGTTTGTATCTCCCTTGCGCGACCTGCCCGCAGTGCACGTGCACTGGGAAGTCGTGGGGCCCGATGGGGCGCAACGTTTTGCGGTCGATCGCCAGGCCAATATGGATGGCGTGAACCAATTGGATGTGCCGGTTGCCCATTTGCGTGCGGGCGAGCGTGTCACGCTCTCCTTCCGGGTCCACCCTTCGGAGAGCGAGTCGCCGCAGTATGTCACGTTCCATCCCGATCATCCTGTCGAGATGCTTATCCCCACCGGCGGGTTCAGGGCGAACCTGGTCCGGACGCTTCTGCTCATGTTCTGCCGCATAGCGCTGTTGGCCGCGCTGGGCGTGACGGTTGGCACCGTGTTCACGTTTCCTGTTGCCGTGTTTGTGGCGGTGTCGATGGTGGTCGTGACACTCTTTACCCAGTTTGTCGTTTTCTCGTCGGCACCGGAACGGCGCTCCGAGCATCACCACCATGGAGAAGAAGAAGAGATGCCCGGGTGGGTGGAGTGGACCGGAGACCACCTTGCCATCGGGATACGGTTTGTTGTGGCGCCAGTGTTGCGCTACCAGGTCAGGGGGCGGTTGGCCGCCGGGGTCAGTGTGCCATGGGCCGAAGTGCACGAAGCCGCCGGCATCCTGATATTCGTTTATGGAGGCGCGCTGTGCGCGCTGGCCTGTGGCGCATTGCGCCGGCGTGAGATAGCGTTGCCTGTTTAATCATGAAATCGTGGCGAAATAGAACCGGCATCCCCCTCCTGGCCGCAGCCGTGCTGCTGCTGATGGTGGCCGGGATGTTTCATACGCCGTTGCTGAACGCGCGCCGTCAGTCACTGCCGGGCTTGGCACCCTTGACCGATGCCCCGCCGGTTGTTGTGTTCACCACCGTTGTCCTGGGCGGATTCCGTGGCGTGATTGCCGATGCGCTCTGGTTGCGGGCGTCCTACCTGCAGGAAGATGGCCGCTATCTCGAGCTCGTACAACTGGCTGACTGGGTGACCAAGCTCGAACCGCGGACGACCGATATCTGGGCGTTTCATGCTTGGAACATGGCGTACAACGTGAGCGTCATGATGCCCATAGCGGAAGATCGCTGGCGGTGGGTGCAGCAGGGCATACGGCTGTTGCGCGATGAGGGCATCCGCTACAACCCGTCGGATCCGCGCATCTACCATGAGCTGGGCTGGATCTTTCAGCACAAGCTGGGCGGTGATTCCGATCGACTGCATGCCTACTACAAGAAGCAGTGGAGCGCCTATGTCGCCGCACGACTGGGTCCCAAGGGGCGGGTCAATTACGACATTCTCGCGATGGAACCGGGGCTCCGCGACCGTATCCGGGATGAGCTCGGACTGGATGTCGAACGGATGCAGATCGTTGACGCGATCTACGGGCCGCTGGATTGGCGCGTCCCACAGTCGCACGCGGTGTATTGGGCCTACCGCGGGCTTGAGGTGGCCGGGAACGAAGGATTCCTTTCGTGTAGCCGCATGATCTACCAGTCGATGGCCGAGCTGTTCCTGTGGGGCAAGATGAGCTGGGATGACAAGGGCGAACTCGTCATGGAGGCCGATAAACGCCTGTTGCCCCGTGTCTTCCGCGCCTACGAGGAAACCTTGTCGCGCTACGACGACCCGGCCCTCCACGACGCGTACATCAACTTCCTCGCCGGCGCCGCCCTCGTCATGGCCGAGCAGGGCGACACACGCCGCTCCCGCCGATGCTTCGAGCGTCTTCACGAACGCTATCCCACCTCCCAGACGGCCAAAGGGTACGAAGCCTTCATCGCCGCGCACCGCGACCAGTGACGTTTTCCTGATGACTTCCAAGCCGCCTGTGCTAAGGTAGGCTCGTTAAGAGGCCACTGGGGTGCAGGATGTGAAGCTGTTCGAGAAGTTAGCTCAAACCTGGTTGAGAGCTGTGAACGCTCCTGCGAAGGAAAGCTTCCTGGCTGATCCGGCCGCGCGAGAAGCTTTTGATGCGCAGAAGGGACGTATTGCAGCCCTGCAGAGGTGCACTGCATTCTGGCATGGCACGGGCGCCTTTCAGTACGCCGCACGTGGTTCGAAATACGGAGGCGTTGACCACGCTACGGTCGTCAACGTTCTGGATTCACTCATGGAACAAGGCCTGGTTCCGCAGGACGATCTATTGTCCGAACAGTTTGATCTCGAGGGACACGCGGCCTCTGTCTCGCTGACGCAGCGCCGCCTCTACGCCGGGGTGTATGCCGCGCTCTACAGCCATCCCGACGTTCCGGTGCAATATCGGTATGGCCACAGGGCTTTCTGGTGGCTCTGTTTCTGGGAGAGCATCATCTTCCATGCCTTGGGAGATTGGGAGACGGTGAAGAAGGAGGTCCGCATAGTCGTGGACAAGCTGTTCCGCTCTCCCCGGGATCTCCTCGCGCAGCACCTGCGATTCAGGCAGCGGGCATGGCTATGGACCCGGACGATCCGGAAGGACGAGAAGTACGCCACGCCGTTTCTCCATAGGATCATGGTCGGCTGTACCTCCGATATACCCGGCAATCATCCCCTTCTGATTGGCGCCAAACACGGTGCCTTCGAGGCTATACCGCTTTGGAGGCCCGCCGCCAGCTATGAGGCTAGAAGTGCGGCCCCAATTCCTCCGTCGCAGTGGAGTTGCATCGAAGTGCCGATGTCGCGGGTGCAGAGCACGAAGCAGGCCTTGGAGAAGGCCGGGCTCGATATTCCAGTTGTCCCCATTGAATTTGCGGAGCTAGTCTGCTCTAATGCGCCATTCGATGAACTTACGAGACCCCACGATGGCTGGCAGAGGAACGAGCCACGGAGTGCGGGGGCGGAGAATGGCGGTCGTGTCATCCTGGGGACCGGAAACTCAATCTATGAGCACTGCAACACCAACGCTTTCCGACGCACGACCTCGTGAGCATCCCATGACGGCGGAACCCCGCCACATTCCCACGATGTCTTTTCTTCGTGTCTCCGCGCCTCTGTGGTTGCTCCTCGTTTCTGTCTCCTGCCGGCGCGAGGCAAAGCCTCTTTCCCGGTACTGGGAAACCATGGGGACGTTCGCCTCGATCAGTGTTCCCGCGACGGCGGAAGATGCGTTGCCCGATTGCTTTTCGCAGACAAGCACGATCTTCGCTGATTGCGACCGGCTACTGAGCACCTACATCGACACGAGCGAAGTCTCGAGTATCAACAGGTTGGCCGGCGGCGAGCCGGTGGCGGTGTCTCCTGCAACAGCCGACATGCTGGCGCTCTCCCGGCGCTACGGTGATTTGTCCGGCGGTGCGTTCGATATCTCGATCACCCCGCTGATGCGGCTGTGGGGGTTTCGAGAGGGGTCTCCGCCCGCATCGCTTCCCGCTTCGGACGATCTCGAAGAACTGTTGCCTCTTGTCGACTACCGATTGATTGAGCTGGGGGAGGGGACGGCACGGCTTCCGCGGAAGGGCATGCGCATTGACTTGGGCGGCATCGCAAAGGGCTATGCCGTGGATACAGCATTCGATGCCTTGGCTGCAGCGGGGCACCGCGATATCCTGGTTAACCTCGGGGGCAACATGCGGGGGAGGGGGCTCGCCGCCCCGGGCCGCGCCTGGCGCGTTGGGGTGCGCAACCCGTTCGACCGCGCGCAGCTGGTAGGCGCGGTTGCCCTGCCCGACGGCTGGTCCGTCGCCACGTCCGGCAACTACGAGAAGTTCGTGGAGATCGACGGGCAGCACTACGCCCACATCATGGATCCGCGCTCAGGGCTCCCTGTTCAGGGAATGGCCGGCGTCACGGTGTTGAGCCGACTTGGCATCGAAGCGGACGCCCTCTCTACCGCCCTCTTCGTGGTCGGAATGGATGAGGCACCGGCCCTCATGGACCAGACCCCCGACTCCGAGGCGCTACTCATCCCCGATCGCCACCCCATCGAAATCCACCTCACCCCCGGCTTCGCCAAACACTTCACTCCGCTCCCCGCCTATCGCGATGCCGTGCGTCCGATAAACCGAACGGCAAAATAGCCCAAGCGGAGGAGCAGGGATGTCCTCTGAGGCCTAGCAGGCCGAGCGTAGCGAGGCAGTGCTCCAGCCCAGAGGGCACCCCTGCTCCGGAGCTCATCTTCGAACTCTGGCATCGCCTTCCCATATACTCCAGATCTGCTCTTCATCCGCAGGTTGCGCGTAGTCGGTCAGCAGGGTCGTGACAAACGCGCCGCTGGCCCAGCCGAACGGGATCCACTTCTCCGGCGCCCAGCCCCTGAGGATGGCGTAGAGCAGGCCGCCGACGAAACCGTCGCCGCCGCCGATGCGGTCGACCACGCCGATCTCGCGCGGTTCCACCACGTGCCAGTTGCCGTCCTCCGAGACGATCCCGCCCCAGCGGTGGCAGTTGGCATTCACCACCTCGCGCAGCGTGGTGGCGAAAACTGACGCATTCGGATAGGACTCCTTGACGCGGTCGATCATCCCCTTGAAGCCTTCGATCTTGGCCGCCAGATCCTTGCCGCCGGCTTCAGGTCCTGTGATGCCCAGGCAGAGCTGAAAATCCTCTTCGTTGCCGATGAGGATATCGGAGAGGCCTGCGATCTCGCAGAAGATCGCGTGCAGCTCCTCTTCGCGTCCGGCCCAGAACGAGGCGCGGTGGTTCAGGTCGAACGATATGCGTGTACCGTGCTTCTTGGCCGCACGGGCAATATCCAGGCAGAACTGGCCTGTGTCAGGGGAGAGGGCGGCGATGAGGCCGGAGAGATGCACCACCTCGACACCTTCTTCGCCGAAAATGCGTTCCAGGTCGAAATTCTTCACGTTGAGCGTGCGCCCCACTTCGCCGGCACGGTCGTTCTGCACGCGCGGACCGCGTGAACCCGTGCCGCTGTCGGCCAGGTTGAACTGGTGACGGTAACCCCACGGATCGGCCTGCTCGACCTCCGGTCCCTCGACCTCCATGTGACGGCGGGCCAGGTCATCCTTGATCAGTCGTGCAACCGGGCTGCCCTTGACGAAAGCGGTCAACACTTTGACAGGCAATCCCAGGAACGAGGCCACGCTCGCGACATTGCTCTCCGCGCTCGTAACCTGTATCTTGAAGGTCTCGCTGCAATGGAACGGCTGCCCGTTCTCAGGTGTCAGCCGCACGCCCATGCTGGTTGCCACCAGAAGTGAGTACTTACAATCAGATTTCAATTCAATGCCCATAGCTAGCGTTCCCCTTTGAAGTCACGAAACATCAGCGCACTGTAGCGGGGTCTTGAGGAAGATGCAAGGTCGGCGTTCTGCTCCTCTTCCCTGAGATACAGGCTAGTCCCAGCGAGCCGCGTCTTGCTGAGGATTCGGGTGACTCCAGCTCGTCAGGAAATTCAATGCAAAGGGTCCCTTTATGGCTCTACCCACGTTCATATCGACACAACACGGCAGTAGTCATGAACCATTAACCGTTCAGTACTGGCCGGTTTGCCGGACAGTACTGTTTCATTGTTGAATGTTGGATATTGAAGCCAAACCCACCGTGCGCTATCCTCTCCGGAGCATTTTAAGAGATTGGACGGAGTATGAGGATTCTTTCCGGTATACAGCCTTCGGGCAAGCTGCACATCGGCAACTACTTTGGCATGATGCGGCCGGCGATCGAGTTGCAGGAGCGTGGCGATGCCTTTCTTTTTATCGCCAATTACCACGCCCTGACGACCGTCGCCGACAGCGATGCGCTGCGGGAGTCAACGTGGGATGTGGCGCTGGATTTTCTGGCCTGTGGACTCGATCCCGAGCGCACGGTTTTCTTCCGTCAGAGCGATGTTCCCGAGGTGACCGAGCTGGCCTGGCTGCTCTCGATCGTCACGCCCATGGGGCTGCTGGAGCGTTGCCACAGCTACAAGGATAAGATCGCCAAGGGCATTGCGCCCTCGCACGGGCTGTTCGCCTACCCGGTCCTGATGGCGGCGGATATCCTGGCCGTGCAGTCCGACATTGTGCCGGTGGGTCGCGACCAGAAACAGCATGTCGAGGTCACGCGCGACCTCGCCATCAAGTTCAACAATCAGTATGCCCCGGTATTCAAGATCCCCGAGCCGTCGATCCGGGACGATGTGGCCGTGGTGCCGGGCGTTGATGGCCAGAAGATGTCGAAATCCTACAACAACCACGTTGAGCTGTTCGGAAGCAAGAAGGAGACGAAGTCGCGCATCATGCGCATCGTAACCGACAGCACCCCGCTGGAGGATCCGAAGGATCCCGATAGCTGCAACGTCTTTGCGCTCTACAAGCTTTTCGCCAACGCCGACGAACAGCAGGCGATGGCCGACCGCTATCGCGCCGGCAACTTTGGCTACGGCGATGCCAAGAAGGCGCTCTTCGAGAAGATGTGGGAGATGTTTGAGCCATTCCGCGCCAAGCGTGAAGAACTGGCGGCCAACCCCGACTTCGTGGAGTCGGTTCTGCAACAGGGGGCCGAACGGGCGCGCAAGGAAGCCCGGCACACCCTGGACCAGGCGCGCCAGGCCGTGGGCCTGGTGTAGCGCGATCCCACTGAACACTGAACACTGAACACTGAACACTGAGTACTAAACCATGACGCTGGCTGTCCAAGGCGACTACAAGGTCGACCTCGAAGTATTCGAGGGCCCCCTCGACCTGTTGCTCTACCTGATCCGCAAGGACGAGGTGGATATCTACGATATCCCCATCGAGCGCATCACGACCCAGTACATGGAGTATCTCAGCCTGATGCGCATGCTCGACCTGAACATCGCGGGCGAGTTTATCGTGATGGCGGCTACGCTGATGATGATCAAGAGTCGCATGCTGCTGCCCGTCGAGGAGCGTGACGACCTGCCCGAAGAAGAGGAAGAGGCGGACCCGCGCTGGGAGCTGGTACGTCAGCTTGTCGAATACAAGAAGTTCAAGGATGCCGCCGCACTCCTGCAGGACTGGGAGGTGTCGCAGGAGAACGCCTTCCTGCACAGCGGAACCGGCGTGGTGCTTGAGCCGGAAGAACCCGGCCTCGCGATCAAGGACGTGAACATTTTCGATCTGATCACCGCGTTCAACGAGGTCCTCAAGCGCGCCGCCGTGGAGGATCTGGGCGAGATCTTTGCCGAGAAGTTTACCGTGGCGGAGAAGCTCGAGACCATCCTTCACAGCGTGCGCAGCGGCAAGTCGGTCATGTTTTTCGAGCTCTTCTCCAGGATGAGCTCCCGCCAGGAGATCGTCTGTACCTTCCTGGCGCTTCTCGAGTTGATCAAGATCAGACAGGTTGACGTAGTGCAGAAGGATCGCTTCGGCGATATCACCATTGAAGCCGCGGAAGAGGCCGAAGAGGAAGCTGCTGCTGCCGCGGGCTTCGAGCAGGAATATGAAGATGAGTGAGAGCAACGTAGAGATAAACGAGGATGACATCCTCGACCTGAAGCAAATCATCGGTGCCATGATCTTTGGCGCGAACCGGTCGCTTTCCATCAAGGAGATGAAAAAGACGCTCCGTGCCGTGGCCGAGGAGTCTGGCGGCCCCGCCAAGGCATACGCGACCGTGCGCGAGAGCGAGATCGCACAGGCACTCGAGCACTTGATCGTCGAGGTCGACCAGCTCAAGGGCGGGATGCATATCGCCGAAGTGGCCGGCGGCTTCCGGTTCCAGAGCGACCCGCAGTGCGGCATCTGGCTGCGGCATCTCCTCGACAAGGGCAAGCCCAGCCGCCTGTCTCAGCCCGGACTGGAGACCCTGGCCGTGATTGCCTATCGGCAGCCCATCACGCGTGCGCAGATCGAGGCCATCCGCGGCGTCAGTGTCGATCACGTCGTGCGCAAACTGCTGGAGATGCAGCTTGTTCGTATCTCCGGTCGATCCGAACTGCCCGGACGTCCCTTCATGTACGCCACGACGCACTATTTTCTGGAGCATTTCGGGCTGCGCGACCTCAACCAGCTTGAAGAGGTGAACCCGATGCTGAAACGCCGCGATGTGGCCGTGTCGGTTGCGACCGCTCAGAAGGAAGCGACGCAGTCCGAACAGGAAGAGGCGGAGGAAGAGGCGGAGGAAGATCTCTTTGCCGAGGAAGAGCTCCTGGAAGAGGACGAGGCGGTTGAGGTCGAAGAAGTGGAGGCGCCTGAGTCCACTGAAGACGCCGAGGACGAAGAGAAGCCGACGGATACCCCGTGAAATCTTTTGCAGAGCTAGCCAACCCCTGGGCCGAAGACCTGATGGTCTACGAACCCGGTCGTCCCATCGAAGAGGTCGCCCGGGAACTGGGATTCGAGGATGCCGCTGAGATCATCAAGCTCGCTTCCAACGAGAATGCGCTCGGCCCCTCACCCCTGGCTGTCGAAGCCATGCGCGACGCCGCATTGGCCATGCACCTCTACCCTGACGGCGGCACCCACTACCTGCGGCAGGATATCGCCGCCCACCTGGACGTTGATCCGGCCCAGGTCTTGCCCGGCACAGGAAGCAATGAGCTGATCGAGCTGCTGGGACATGTCTTTCTCCGTGAGGGTACCAACATCGTCATGTCGGAGCAGGCCTTCGTCGTCTATCGTCTCGTGGCCAGCGCGTCGCGTGCGGAGACCATCGCGGTGCCGATGACCGATTTCCGGCATGACCTCGAGGCCATGCGGGCCGCCATCACGCCGGAGACGCAGATCGTGTTCGTGGCCAACCCGAACAACCCCACCGGCACCATGGTGTCACAGGAGGAGATCGACCGGTTCATGGACGCGGTTCCGGACGACGTGATCGTCTGCTTTGACGAGGCCTACGTGGAACTCCTTGACGATGCCGACCAGGTTGATGTGCTCCAGTACGTGCGCGCGGGCCGTAACGTGGTGGTGCTGCGCACCTTCTCCAAGGCCTATGGACTGGCCGGGCTCCGCGTTGGCTATGCCGTGGCGCCGGAGCCATGCATTGCACTGCTGAACCGGGTGCGCCAACCGTTCAACGTCACCGCGATGGCCCAGCTTGCCGCTCGCGCCGCCCTCGGCGACGAGGGGCATATTGCGCAAACGCGCCAGATGGTGCGGGATGGAATTGTCCAGTTTGAGGCCGGATTCAAGGCCTTGGGACTGCCCTGGGTGCCGACGGTCGTGAATTTTGTGCTTGTCGAGGTGGGTGCAGGACGTGAGAAGTTTGTAGCGCTGCAGAAAGAAGGGGTCATCACGCGCCCCATGGATGGATACGGCCTGCCGGATCACATCCGCATCACGATCGGCACCCGTGAAGAAAACGAGAGGTGTCTTGCCGCGTTGGCGCGTGTCACGGGAAAAGGGCAGTGAAGCAAGTAGGACTCATAGGATTGGGCCTGATGGGCGGGTCGCTGGGGCTGGCGCTGAAGCGCCGCGCGCCGGACCTGAGAGTTGTGGCCTATGCGCGCCGCGTGGAGACACGCGAGGCCGCGCTCTCACTCGCCGCGGCCGATATCGTGGTCGACACGCCGGAGCAGGCTGCCAGGGGTTCCGACCTGGTCGTGCTCTGTGTCCCCGTTCTGCGACTGGCCGAGATGGCGCAGGCGTGCCTGCCGGGCTTGGCGCCCGGTGCCGTGCTGACGGATGTCGGCAGCACCAAGCATGCTGTCATCGCGAGCATTGCACCTGTCCTGGAAGGCTCCGGGGCGGTGTTCGTGGGATCGCACCCGATCGCCGGCTCCGAGGAAACCGGCATCGAAGCGGCCCGTGAAGATCTCTACCAGGACGCGACCGTCGTAGTGACGCCGCTGGCCGGGGACAACCCCGACGCTGTGTCCCGTACGGTTACGCTCTGGGAACTCATTGGCGGCAACGTGCAGGTCATGACCCCGCATGCGCACGATGCCATTGTGGCCCGCACGAGCCATCTGCCGCACCTGGTGGCGGCCGCCTTGGCCGGGTCCGTCTGCCGCGATCCAGAGGATATTGCCCCGCTGTGCGGTTCCGGGCTCCGTGATACCACGCGGATCGCCTCTGGGTCCGCCGAGATCTGGCACGATATCGTTCGCACGAACCGCAGCGCGATCCAGACCGAGCTGGATGCATTCACCGCCTCGATCGACCTGTTGCGCAAACTGATTGATGATGAAGACTACGAGGGCGTCCACCGCTTTCTCGACGAATGTCGCGCCCGCCGGATGAAAGTCTTCAGTAGCGAGTAATTGTCCCATGACCGCCACTGGCTCCATAACCGTCGCACCATGCTCACGTATCGCGGGCGAACTGCGCATGCCCGGCGACAAGAGCGTATCGCACCGTGCCGCCATGCTGGCAGCGCTGGCCAATGGGTCATCGACGCTGAGCGGCTTCCTGGCCAGCGAGGACTGCCTCAACACGTTGTCCGCTGTCGAGGCGCTGGGCGCCGGGGTCGAGCGTGACGGGACGACTGTCACTATCACCGGTACCGGCGGAACGTTTCGACCCGCCGAAGGAGCGCTGGACCTCGGAAACTCCGGCACGGGTATGCGTCTACTGGCCGGTCTACTGGCCGGGCAAACCTTCGAGACAGAGCTGACCGGCGATGCCTCCCTCTGTTCGCGCCCCATGCGGCGCATCCAGGAGCCGCTCGAGGCCATGGGCGCCCATGTTACGCTCACGGGCGACACCGGGACCGCTCCGATGCGAGTGGGAGGTGCGCCTCTCCATGCCATCTCCTATCCGCTCCCCGTTGCCTCCGCCCAGGTGAAGTCATGCATCCTCCTGGCCGGCCTCTACGCGGAAGGGACCACGACGGTGATCGAGCCGCGCCCGACGCGTGATCATACCGAGCAGCTCCTTCGCGGAATGGGTGTGCCGGTGAACGTGGACGGACTGAGCGTCTCGGTTGACGGCTGTGGATCGCAGGGGCCGCAGCTCACGGCCGGCTCAATCACGGTCCCGGGTGACTTTTCGTCCGCCGCCTTCTGGATCGTCGCCGCGGCGTGTCGTCCCGGGTCGCAGGTCACCATCCGCAACGTCGGTTTGAACCCGCGGCGTACGGCTCTTCTCGATGTACTCAAGCGTATGGGCGCCGGATTGAGCATAACACCCACGTCCGGTGCCGATGCCGCTGAGCCGATCGGTGACATAACAGTGGATGGTTCGCCCCTCTATGGAACAACGGTCGAGGGCGACGAGATACCAAACCTGATCGACGAGCTCCCGCTTGTTGCCGTGGCGGGCGCCATGGCCGAAGGCGCAACCGTGATACGGGGTGCCGGGGAACTGCGCGTCAAAGAGAGCGATCGCATCGCCACCACCGTGGCCATGCTGCAGGCTGTAGGCGTGCAGGTGGAAGAAGCCCCCGACGGGATGACCGTAACCGGCGGGCCCGTTTCAGGTGGTGCATCGATCGACAGCCGCGGCGACCACCGCATTGCCATGTGCGGCGCCATACTCGGCCTGGTGGGGCGGGGCCCCGTCGACGTGGTCAACGTCGACTGTATCGCGACATCTTACCCATCGTTCTGGGAGGACCTGGATCGTGTCAGTTGTAGGGGGAAAGACAACGTGACATTTGTAATAGCAATTGATGGCCCCGCAGCCTCGGGAAAATCCACAGTGGCCAAGAGAGTCGCAGCCGCGCTGGATGATGCTTTCTACGTCGACTCGGGCGCCGTCTACCGCGGCATTGCCTGGGCCGCATTGGAGCGCCGTGTGGACGTGCATGACGCCGATGCCGTCGCCCGGATGCTCGACGAGTTGGATGTTGGGTTCTTCACGCGTGACGGGGCGGTGGGGTTCGGGATCGATGGCGTGGAGCCCGGCATGGCCATCCGGACCCCGGCCGTCAACAATGCGGTCAGTCCTATCGCCGTCATCCCCGCGGTTCGCGTCCAGGTAGTGAAATGGCTGCAGGGCATGGTCTCGCTCGGGACGCTGGTCATGGAGGGACGCGATATCGGCACCGCCGTTTTTCCTGAGACTCCTCTGAAATTCTATCTCGATGCGTCGCCCGAGGAGCGCGTACGGCGCCGCCATCGGGAGATGGCCGCCGACAACGCCATTGACGAAGAGGAGGTGGGCGCCTCGCTGCGTCGCCGCGACAAGATCGACAGCAGTCGCAAGATGGATCCACTGCAGGTGGCGTCCGGTGCCGTCCGTATTGACTCGACCGCGATGGGCATCGACCAGGTCGTCGACACGATCGTGGCCGCCGTTGAGAGGGATGGGGGTGCCTGGCGGTGAATTCCCTTGTCGTAGCGAAGCGGAGACCCGCCGTAGCTTGGCGAAGGCGGGCCGCAACCCGATTTACCTTGAACTGCGCATAGGTCGCGGGTAAGTTGCACCTCGTTTTCACACGAACCGAGAGAGATGCTGTCCTATGCCGAAGAGTGATGCCATAGAAGCCGAAGGAGTTGTGGTCAAGGTTCTGCCCGCCACGATGTATACGGTACGGCTTGAGAACGGGCACGAGCTGCTGGCCCATATCTCGGGAAAGATGCGCAAGCATTTCATCCGCATCACCGCCGGCGACCGCGTCACGGTCCAGATCTCGCCCTACGATCTCACCAAGGGCCGCATCACCTACCGCTACCGCGACTAGTGTCCCATACACTTACCCGCAACCCTTACTCGGTTACCCTTACCCGATCCACTTCTTTCGTGCCTTCCGCCTTGAGCCGTAGCGCTTAGGTGAAAAGCGGCGTCAAGCCGCCGCACTCCAAAGGTTTACGTCAACCGATACAACCGCAGCGTACGCCGGAAATCATGCGGCAGGGGCGCCTTGGCTCGGATCACCCCGCCGCTGACCGGGTTCTTCAACTGCAGGCCATACGCGTGCAGCATCTGACGACCCACCTTAGTCAGCTTTTCGGAGTGCTTCGAGCGCGACCCGTACTGGCGGTCGCCAATCACCGGGTGTCCAAGGCCGGCCAGGTGTTTGCGGATCTGGTGCGTACGCCCCGTCTCGATGCGCACCGACACGTGGCTGGCTTCGCGATTGCTGTCCAGCACGCGCACGTGCGAGATGGCGCTCTCGTCTCCGATCGGCGTGGTGATGGTCTGTTCCTCGGGCGACACCTCTCCCGCTGCAAGCGCCCGGTAGACCTTGTTGATCTCGTGCCGCTTGAAAAGCTGCATGGCCTTCTCCAGCGCCTCCTCGTGGCGGGCCAGCAGGAGGCAGCCGGTGGTGTCCTTGTCGAGGCGGTGCACGCAGCAGGGCCAATTGGTCTGGGCCTGGCGCTGTAACCGCTCCTCCAGGCTGCGCGGTCCGTTTGAAAGAGTTGCCGCCGGTTTGTTGACGACGATGTAGTCATCGTCTTCGTAAAGTGTGACGATGCTAACCTTGGTCGGCCGGGAATCGTGCGGCACGATCTCCACCACGTCCCGCCCTCGCAACGGGTGACGCGCCATCCATATCCGCTTCCGGTTCACAAACACGTGCCGCGCATTCAGGAGCCCTTTGGCCGCATTCCGCGAGATCCCCAGCCGCTGGGCCAGGAAGTTCACCAGCTTGGTTCCTTTCTCTTCATCCGATACCGTGTACCGTTCCGCATCCATGTCCCAACGGTAACATGGCGGAGAGCAAGTGGACAATCAATTGACTCTACGGACCCAATACCCGAGAGTTGGGACATGGACGCTCTTGGAGGAGACCCGGTGACCCGTGGACCTCTGCGCTATGCGGCAGTGGCAGTCGCCCTGTTTCTCGTCGTTCTGGCCCTCTGGATGCTGGCGCTGAGTGTCGTCGTCCATATCACCCCTGACGCATCGATCTACCTGCTGCATGCCCGCACGTTCACGGAGACCCTGAACCGGTTTACCTTCTCGCACGATTCCAAGGGCATCATGCTCATGTTTCTCCTCGCCCTGCCCGTGAAGCTCTTGGGCGCCACGATGGCGGCCGGCGCGCTCGCCCAGGCGGTGGCCTACCTGGCGGGGGCGGCTGTTATTGTCTGGTTGCTGCGCCGGCAGATGACCGTGGCCGTGTCGGTGGCTGCGCTCTGGATGATTGCCGCGTTCTCACCGCTCATGTGGGGTGGGAGAGTAAGGCCCGAAGACTTCGGCGTTGCTTTCACCATGCTCGCATTGCTGGGGGCGTATCGAGGTGCACGCTGGGGGGCGGTGCTCTGCGGCGCGATGGCAGCTATGGGGCTCTTCACGAAGACATCTCTGGTCCTCTCGCCATTGGTCGTCGGTGTTGTTGGCTGTCTGGCGGGCCATCGCGGTCGTGAACGGGCGGTCAGACTCGTGCTGCTCGCCGCCGGTTTCGCGACCGTGGCTGTTGTCGTGCTGGGATGGATTGTGCTGCTGGATGATGTGGGCCAGTGGTTCCGGCAGGCCCTGCAGTGGCCGGTGGAGTATAAGCGGGCCGTCGGCAAGACCGGGCTATCGTGGCTCAACTTCTCCAACCTGTTTGCCCTGCTGCATGCCGGTCGACTGCAGTGGCTGTTTGTAGGAAGCGTGGCAGGGCTGTGCTACGCATGGCGACGTGGCGCCGGGCGGCTGGCCCTGTTTGTCGCGGCACTGCTGGTGGCTGAATGTGTGCGGGTGGTGATCGAAGGGGAGCCGTGGCACTACGTCGTGGCCGTCATGGCGGTTCCCATGGTGGTGGGGACTTCTCTCTTCGGCTTGGGGCGGGATGGCCGGATGAACTGGTGTGGGGTAGGGGTGGTGGTGATTCTGCTGAGTCCCGTGTTCGTGGTCGCACTCCCCGATGCCGCCCGCGCCACGCGCCTGCGCCTGGTGCAGGACGGTATGACGCCACTGGAAGCGTTGGCCGAGTCCATGGCCCCGCATTACCGGCCCGGTGAGCAGATCATGGTTGGCGGACAGGACTACCAGGTGCTCCTGCACTTGAATGCGCCGCGACCGTACCCGATCCTTCCCCTGCACCTGCACGCCGTGTCGGAGGACGAGCAAGCGGCGGCAGAACAGCACTTTCGCGCCACCCCACCGGAATGGATCATCGATAGCCGCCCCCTGACCAGTCCCGTTCCGTTTCGCCTGGTCGGCCACCCCGACCAGTTGACATATGTCTACATCTCTCCGGATGAATCAGAGGTGGAGAAGCCGCGGGATGGCATCAGGATCGGCGCACGCTACCCAACCCGGCGGCTGGCGACAGACCTTCCCGGCAAGCTCTTGCGCGAGTATCCCTACCACCTGGTCGCCGACACGGGTCTTCACCAAGCCTGGCGATTGACGGTTGGTGGCGTCAGAAATCCTCAGCAGAGCCAGAATTAGGTTCAGCAGCGGGGTCGTTTTTGGCTGAATATCCAATATCCAACAAGGAACTCCCAACATCCAAGTGGGCGAGCAAGGAGAATGGACAGCCAGAGGGCCTGCCATTCGCACCTCTCGCTCTCCTACCTTGATCGGTTGGATATTCCTTGTTGGCTATTGGATATTGAAGAAGTGCGCTGCACGACTGAGCAATGTCACCCAATCGCAGGACTTCCCGGACGTAACCCCTCGTCCTCCCCCTGATCAGCGCACTATGGATGCGAGCGGGCTGGGGCTGGGGCCGGAGCCGGAGCTTTCATCTGCTGCTGCATCTGCTGCATCTGGATGGCCAGGGCCGCCTGGCCGAAACGCGCCAGGAGGGCGCCGGGAATATTCGTGCTCCACTGCACCAGCCCGCCGCTGACATGCGCGGCGGATGTGATGGGAGGCGCGCCCTGTAGGGTCATGGCGATCTTGTCGAACGGCATCGGGTTGCCCGGCATTTTCGGCATCATCTGTGTGACAAACTCCAGGTAGCGTCCAATATCCGTATCACCGTAGTAGAACCCGCCGGCAGGAAAGACTTTGCGTGCGACGAGCGGTGACGGGCTCGTGCCGGTGCTCTTGATCTTGTCGATGATGGACTCCATCGTTGTGTCGCCCATCGAATACGCCATCAGTCCGTCGAACACGGCCACTTCGTACTTCATGTCGGTCAGGTTCATCGCCTCCATCTGCTGGCGCTGCATCTCCGGCATCTGGTCCATCGAGATCTTGGTCCGGAACTGGTGGATGTCCACGCCCTTGTGCTGACGCACCTTCTCCTTGTACTCGAAACTCATCGGCATTCCCATGCCGGCATAGAGGTCAAGGAACCCTGTGCTCTTCAACTCCGTCTCCATGTTCTTGAGCATGTCCAGGGCGGCCTTCTCGTCGCTGACCTCCATGACATAATCCATGTTGAGGCCGGCGCCTGTCCCGCCGAAGATGCTTTCGGACACCGCGCCGCCGCAGACGGCCATGCATTTCTGCATGTAATCGCTTATGCGCTGCACATTCTCCGTCTCCAACGCCATATCGCTAATGAGCTGTTCTGTTTCCGCCGAAATGAACGCCGATAGGGCCGCGGTGTTTTCGATCAGGAAATCAATCATGAATGCGGCCGATCCCGTGTCGCCCGACTGAACCTTCGGGTGCCATGAATTCTGCTTGGGTGCGTTGACCAGTGTCGCCACGCGGCTTCCGGCTGCCGGCAATATCACTTCGTCCAACTGGAGCGATCCTTCTGCCGCCGTCACAACGATCTCCATCGCCTCAACCTGCTTGAGCAGGGAGAGGAGGATAAGCATCTCACCCTCCAGGATCTTGACCGTCCCCTCCGTAGCGGATGCCGCAGGCTGTCCCTGCATCTTGGCCTGCGCCTCCATCCCCTTGTTCATGGAGGCCGTCATCATCTGAAGCATGCCTTGTATTTGCTCGGTGTTGGCGGCTATGTAGGCGGCCGGCTTCATCCCGATTCGGATCGTCGGCGAGCGCCGGGCGAGGAGCGTCCGGCGGACCGAAGCGGAGGCCGCAACGCCCTTCGTGATGGCGGCCGCTGTCTTGGCCGCAACGAGGACGCCGTTGCCATACCGGCACTGCATTCCCGCCGTGCCCAGCTTGTTGGTGTAGGCTGCCACCTGTCCGGGCGCCAGCTCGAGAATGCCGAAAACCGTTGTCGGATCCAGCGCAACCACCGCCAGTCCCTTGCCGGCCGGAATACCGGCCAACATCGGGTCCCCGAGCTGCATGCCCACGAGACTCTTGATCGTCGTGGCATTCATCATCGGAGAGACCTGCGCCGCCGCCGTTCCCAATCCGTCCACCAAGCCATGGAAGTCAGAAACCGTAATGGAAAGCAGCGCATCCTCCATAACCGTCGGCGCTTCTATCTGCACCCCGCCATGCGCCATCCCCACCACAATCGTGATCCCAACCAGTACGCTAATCCAAACCGACTTCTTCATGCTTTCTCCATAATCTATCACACGCTCACCTGCCGGCCCTCCGAGCCCGCAGAGCGAAGGAGGGACACCGCCATCCTGCGCCCCAGCGCAGGACGCCTACTATTGCACTGGAGCCTTTCCTGTGCAAAGGTATTCCAATACCCAGTGGCCGACAGGAGCAGAGATGGTCATCCGCAATGCAACTATCACCGACCTCGACGATGTCCTGCGCGTTGAGCGTGAGGCGTTTGGCGAAGAAGACGAAGCGCGGCTGGTCGACGATCTCCTGAAGGACCCCAGTGCACAGCCGGCCCTCTCCTTGCTTGCGTTCGACGATGGCGACAACGCGGTTGGCCACATCCTCTTCACTCGCGCCACGCTTGACCCCGCGTCGAACATGTCGGTGGTCATCCTCGCCCCCCTCGCGGTTGTTCCCGGCTCACAGCGTCAGGGCATCGGCGGGGCGTTGATCAAGCAGGGCCTTGAGGCGCTGCGGACCACGGGTGTCGACCTCGTGTTTGTCCTGGGCCACCCCGGTTACTACCCGCGCTACGGTTTCGAGCCGGCCATGAAGCACGGCTTCACGCCAACGTACGCGATCCCGGAAAAGGATGCCGATGCGTGGATGGTGCAGGCCCTGCGTGCGGGGGCGCTCGAAGAGGGGCAGGGCAGGGCGGTCTGTGCCGACGCACTGGATAAGCCGGAGTATTGGAGAGAATAGTGGTACGCGATGTGTTACTCGTTGGAGCGGGCGGTTTCGCCGGTGCTGTGCTGCGCTATCTCGTGGGCGGCTTCGTCCTTCATCATACCGCCAACTGGAAGTTTCCCCTGTCTACATTCCTCGTCAATGTCGGCGGCTGCCTGGTGGCGGGGATCCTGATGGCGTTGGCCGTTAAGCACGATTCCTTTTCGCCGGAACTGCGTCTTCTGCTCTTTACCGGTCTGCTGGGTGGCTTCACCACCTTCTCGGCCTTTGGCGTTGAAACCGTCTATCTCCTTCAACGGCACGAAGTGCTGTGGGCCGGGTTGAATGTGGCGGGAACCGTCACGGTCGGAATCGGTGTACTGTGGCTTGGCGTGACAATGATTCGATAGGAGGCAGGACTATGAAGCCGTGTCGTGAGTGTGGGCAGGAGGTGTCTGAGCAAGCCATGGGCTGTCCCCAGTGCGGGGCACCCTTTCCCGCGCGGGACCAATGGGATGGCTGGGGATACGAGTACAAGTCGAAGGCGACCTTCCTCGGTCTTCCCTGGCTCCATATCTCCTTCAAGTACCGACCCTCGCGCTGCCCGGTTCCCGCACGCGGCATCATTGCGATCGGTCAGTTCGCCTGCGGCATCATCACGATTTCCCAGTTCGGTATCGGGGTCATCAGTGTCAGCCAGTTCACCGTCGCCGTATGGGCGTTGGCCCAGTTTGCCGCGGCCTACAGCCTCATCGCCCAGCTCGGCATCTACATCCACGAAGGCCATGGCCAGGTTGTGAGAAGTCTCGGCGAAATCATCGAGTTGCTTTCCGGATTGGGTATGTAGCGCAGAAAGAGAGACTATCATGAGAGCATTGCTGCTGAGTGTGCTGATCGCGGGTTGTGCCGGTGCGGTTCACGCCGACTCGCCCAAGATGGCGGACGATACCCGCGATTCCCGGTTGCCTTCGCCTTTCGGCGTGGGTGTGAACTTCTATCACCAGAGCCAGGGCTACGACTTGAGCAGTCTCCGCGTTAACGTGCTGCCCGGCGATCTTGCCGCCTTGGAGGGCATCGAGATCGATAACGATGTCACCGAGATGAATGTCAAACTCGACTACTGGTTGTTTCCTTTCCTCAATGTCTTCGGCATCCTCGGCAGCGTGGACGGCGAAACCGACGTTGATACGGATCTGATCCCCGGCCTCTCGGTCGAATACGAAGGGGTCGTCTACGGTGCGGGCGTGACACTCGCGGCAGGATGGGAGCAGTACTTTGTCACCCTGACCGCAGCCCTGACCGAGACCGAGCTCGATACAAGCACATCCAGCGTGAAGGCGTGGATCCTCTCGCCCAAGGTGGGGATGGCCGGCCGCTACGGCGCCGTCTGGATCGGGGGAATGTACCAGCAGACCGACGAAAAGCACGAGGGCAACATCACGGTGCCGGTCTTTGGCCGCGTAGACTACAACGTCGAGTTCGAGCAGAAAGAGAGCTGGAACGGCTCCGTAGGCTTCACAACCGGTATCGGTGAGAATTGGCAGATCGACCTGGAAGGCGGCTTCGGCGACCGAATGCACGCCTCCGTCTCAACCACCTACCGCTTCTAGGTCCCCACCGACTTCTGCCTGCCTCTCCCGCAGGTCCCCACCGACTTCTGCCTGCCTCTCCCGCAGGTCCCCACCGACTTCTGCCTGCCTCTCCCGCAGGTCCCCACCGACTTCTGCCTGCCTCTCCCGCAGGTCCCCACCGACCTTGGTCGGTGGAGCCCAAGATCCCCGGTACCTACTTTAAAGCGCCCTTCAACGCTGCAATCGTTGCCTCAAGCGCCGCCACACGTTTCTCCATCGCATCCACCTTAGCTGACACATCCGCGCCCGCCGCGGCAGGAGCCGGAGCTGTCGCCGCCGGTGCTGCAGCTGGAGCGGGCGCTGGTGCTGCCGGCGTTGGTGCCGCAGCCGGAGCGGCGGCAGGTGCTCCCGGAGGTGGAGTTGCGGGTGTCGCCCCAGGCGCGGGAGTAGCAGTGGGCGGTGCAGCAGGAGTGGGTGCAGCAGGCGCTGTCGCTGCCGTCGTTGCCAGTGCCTTCATCTCGTCTGTAACGGGGAACTTCTTGCGGCATTTGCCGCAGGGAATCTCCTTGATAAAGCGCAGCGTGGCAGGCTTCACCTTAAGCTTCGCTCCACAGTGAACACACGTCAGTACAGGCATATCCATGGCAACTCCTTATTCTTGGTAAATAACCTATGGCGAACCACGGGCGCTGTCAAAATCTAAAAGAAGAACCTTCCCGTCAGCGCGATGAGTCCTTCCTTCGAATCCCGAACATGCTCGTCAACCGCCTGCCAGGAGAGCGCAAAAGCGGTGCCGAGCCCGGTGCCGGCCGGCTGGAACTCAATACCGATGCTGTCGCGCCAAAACAGATCATTCTCACGATCGAGCAACACGTGCAGTTGGTTTAGCGCAAACAGGCTGCCGGCCGATCCGTTCCAGAGCCGACAGCGAAGATCGTACACGAGATCCCACCACCAGTTGTTCCCCTCGTTCAAGGCCTCTTTGTCCACGGCGCCAAAGAACTCCCGCAGGTAATACCCGGCCTCGGCGTAATGAATCCATTCGGGCGCTTCCTGTTCAGCACTGCGCTCCGTGTCCCGCCACGTTGCCCGCCGATGCGTCGCGGAGCCCACGCCTGCAAAAAGGCGGTTGTCGTACACATCGCGTAGCGCTTGCTGTCGTCCACGGATATACCAGGGCTCTTCTGTGTCCTTCAGAACCAGGTGGTCGCAACCATGATCGAGTCCCGCTCGTACAAGGAGTGTCCGGCCCCCATACTCGACGAAGGGCATCAAGGCGTAGCGTACCTCCTGCACCGAGAACGGCAGGCCTGAGGTCACCGCCTCACCCATCCCCGTCCCACAGGTGATCCTCCACACCACGTGTGTCCTCGGCGTAAACCGGAACAGGAAGATGTCCGCCTCCAATCCCCCCTCGCTGACATACCTATCCTCATCAAACTCATCCTGCTGGTTCCCATAGAACTCCAAATACCCCTCGCCATACACCCGCGGAAAGAACCGGCTCTCTCCCATGCAAACCGGCACCGCAACAGTCAGAACCACACAGACAACAAACAACAATCGCGTCTTCATGTCGCCATCATCGCGCATCTCACTCCTCAAAGCAATCCCACCCACAACACTTCCTTTCCGCTTCCACTCCCGCAGATCCCCACCTTCTGTCTGCCCCACTCCCACAGGTCCCCACCGACCTTGGTCGGTGGAACCAAAGATCTCCCGGCGCCTCCTGCAAAGCCCCCTGCCTCCTGCATCTCGGAGCTAGCCCAACGGGCGAAGGGGGGAAGCCTTGGCGAAGGGGGGCCGCCCCATCCAAATCCTTGCCAGAACAGGAGTCCTTGCCCCATTCTACCCTCCAGACAAAAAGGACTCCCTCTCATGACAACCAACAAGCTCGTCGGTGCGCACGTGTCAACCAGTGGCGGTGTGTTCAACGCTCCCCTCAACGCCAAAGCCATCGGCGCCACCGCCTTCGCCATGTTCACCAAGAACCAGCGCCAGTGGAAAGCAGCGGCCTACACGGATGAGACGATCGAGCGCTTCAAAACGAACCTGGCGGCCAACGGCTACACCCCGGACGTCGTGCTGCCGCATGACGGCTACCTGATCAATCTCGGCAACCCCGACCCCGAGAAGCGTAAACGCTCGCTGGATGCGTTCATTGATGAGATGACCCGCTGTCAGCAGCTTGGCCTGACGATGCTCAACATGCATCCGGGCAGTCACCTGCGCGAGATCTCCGAGGACGAATGCCTGACGCTGATTGCCGAGTGCATCAACCAAACGCTCGAAGTGACCAAGGGCGTCACTGTTGCGCTTGAAAACACGGCGGGGCAGGGCTCCAATATGGGGTACCGTTTCGAGCATCTCGCCACGATCATTGACCGGGTCGACGACAAATCCCGCATGGGCGTCGTTATCGACACCTGCCATTCATACTCGGCCGGCTACGACCTGGGCACCCCCGAGGCCTGTGATAAGACCTTCAAAGCCTTCGACGATATCGTCGGCATGAAATACCTGTGCGGCATGCACATCAACGACAGCAAGGTCCCGTTCGAAAGCCGCAAGGACCGCCATCACAGCATCGGCCAGGGCACCATCCCCATGGTCGCCTTCGAATACATTATGAACGACCCCCGCTTCGACAACATGCCCCTCATCCTCGAAACCATCGACGACACCATCTGGCCCAAAGAAATCAAACTCCTCCACTCTCTCCAAACCAAGTAACCTGCGGGCAGTCTCATCCCGTCCATCCTGTTCATCCTGTCAGAAGAGTCTCCCTCTCCTTCCCCCAAGGTCAGACAAGATGCTCAAAGTAGCGGGGCAGGGGAGCCGTGAACGTCATCTCCCGCTTCGAGTGCGGGTGACGCAGGGTCAGTGACGCGGCGTGAAGGGCCAGTCGCTGGCGGCCCTTTCTCTCGAGGCCATACTTGCGATCCCCCACCACCGGGCAGCCGCCTTCCGAGAGCTGGACGCGGATCTGGTTCTTCCGGCCCGTGAGAAGCTCAATCTCCAGCAAACTGCATGACGTCCCCGTCTTCAACACCTTGTAGCGCGTCCTGGCCAGCTTGCCCTTCTTGGGGTCGCTGACCGAGTAGACCTTGTGCGCACTGTTCTCGGCCAGGTATGACGTAATCACTCCCTCGCTCTTGGGCGGCACGCCGTGCACTACGGCGAAGTACTGCTTCCGGAACGTGGGCCACTCCGCCTGCAGAAACCGCTTGGCTTCCTCGCTCTTGGCAAAGACCAGCACTCCCGAGGTGTCACGATCGAGACGGTGCACAATGAAGACACGTTTACGCGACTTCTGTACGCCCTTGCGGACATACTCGTTCAGGAGCCAATAGGCCGTGTTCTCCCGAACCGTCTCGCTGCTGATCGTGAGCAGACCACTTACCTTGTCCACCACCAGCAAATCCCGGTCCTCATACAGAAACGTCAACCCCTTGGGCTGATACTTTTTCGGAGGTGGTTTGAAGCCGCCCTGGGGATTGCTCATGACTGTTGTCTCAGTGCGAGTTGGTGACGGAGTTCAGGTCGCTTTCCTGCAACCAGTTGAGCTGGGGCCAGTAGCGCACACCCGTGTTGGGCTGTGGTGCGCCCGGGGTGCTGCGGCCATCCCTTACGTAAGACGTAAGTAAGGCTGTCAATTTCTCGACCACGTCCGGATGTTGGTCCTGGACGTTGGTCCGTTCGCCCACATCCGCTTCCAGGTCGTAGAGCTGGATCGGCGGCAGGTCGGCTATATCGTCACTGCCCGGACGCGGATGGCTCCAGCCGCCTGAGCCCGGACACATCTCCAGCTTCCAGCGTCCCTGGCGGATCGAGAACGAGCCGTTAATCGAATGGTGAACCGTCGCTTCGCGCAGCGGACCATCCAGCGTCTGTCCCTGCCAGACCGGCAGGTTGCTGACACTGTCTTCGCCGGCCGTGTCGGGCACCGCGTCGCCGACAATGTCCGCGACCGTCGCCATCAGGTCGCACAGGCAGACCGTTTCGCTGCTGGTGCCCCCCGCCTCAATCCCCTGCGGCCATCGGACAATGAGCGGAATGCGGTGTCCCCCCTCGTAGATGTCCGCCTTGTGTCCCCGGAAGACATGGCTCGGATGGTGGCCGAGCGCGGCGAGCTCCTCGAAGTCGGCCTCCGGCGAGCATCCGTTATCCGTTGTGAAGACCAGGATCGTGTTGTCGGCCACGCCCGCGCGCTCCAGCGCGGCCATGATCTGGCCGACCACGTCGTCGACCTGCAGACAGAAGTCGCCATAGAGATTCGTACCGCTCTTGCCCCGGAACTCGGGCAGCGGCAGGATCGGCGTGTGCGGTGCGGGCAGCGGGAAGTAGAGAAAGAACGGCTCGCCCGCGGCGCCCTGCTTCTCGATGTAGTCCACGCTTCGCCGCGTGAAGTTGGGCAGCACATCTTCGTGCTGGAAGTCGGAGCCTGTCGGCCCCTTGCGCCACCAGGTGAACTTGTCGGTATTCTCCGTTACCCGATCGGGCTGCGCCGTGATCTTCCCGTTCTCCACGTAGACATACGGGGCCATGTCGAGCGACCCGCAATGACCGTAGTAGTAATCGAAGCCAAAGCAGTCGGGGCCGTTCGCGACAGGTCCTGCAAAGTCCAGGTTGCTGCCGTCCCCTTGCGCCGGTTCGCCGTCGGTCGTCGTCCAGTCCCACCCCAGGTGCCACTTTCCAATCATGGCTGTGTGGTAGCCATGTTGCTTGAGCATGGACGCCACCGTCATCCGCCCCGGCTCGATCAGGTGTCGCGAGTACCCCGACAGCACGCTCTGCTTCATGGAGGATCGCCAGTTATAGCGACCGGTCAGAATGCTGTAACGCGAAGGTGTGCACACCGCCGAACTCGCATGCGCATCCTCAAACGCCATCCCGTCCGCCGCCATGCGGTCAAGATGCACCGTCCGGATCTTGGAGTCCGCATTAAGACACGACACATCCCCATACCCCATGTCATCCGCAAGGATATAGACAATGTTAGGTAACGCGGCTTCAGTTGGGGGAGGTGTCTGCATGTGTACGTCCAGTCTGTAGTGTGTGACGGTTGTGCGGATGATAGTGCAGCCTACACCCCCACCTGTCAACCGTCTCAGCGGAGCCGATGTCACTATTGCGTAACGCCTCCGGGCACTTCATAATAGTCCTATGAAGAAGCAGCCTGCAGAGTCCGATGCTGAGAGGAAGGCGCGGCTTCTCCGGGAGCTCCGCCGCGATCAGCATGTGCGGCGAACCAGCTATCGCGCCCGCGCCCTCCAGTTGTTCCCGCACGTCTGTGCGAGCTGTGGCCGGGAGTTCACCGGTAAGCGCCTGCGCGAGCTGACGGTCCATCACAAGGATCATGACTACCACAACAACCCGAACGACGGCAGCAACTGGATGCTCCTCTGCCTCTACTGCCACGATCACGAACACGAATCGCACGCCTCCGATGCCCGCAGTTCAAAGCCCGTCACCTTCGGTGAAGCGGCCCCTCCTGTAGCCAACCCTTTCGATAACCTCGATCAACTGCTGAAGAAGGACTGATTCAGAATGTCACTTAGACAAGGTTGGTTTTTGGCGACCCGTACGCCCCCGCACCGTCGCTACCCATGGAGGGCGAGCGTCCTCGCGAGCCGGGGTCTATCCAATCACCATTCAGGAGTAGCCCATGAACTCACTGCTCACTGACGTTGAAGTACGCGTGCTGGGGTGCCTGATCGAGAAATCGATGACCACCCCTGAATACTATCCGTTGACCCTCCATGCGCTGACGGCCGCATGCAACCAGAAGTCGAACCGCGCGCCCGTTATGGCGCTGGACGAGGAAACCGTTACAAAGGCTCTCAATGAACTCCGTTACACGCATCACCTGGCCTGCCAGGTGTCCGTCGCCGGCAGTCGAGTGCCCAAGTTCTCGCATGACGCCGTGAATAAGCTGCCCCTCACCGATCTCGACCTCGTGCTGATGTGTGAGTTGATGCTGCGTGGCCCACAGACCGCCGGGGAGCTGCGCACGCATGCGAAACGACTGCGTGAAATCGAAAGCGTATCAGCCGTCGCCGATGCAATGAGCAGCCTGGCCGCCGTAGAGCCCGATCCCATGGTCGTGCGACTCCCACCCGGTCCGGGGCATCGCGAACCACGCTATGCCCACCTCCTCAGCGGCGAAGTCGACGTTCCCCCTCCCTCCGCCCACCCCATACCTGCCGTGAGCGCGTCGAACGACCAATCCCCCCCACGCGACGAGCGCCTCGCCACGCTCGAAGAAAAGGTCGACCTGCTCCAATCCGAAGTGCAAGCCCTCCGCGAAACCCTCAACACCTTCCGTTCCCAATTCGAATAGGGACGACCCCAAAGGGGTCGGACAGCTTGTCCGCCGTCCTGTCCTCCGTAGCGTTGCCTTCGTCCGTATCGATCGCGTTGACGCCAAGGGCACCCAGCTCGCGAATCAACCGGATGACAGTCTCCTTGCCGGGATCCGGGTGACCGTCCGTCTTGTCCCCGGGCAATCTCTGGCGGACGACGAGCCCCTGACACCTCCCGCCTCCCACCTTTCCCTCGACGCCTCCACCTTCCGGACCCTATAGTCGCGGGCAAGAATGGGTCCGACTGAAGTCGGGGTTGATGTCGTGAGTGGAGGAGGCAGGCGATGGGGAGGATAGCGTTACTTCTGGTGCTCGCCGTGGCCGCGGGCTGTTCTGTGATTCCGCCGGGGGCGACCGATAGGAGGGGTGCGATGAATGTGCAACGGACGGCCGACAAGGTTTGGATCGAGGGCGTCAGAGGTTTCAGTCCCGCCGAGTACGCCAGCAGCGTCCAAGGCTGCCAGGCCCGGATCCTCCGGGCGCTGGGCGAGTCGCTCTCCTACGACGACCTCGTCTGCTACAGTGGCTTTGCCTTCCGCATCGGCATGCACGATCAGATGTGCCCCAGCTCGGGCCATCCCTGCTGCGGGTTCATGTGCGTTGAGAACGGTGTCCGCGCCATTCCCTGGAAGCTCAAGCTGTACGAAATCTTCTCTGGACCCAAGCCCCCCGCCGAAAAGGCCGCGTTCGAGGCCGAGGTCTGTGCCGCCATCCAAGCCATCGAGCAGGCCCTGGCCATCGCTTCGGATGCACCGACATCTCCATGACCTTCATCTCCGAACCCATCGCCGCCAGCGCCGACATCAGGGCGATGACCACCGGCGCGACCGGTCTGCCCTGAGGGTTCACCTGCCGACGCGATCAGTCGAGGAGCTGTCTGGCCATGGCGCGTGCCAGGTGGAAGATGGCCAGAACCTTGGCTGGCTTGGTGTGGTAGCCGCTGGTCTTGGTGGTCTGCTGTCTGACCACGATGATGTCGACGTCGCCTTGGTGCTTGGGTTCCAGGACGGTGCCTTGTGCGGCGTCCAACTTGATCTTCTTGAGCATGTTCAGTTTGGGCTTCGCGACCAGAACACAGTACACGTATGGGAAGTCGGATCCCTGGACGTTGTTCAGCACAACCTGTACCTGGAGACCAGGAAAGGTGTCTCCCAGCTCCGGCAGGCCCATGATCAGCTTCGCGTCCGTTGGTACTTCGCCCGCGCCGTCGGTGCGGAATTCGATCTGCGGCGTCAGCGTCTCTCCCGGTTCCGGATGCGCTTCCCAGTATGAAACAATCGAGAGCAGTTGCTCTACCTTGGTCGTCAGGGGGGCGTTCGTAAGAATGCGTCTTACCCCGGTCAGCCAGTGCGGCAGCAGCAATACGGCGGTGTCGAGCACAAGCGCATGCATCAGGTCGTCCTGGCTCAGTATGAAGAGACCTATGCAGGCAACCGTGATGCCAATTACCGCGGCGGCCAATACGAGGAAACCGCGGAGACAGGTGATATCGAGAAGGCTTTGGTCCCACCGCTTCGACTGTTCCGCAATCTTGACGATAGTGCGCAGTTGATCGTGGTTGCCGACGCGCCACTCACGCTTGCCCTTGAGTTGGCCGGGAACGTTGCTGTATCCGCGCACAATCGACAGCACCGTCGCGGCAAGCAGGAAGGCGGCCCCAAGGAACAAGTATCCGTAGATCTGAATGCCGAAACCCATGAACAACAGGCCCATGACGATCAGCATCCTGGCGTTGTAGGGCAGCGATCTCGCTACGACGAACTTGATCTCGCCGCGTCGCGTGGCATCAGGCAGTAGCATGTTCCCTCCTTCGGGCCGCAACCAACTCATCTGTGCCCAGGGCCGACCAGTAGAGCGGACAGGCGCCCGCACAGGCTTTGAAATCCTCGCAGCCGGAACACTCGACGGGTGCGTAGTCTTTGTTGCGGAAGAAAACCGCCCGGGTTGAATTCCAGATTTCAGTGAAGGGCTGTGACAGCAGGTTGCCGACCGGCTCCGCGTAGCTCGAGCAGGGCAGTATATCACCGACGGGTGAAATGCTGAGCAGTCCGTCACACGCCGCGCAACTCTTGTTCCCCATACCGTTGGCCAACGGATTCATGATGCACATGGGGGTGGGAGAGTACCACATGAAGTTGATCTCCCGCCGCCGCGCTTCCTCCCTGGCCGGTGCAATGAGATCCCAGATGTCACTATAGGAGACTTGGAGGCCTGAGGTGGCGCTCCCCGCTGGAATGATCAGGTTCATGGACATTCGGTCCAGTCCGAGCGATGCAACCAGGCGGACCAGGTCGACCGCATGCGCCGCATTGGCGGCGCTGAGCGTGGTGTTGGTGTGCACATGAATCCCCGCATCGCGCAGTGCGGATAGTCCGCTAATCGTGCGGTCAAAGGAACCGGGCACAGCCGTGAGCGCATCGTGTACGCCGGCGTCGGGTCCCTCGAGCGATACCTGTGCCGATGTCAATCCGGCGCTGCGCAGGCGCAGGGCGCGATCAGTCCCGGCCAGCATGGTGGCATTGGTTATCAGGTTCACGCGCAGGTCCGTTTCGACCGCGCGTGCCACGAGCTTCTCAAGATCATCGCGCATCAGTGGCTCGCCACCGGTGAAACTGACTGACGGTACCCCGGCCTCATGCCGGATGATGTGCAGTACGCGGGCCACCTGGTCCAGGCTCATCTCCGCAGACGGCTTTTCGGCGCGCTGGCAACCGCAGGCCGCATAGCAGAACCGGCAGCTCAGATTGCAGCGGTATGTCACCGCGATCTCGGATAGAACCGGCAGCGTATTGAAGGGAATGGAGTGCGGGAGCGTCTCCACCCCCTTGCGCTTCCAGCCCTCTCCCAGGCAGCCTGACATGAGGCTCCGAAAGTCGCACAGAAAGCAGTAGGCCTCATAGCGCCGTTCACTGCTGTCGCCAAGCCGTTCAACGATGGCATCGACTGAACCGCCGTTCTTGAGATGTGTAAGCATGGTCAGCGCGGTTTGGTTCACTCGCACGGCCCGGTTGGGCAGTATGATCAGCAGGCTGTCGGCCGCGCGGATATCGAAATGAGACCCGATGTGGCTGAAATAGTCATCCACCCAGCTAAACGATGCCGTGCTGTCAGAAACAAATGGCATCAGTGGGCTCCTCCGCTCACGCAGGCCGAGTGGCAGGCCGAGTGACAGGCTGAGTGACAGGCTGAATGGCAGGCCGAGTGACAGGCCGAATGACATGCATCATGGCAGGCTGAGTGCACGAAGCAGCCTTCGTAACACACCTCGCTATCCATGAAAGACTGGTAGTCACCGATGTCGCCGGCCGCGGATGCGATGCTTGCTTCAATGGCCTCATGGACAATGGGGCGCGAGCGCACCGCGTGGTAGTGATGATGGCGGTAGAAGGAATAGGGGTAGTAGTCCTCCTCGCGGTCGGCCTCAGTGTCCTCGCGCTCGTCAGGGTTCACCCGGTCGAAGACGCCACGGAACTGTGCGAGATAATGTTCCCGGGTGGCATCGATGTCGGCGTCCCAGGCCCTGCGCTGTACTTGGTCGACGATGTGCTCGATCAATTGACGTACGCGTGTCGGTTCCAGCTTTCCGTCGGGTTCCACGGCCTGCAATAGCGCGTACTCATACTCATTCAGGTCGTCGGCCTTCTTGAGGATCTGCACGCGCCCGTCCGCCTGCAGGTCCACGATGCCTCGCCGGCGAAGCACGCTGAGCATGATGGAGAGGACCTTGTTCACCGAGATGCCGATGAATACCGCCGCCTCGATCGTGCCGAGATCGGCGATCTTGCCCTCCTTGCGGAAGCTGGTCATCTGGATCTTGGGGGGCGTCCAGTCGGCCCCCAGCCAGCTGACCTCGCTCAGGCCGTCTGCGGCCGTCACCATGCTGCGGTGCTTGCTCGTGATGACCAGGCAGAACAGGAGGCCCAAGATCCCTGCGACGATCGAGAACATGAGCTTGGGGTGGTTCATGATCAGTAGCCTGACAGGCTTCCTTGATCCCGGCGCCTTTTGCTGCGGGCGCGCCGGTGTCTTGCGCTGTGCCGGTGCCGCTGTCTTGCGCGCTGGCAAAGCAAAGGCCGAAGCATCGATATATTCCTGGATGCGGAAGTGGCCGCGAGCGGGTACCCGGTCCCAATGAATTTTCTGCTTCAACCAGAAGGCTCCGCCGTGTTCGATGGCGCTGTAGTCCATCTTGTACTTGGCATTCATCCACGTCTCGGTCAGGACGTTCGTGGCAAGCTGCTCCCGGGGCGCCGTGCTTTCCGCAAGCGGAATGGGCCAGTGAACCGAGACAGTGTAGTGCCCCAGCGGGTCGTCCCATTGAACGGGAGCCCAGTTCAGCACAACCAGTCGTCCCCGGTCTGCCGATGTGGTTGCGGCGATATTTCCAGAGGCGTGCAAGTCCGTGCCATAGGTGAGGATATAGATCACGCGTCCGGACCGGATGGACCGCCCCTTCGCGAGGACCACATCGTACTTGCGGGAGCCCACGCGCTTGATGCTCAGCTCGTGCCGCTGATTGGATGCATCCAGCGCGTAGCATTGCGCGCCGTCAAAATGCGGCGTGCCCGCGCTGCCCTCAAAATAGAACCCATGCAGGTTGAAGCCTTGCGGATCGACCGCGACCTTGTACACCACCGTAGCCTTGCCGTCCGGCCGCAGTGACAGGTCGACCTCCACAAACTGCCACTCAACAGCGCCCGCCGAAACGGATAGCAGGGCCGCCACGGCAGCGAAGATCCAAGACAACCGAGCACGTTTCATAAAAAGGAAGCTACCCGCACCCGAAGAAATTAGCAAGCGGGGGATAGCAGACGATGGCGGCGCCCGCCCCCCGCTCCTCGATAGTGTAGCCCCGCCGTCGATCCAACCACCTCATCTTCACAGATGTCGAGATGTCTACCGATGCACCCGGTTGGTACAGTGAACTGGGAACACAGTCCGTACCCGCGAGCATGTCTGGAGCCACGGCCACCACTGTCACGGTGACCGTAAAGCTGCCCGGTCCAGGTTGAGAAGCAGACCTTGGCGAAGCTTCAGCTAGAGCCCCCTCGCACAGCGGAACCCTTGACTGAAGTGAAACTCGTATGGAAAGAAGTGCTCGCGGTACGCGCACCGCAACCAGTACTCATCCCACAAGCACGAGCCGCCACGGTACACACGGGTGCTCCCACTTGCCGGTCCTATCGGGTTCGTTGCCGCGTCACCGCTGTATGCCTCATACCACCAGTC